>NZ_LQIH01000009.1:0-134626 GCF_001499835.1 Mycolicibacterium novocastrense
GACGCACTACGTTGAGACCAGGACCAGGGCAGGCCACCCCAACCACCATTGACAAACACCACTTACGAAGGTGTCTGCCCGCCGACACACCGCGAAACCGCGGACAAATGCGGTCGCTCGCGGGCAGGGGCGAACCGAGCTACTCGGCGAGCACCGCCCGCAGGATCTCGATCAACTTGCGCGGCTGATCGCTCTGCACCGAGTGTCCGGAATCCTCGACGATGTGGACATCTTTGAATCCCGGTGCGCGACGGGCGAACTCGGCGGCGTCGTCGTCATTGACGAAGAACGAGTTGGCGCCGCGCACCAACGTCGTCGTCACCTGCAGCCGCGGGACGTCGTCCCACAGACCCTCGAAGCCCTCACCCTTGCGCATCTCGTCGTAGCGCCAGGTCCAGGTGCCGTCCTCGAGCCGTCGCGCATTGTGGAACACGCCGCGACGCAACGACTCCCGATCACGGTGTGGCGCCGCGGCGACCGTCTTCTCCAGCATCGCCTCGAACGAGGGGAAGATGCGATCGCCCTGCACCAGAGCGACGGTGCCCTTCTGCGCCTCGGTCATCTGGGTGTGCCGCTCGGGCGCCGAGGGCGTCACGTCGACGAGCACCAGCCTGCGCACGAGATCCGGGGCCTCGACGGCCAGGCGCAACGACGTCAGGCCGCCCAGCGACATCCCCACCACCAGCGAGGCCTCCGAAGCCAGCTCACGAACCACGGGTTCGACCGCGACCGCGTTGCTCTTCGGGCCGTAGTCGCCGTCCTCGCGCCACGCCGAGCGGCCGTGCCCTGGCAGGTCGATGGCGAGCGCCGGCACGCCGAGCCCGACGATCACGGTGTCCCAGGTGTGGGCGTTCTGTCCGCCGCCGTGCAGGAACACCACCCGCGGCGACCCCTCGCCGAATTTCAGCGCGCTGATGGGTCCGGAATCGATGCGCTCGGCGTGGGGTACCGCGTCGACACCGGCCTGCCGCGCGTTCTCCGTGAGGAAGATGAACTCGTCGAGCGTGGCCAGTTCGTCGTCAGCAGAGATATCGGTCACGAAGTCATCTAACCGTGTCGCCGGGACCGACGTAATGGCGGTCCGTACTGCGACGAATCGACCAAAACGTCGGTTTCGGCGAGCAGTGAGAGTCAGCCCTCGATGAAGGTTTCGAGCTGCGCCCGGGCGACATCGTCGGGAAGCTGCTTGGGCGGGCTCTTCATCAGGTAGGCCGAGGCCGCCTCGACGGGACCGCCGATGCCGCGATCGAGCGCGATCTTGGCCGCCCGCACCGCGTCGATGATGACACCCGCCGAGTTCGGCGAATCCCACACCTCGAGCTTGTACTCCAGGTTCAGCGGCACGTCACCGAACGCGCGGCCCTCGAGCCGGACGTAGGCCCACTTGCGGTCATCGAGCCAGCCGACGTGGTCGGACGGGCCGATGTGCACGTCCTTGGTCTTGAACTCGCGCTGCAGGTTGGACGTGACGGCCTGGGTCTTGGAGATCTTCTTCGACTCCAGCCGCTCGCGCTCGAGCATGTTGAGGAAGTCCATGTTGCCGCCGACGTTGAGCTGCATGGTGCGGTCGAGTTGCACGCCGCGGTCCTCGAACAGCTTGGCCATCACGCGGTGGGTGATCGTCGCGCCGATCTGGCTCTTGATGTCGTCACCGACGATCGGGACGCCGGCGTCGGTGAACTTCTTCGCCCACTCCGGGTCCGACGCGATGAACACCGGCAGCGCGTTGACGAACGCCACCCCGGCGTCGATCGCGCACTGGGCGTAGAACTTGTCGGCCTCGTCCGAACCCACCGGAAGGTAGGACACCAGGACGTCGACCTCGGCGTCCTTGAGCGCCTTGACGACGTCGACCGGATCGGAGTCGGAGACCTCGATGGTGTCGGCGTAGTACTTGCCGATGCCGTCGAGGGTCGGGCCGCGCTGGACGGTGACGTTGAGCGGCGGCACGTCGGCGATCTTGATGGTGTTGTTCTCCGACGCGAAGATCGCCTCGGACAGATCGAAGCCGACCTTCTTGGCGTCGACGTCGAAGGCGGCGACGAACTTGACGTCGCGCACGTGGTAGGGGCCGAGGCGCACATGCATCAGGCCGGGCACGGTGGCCGTCTCGTCGGCATCGTGGTAGTACTGCACGCCCTGTACGAGCGACGACGCGCAGTTGCCCACGCCGACAATCGCGACCCGCACCTCTCCGTTGGATGACATGACGACTCTTCCCTTCGTAATCCCGGTCGTAGCTGGTTCGGTTCTGCCTAGGGCTGCACTGTGTTGTCTGAGCGCCCCTGGCTCAGACGTTCCGCCGCAATCAACTCGTTGAGCCACTTCACCTCGCGCTCGCTCGACTCCAACCCCAGCTGATGAAGCTGGCGGGTGTACCTGTCGATCGAGCTGCTGGCCCGCGCAACGGCTTCACGCAGACCCTCGCGGCGTTCCTCCACCTGACGACGACGCCCCTCCAGGATCCGCATCCGGGCCTCGGCCGGGGTGCGGTTGAAGAAGGCGAGATGGACACCGAATCCGTCGTCGGAGAAGTTCTGTGGGCCCGTGTCGGCCACCAGTTCGGAGAAGCGCTGCTTGCCCTTCTCGGTCAGCTGGTAGACGCGTCGCGCCCGGCGCATCTTCGGGGTGCCGTCCGGTGCAGCGTCCTCGACGATCAGCCCGTCATTCTGCATGCGCCGCAAGGCCGGATACAACGATCCGTACGAAAATGCGCGGAAGGCGCCGAGCAAGCCCGTCAATCTCTTGCGAAGTTCGTAACCGTGCATCGGCGATTCCAGCAGGAGTCCCAGGATGGCCAATTCCAGCACCGAGGACACCCCCTCCAGAAAATCGCAGCTCGTCCGTTACGGCGTTTCGACACCTCGCACCATAGTATCGCGCCGATATATTCGGCGCGAATGTTGGGTTACCGTCGCGCGAACGACTGGGCCTCAGCCGGGGTAGTTGATCTGCTTGACCGTGCCGTCACCGGCCAGCTCGATGTACCCGCTGCCGTAATCGCTGGACACGTAGACGTCGACCGACAGCGCGCCGGGGGTGGTCGGGTCGGTGGCCGGGTCGATGGACAGATACGTGCTGGTGACGTCCTCGGGTTTCATGCCGAGCGTCTCCGGGGCGCCGCGCAGGACGCCGACGACCGCCTTGGCGTCGAACTTGCTCAGGTCGACCTCGACGGCACTGCTGCTTTTCGAGGTCGACGACGGATCGTCCCAGCCGCCGCGGTAGGTGTAGTTCAGCTCGCGGCGCTCCTCGGCGGGGTCCGGCCGGGTCAGCGACGCGTAGTCCGGATACACGACGAGGCGGTATCCGTTGGTGTCGCCGAACCGCTGCTTCATCTGTTCCAGCAGACCCGTCAGCCCGCCGAGCGAGTGCAGCTGCTTGGGCGGGGTCAGCACCACCGGGGTGATGCCGTCGGACTTCGCCCCGGGATCCGACGTGAAATTCAGCGGCGACGGGGTGTTGCCGTACAACCCCCAGCCGATCGCGATGCCGAGCACCAGCAGCACGCCGGCCACCGCGAGACGCAGACCCCAGCCGTTCCCGGCCATCGGCAGCGTTCTCGGCTTGCGCAACGTTGGCAGCTGCACGGGGGCGTTGTTGGTCTGCAGATCGGACACCAGCGCCTGCAGCTCGCCGAGCGTGGTCGCGGTCGTCGCCGCCTTGACCCGCTCGCCGTGCTCGGTCATCGACAGCTGGCCCTCGGCCAAGGCGCTGTCGAGGATCTGGCACGTGTCGTTGCGGTCGCTGTCTTTGGCCCGCGTTGCCGATGTCTGCCGGGTTGCCACGCCGATGATCGTAGAAGTACTCAGCGGATGAGGCCCTGGGAAGTCATCACGGCCAGCAGCGATCCGTCCGCACCGCGCAGCGAGCCGTAGGCCGAGACGCCGCCGCTGGCGACCGAGCCCCGTGCCTCGAGCAGCCGCCACGTCGTGGACGGGACCAGGTGTGCCCCGGGCTGCCACACCAGGCTGAGGTCCAGGCTCAGCAGCCATGCGTCGACGAATCCGCTGACCTTGCCCGGCGCATCGAACAGGTGGGCGTCGGCGTGCAGGACGTCGCTGATCTGGGGGTGGCTGAGCGGGTCGGTAGGTGAATCGGTGTCGGCGCTCACCCACAGCGCCACCTCCGGGCGACGGTCCGCGAAGCGGGTGAGGCTCGGCGGGTAGTCCAGGCCGCGGCGATGGGCGAACCGCAGCGGCCGGTACTCCTGGCCGATCCAGTCCAGCGCGGACGCCGACTCCGGTTCCGGCAGCGGGGCGGCGTAGCGCTCGAAGGGGACGGGTGCGTCGACCGACGGCGGGCCGAGCCAACCGTCGGCGAACCAGCTGTTCGCGATGAGGATGGTGCGTTCCCGCTGGCGGATGGTGGCCTCGACGGCCGCGGCGGTGCGTCCGCCGCGGATGCTGCGAACGTCGATCTGCAGCGGTCCGGGCGCCCCGGCCTCGACGAAGGTCACCGACAGCGACGCCGCCGCCGGCCGACCGCTGTGCGCGAACATCGCGGCCAGCGCCAGTGCGGAGGTGTAGCCGCCGAAGGCACGACCGTCGAAGCACCACTGTTCGGGAAGGTCGCGCGTGAATCGGCTCGAGCCTTCACCGGCGGGCCCGCCGTCGAGGGCGAAGTCGCGCCCGTCCAACATCGAGTCTCCTCAAGGTCGCCGCACACGGCCGATTGCTGGTGCCGTCGGTCCAGATCAAATACCTTAGAGAGGGGCGTGACCGTGCCGTCACGCTCCGGTAGGTCCATCGCCGACGTACTCTGGTCCTCGTGCGATTGCAGCGACAGGTGGTGGACTACGCACTTCGGCGACGGTCCCTGCTGGCCGAGGTCTATTCGGGACGCACCGGCGTCTCCGAGGTCTGCGACGCCAATCCCTATCTGCTGCGCGCCGCCAAATTCCACGGCAAGCCCAGTTCAGTGACGTGTCCGATTTGTCGGAAAGAACAGCTCACCCTGGTGTCGTGGGTATTCGGTGACCATCTTGGCCCGGTATCGGGTTCCGCACGAACGGCCGAGGAGTTGGTCCTGCTGGCATCCCGATACGACGAATTCTCCGTACACGTGGTGGAGGTATGCCGCACCTGCAGCTGGAATCACCTGGTCAAGTCGTACGTGCTCGGCGCGGTCCCGCCACCGAAGGGAAAACCCGGCACTCGAACCGCGCGCTCACGGGCGCGCACGGCCAGTGAATAGCGAAGGGCGCCACGACCGGTCAGTCAACGAAGTCCGTTCAGGACACGGGGCTGATGGCGTGAGCGCGCCGAAATCCAACGCCGGCGACGCCGGCCGACACCGCCCGGCCCCCGAGGCGCCGCAACACCGATCAGCGCCCGACGCGCCGCAACAGCGCCCGCCGGCCGGCCAACCCCAACACCGCCCGTCGGCGGACTCCCGCACCCGGCCGGTGCCGCCCGACGACCGGCACACCTCGGTGCTGCCGCCGGTGCGCGAGGCTCGACCGCCCCATCTGCGCGACCCCGTCGACGTCGTCAAGGCGGCGCTCGACGGCACTCCGACACGCAAACCGCCGACGCCACCACCGCCGCCGCCCCGGCCGCCGGGCGGGGGTGGTCCTCCGAGCGGCCCGTCGGGTCCGCGGCGAGGTCTGCCCAGCCAGATCAACTGGACGTGGGTGCGTCGCGGCGGGCTCATCGCGGCGGCGGTGTTCATCGTGCTGCCGCTCATCACGTTCGGAATGGCGTACATGATCGTCGACGTCCCCAAACCGGGGGACATCCGCACCAACCAGGTGTCGACGATTCTGGCCAGCGACGGCAGTGAGCTCGCGAAAATCGTTCCCCCCGAAGGCAACCGCGTCGACGTCAACATCGACCAGATCCCGGTGCAGGCGCGCAACGCGGTGATGGCCGCCGAGGACCGAGACTTCTACTCGAATCCGGGCTTCTCGTTCACCGGGTTCGCGCGGGCCATCAAGAACAACCTGTTCGGCGGCGACCTGCAGGGCGGCTCGACCATCACTCAGCAGTACGTCAAGAACGCGCTGGTCGGTTCCGAGCGCTCCGGCGTCGGGGGCCTGATCCGAAAAGCCAAGGAGCTGGTCATCTCGACGAAGATGTCCGGCGAATGGTCCAAAGACCAAGTGATGCAGTCGTATCTGAACATCATCTACTTCGGTCGAGGGTCCTACGGCATCGCCGCGGCGTCGAAGGCGTACTTCAACAAACCGGTCGAAGAACTCAACGTCGCAGAGGGCGCGCTGCTGGCCGCGCTGATCCAGCGTCCGTCGGCGCTTGACCCCGCGGTCAACCTCGAGGGCGCCACGGCGCGCTGGAACTGGGTGCTCGACGGGATGGTCGAGATCGGCGCGCTGACCCCCGAGGAGCGGGCCGCGCAGGTGTTCCCGGCGACGGTGCCGCCCGACCTGGCGCGCTCGCAGAACCAGACCACGGGGCCGAACGGCCTGATCGAGCGGCAGGTGCAGAAGGAACTGCTCGAGCTGTTCGACATCAACGAGCAGACGCTGAACACCGAGGGCCTGCAGATCACCACGACCATCGACCCGAAGGCGCAGCAGGCCGCGGAAGAGGCCGCCTCGGAGTACCTCGAGGGCCAGGACCCCGACATGCGGACCGCGATCGTGTCGATCGACCCACGCACCGGTGGGGTGAAGGCCTACTACGGCGGCACCGACGCCAACGGTTTCGACTTCGCGCAGGCGGGCCTGCCGACCGGGTCGTCGTTCAAGGTGTTCGCGTTGGTCGCGGCGCTGCAGCAGGGCATGGGCCTGGGCACCCAGGTGGACAGTTCGCCGCTGGAAGTCAACGGCATCAAGATCACCAACGTCGAGGGTGGCGGCTGCGGCACGTGCAACATCGCCGAGGCGCTGAAGCGTTCGCTGAACACCAGCTACTACCGGCTGATGCTCAAGCTGAAGAACGGCCCGCAGGACGTCGCCGACGCCGCGCATCAGGCCGGTATCGCCGAAAGCTTCCCCGGCGTCGAGCACACGCTGTCCGAGGACGGGCAGGGCGGTCCGCCGAACAACGGAATCGTGTTGGGCCAGTACCAGTCCCGGGTGATCGACATGGCGTCGGCGTACGCCACGCTGGCGGCATCCGGGGTCTACCACAAGCCGCACTTCGTGCAGAAGGTCGTCAACTCCGAGGGTGAGGTGCTGTTCGACGCGTCGCAGCAGGACAACTCGGGGGAGCAGCGGATCGAGAAGAAGGTCGCCGACAACGTGACCTCGGCGATGCAGCCGATCGCGGCCTACTCCAACGGTCATGCGCTGGCCGGTGGTCGGCCGTCGGCGGCCAAGACGGGCACCAACCAGCTCGGTGACACCGACAGCAACCGCGACGCCTGGATGGTCGGCTACACGCCGTCGCTGTCCACCGCGGTGTGGGTCGGCACCACCGAGGGCACCAAGCCGCTCGAGAACCAGTGGGGTTCACCGATCTACGGGTCGGGTCTGCCGTCCGACATCTGGAAGACGACGATGGACGGCGCGCTGGAGGACACCGACAACGAATCGTTCCCCAAGCCCGAGGAGATCGGCGGCTACGCCGGTGTTCCGCAGGCGCCGCCGCCACCGTCGACGACGGCCCCTCCGACGGAGGTCACCCCGCCGTCGCAGACCGTCATCCAGCCGACAATCGAAGTGGCGCCGGGCATCACGATTCCGTGGGGTCCGCCGACGACGGTCCCGGTCGCCCCGCCGCCGGGTGGCACCGTCCCCGGCGGTCCGATACCCGGTGGTCCTGCTCCCGGCGTCCCCGCGCCGGCACCCGTCGGGGCGCCACCGCCCGCACCCGTTGGAGCACCGCCGGCGCCCGGTGCGCCGCTACCGCCTCCGTGACCGAGGTGGGGGGCGAGGAAAGCGGCGAGCCGTCGACGGCCCCGGCGCAAGCTGTTTCGCCTGCGCGGCGTGTTGAAGTGGTATCGCCGGCTCGGCCGGCGGCGGACACCAGAAGCTTCGACGAGCGTGATCTCCCCAGCCGCACCGACGTCATCGGGGCCGCGCTCTCCGATGTCATCGGCGGACCCGTCGGAAGGCACGCGCTGATCGGCAGGCAGCGGTTTCTGACCCCGCTGCGCGTCATGCTGATCATCGCGTTGGTGTTCCTGGCGCTCGGTTATTCGACGAAGGCCGCGTGCCTTCAGACCACGGGCACGGGCACCGCCGATCAGCGGGTGGCCGATTGGAGCAACCAGCGGGCGTACTTCCAGCTCTGCTACTCCGACACCGTTCCGCTGTACACCGCCGAACTGCTCAACCTCGGCAAGTTCCCGTACAAGTCGAGCTGGATCGAGAAGGACGCCTCCGGCCAGCCGCACATTCAGTACGACGGCAACATCGCGGTGCGCTACATGGAGTATCCGGTGTTGACCGGCATCTACCAGTACGTGGCGATGTCGTTGGCCAAGACCTATACCGCGCTGACGAAACTGGTGTCGGTGCCGGTGATCGCCGAGGTGGTGATGTTCTTCAACATCGCCGCGTTGGGGCTGGCGTTGGCGTGGCTGGTCACGGTGTGGGCGACGTCGCGATTGGCCGGGCCGCGACGGGTATGGGATGCCGCGTTGGTGGCGGCCTCGCCGCTGGTGATCTTCCAGATCTTCACGAATTTCGATGCGCTGGCAACGGCTTTCGCGACGGGCGCGCTGCTCGCGTGGGCACGCCGAAAGCCGGTGCTGGCGGGGGCGCTGATCGGTTTGGGTGTGGCGGCCAAGCTGTATCCGCTGCTGTTGTTGGCGCCGCTGGCGGTGCTCGCGGTGCGCACCGGCAAGCTGCGGGAGGTCGGCAAGACGGCCGCCGCGGCGGTAGCGGCGTGGCTGGTGGTCAACCTGCCGATCATGGTGCTGTTCCCGCGCGGGTGGTCGGAGTTCTTCCGGCTCAACACCCGCCGCGGCGACGACATGGACTCGATCTACAACGTCATCAAGTCGTTCACCGGGTGGCGCGGGTTCGATCCGGATCTGGGCTTCTGGCGGCCACCGACGGTGACCAACACGGTCTCGGCGATCCTGTTCGTGTCCTGTTGCATCGCAATCGGTTACATCGCGCTGACCGCGAAGCGCCGGCCCCGCGTGGCACAGTTGGCGTTCCTGGTCGTCGCGGCGTTCCTGTTGACCAACAAGGTGTGGAGCCCACAGTTCTCGCTGTGGCTGGTGCCGCTGGCGGTGCTGGCCCTGCCGCACCGTCGCATCCTGTTGGCGTGGATGACGATCGACGCGCTGGTGTGGGTGCCGCGGATGTTGTACCTCTACGGTGAGGCGAACATGGGATTGCCGGAACAGCCGTTCACGATCACCGTGCTGCTGCGCGATATTGCGGTGGTCGCGTTGTGCGCGCTGGTGGTTCGTCAGATCTATCGGCCTGAACTCGACCTGGTCCGGGCTCGCGGAGTGGTCGACGACCCGGCGGGCGGGGTGTTCGACCGTGCACCAGACACGCCGCCGCGGTGGCTGCCGGACTGGCTGCGACCGGACGGGTCGAGACTGCGCACAGATCGCGAAGTTACGGAAGACCGCGATCTGACCGCAGTGTCGAGGTAGGCGGCCCGCCGCTCAACGCCCGCCCCGTCTCGATTGTGAATCCACCTGCGCGAAACTGCTGGCATTGTCAACCGGTGAGTGCAACGTTTAGGCGGCGGCTTGGTCGAGGAGTGCGGCTAACCGCTGGGCCGGTGTGTCGAGATCGAGGGTCGGTCTGGGCCGGCGGTTGAGGAGATCTTGTATGCGTTTGAGATCGGCCTTGGTGTAACCGCTTAGGTCGCTGCCTTTTTCGAACCAGAATCGCAGCAGTCGGTTGGTGTTCTCATTGGTTCCGCGCTGCCAGGGTGAGTGGGGGTTGCAGAAGTAGACCGGGGTGTTGAGCTGGAGCTGGATGTCACGCCACTTGGACATCTCGCTGCCGCGGTCCCAGGTGATCGACCGACGCAGATCCTCGGGCAACTCACTCATCGCCTTGATCATCGCCGTGGCTACCGTTTCGGCGGTGTGATCGCCGGGCAGGTGCAAGCATGGTGAACCGGGTGGACCGCTCGACCAGGGTCCCGACCGCACTCGTGCCCCCGGGCCCCAGTATCAGATCGCCTTCCCAGTGGCCGGGCACTGCGCGGTCAGTAGCCTCGGCCGGACGATCGCTGATTTTGAATTCCTCACCACTGCTGTAGACCCCGCGACGATTGTCGGTGCGGTCGCGTGGCTTGCGCTTGGCCCGCCGGGTAGACAGCCGTTGGTGCAAATCAGCGCGCAAACTACCCCTAGCCTGCACATACAGGCAGCGATAGATCGTCTCGTGGCTCACCCTCATCAGCTTGTCATCGGGGTAGTCGCGGGCCAATACATCGGCGATCAGCCCGGGACTCCAACCGATATCCATCCAGCCCTCAATCTGGGCGCACAACGGATTGTCTTTGAGCTTGAACGCCTTAGGCCGCCGCGCGCTTTCGGCTGCGCGGGCATGGGCCATCAAGGCGTGGTAATCCCCGTCGGGGTTCTTATTGCGAGCGATTTCGCGACTGACCGTCCAGCGGCCCCGACCGATTCGGCGCGCGATCTCGGCCTGGGTGAGGTGGGCATCAAGACCGCGCATGATCTTGACGCGTTCGTCCAAACTGAGGTCGGCGCCGAATCCACCCGGACGCAACAAATTCCCCGGATTAGCCAGCCCACCACTTCCGCGACCCTTACGTAGTGTCATCGCACCAGCATCGCGCCACCACAGCCACCCGGTGTTGTATGACACACCCGCACCCCGGGCGGCATCTCCAACAGTCGATCCCAGACACACACGATCAAAGAAATCTCGACGAACCGAAACTCCGAACGGACTCGGCATAGCGCAACTCCAATCACAACAGATGTTGCACTGACCGTATGAATCCGCGGCCTGAAAGCGCAGCCAGATTCACAATTGGTGGCTAGGAGGCGACGGCGAACAGGCGCCATTCGCCGGGCACGCCTTTGAGTTGGTGGGCGCCGCGATCGTCGAACTCCAGGCCGGAGCCGATGACCAAGTCGCGCAATGTACTCGACACCAGAACCTCGTTGGCACTGGCGAGGGCGCTGACCCGTGCACCGATGTGCACGCCGATGCCGCCGATGTCGTCGCCGCGGACCTCGCATTCGCCGGTGTGCAGCCCGGCGCGTATCTCGATGCCGAGCGCCTGGACGGAGTCGCGAATGGCCATGGCACAGCGGATCGCTCGTTGCGGGCCGTCGAACATGGCGAGAAAGCCGTCTCCGGAGGTGTTCACCTCGCGGCCGCGGAAGCGGGCCAACTGTGCGCGGACGACGGCGTCGTGAGCGTCGAGCAACGCGTGCCAGTCGCGGTCGCCGATCTCGGCGGCGCGACGGGTGGAGCCGACGATGTCGGTGAAGAGCACGGTGGCTAGCACGCGGTCGTCGGCCACGTCGGGTTGGTGTCCGGTGAGGAACTCGCAGATCGCCTGGAAGGACTCACGCCAGGGCTCGACGAACTGGTACATGTTGCGGCCCGGCAGCTCAACGTATTGCGCTTCGGGTACATGGTCCGCGATGGCCTTCCCCCACTGAGGCAAATTGAATTGGTCGCCGACATGTTGGACGACCAGCGTGGGAGTGCGGATGCTCGAAAGGATCGCTCGCACATCCAATTCGGTCACGAGCGGCAAGAGCAACGACACCGTCGCCGGGCTGGCCGCCAGCCGTTCGTGCCGTGCCCATGACGCGCGGATCTCCTCGTTCCATGGCATGTCCGGATTGATGATGTGCTGGAACTCTCCGGTTCCCCACATCGCGACCCAGGCCGCTTTGACTTGCTCGAGGTCTGGCCCCTCCGCGCGTTCCACAGGTGGATCGGCATAACCCTGAAGCACCACCAGCGCGGCTGTCCGGGACGGATGTGTTGCGGCGAAGAGAGCGGCGGACGCGAATGCGCCGTCGGCGGCCAGCAGGACCGCCTCCTCGCTTCCGAGGTCGTCGAGGACGGCGGTGATGCTGTCGGACCACTGCTCCAATGTCGGAAGCGCCTCCGGGGTGATGGGGTCTGACGCTCCCGCACCCGGCTGATCGAAGAAGATGAGCCGTCCGAGTGACGTGACAGCCGCAACCCACCCTTGAAGCGAGGGCAGCTCGGGCGCCAGTTCGCAACAGGTGAACCAGTTGGGCACGAAGACGATGTCGCGCTCGCCGGGCGCCGATGCCCGGTAGGCGACGCGCAGGTCCCCGTTCAACGCGTAACGCGTCTCGGAGAACATGGCCGAAGTGTAGAGCCGCGAACAGGACGATTTCGCAGATCAGCGCGGTTTCCTGTAGCCTGGGCCGGTTGCCGACGCAGGCGACCCTCCTGCCACGGACAGTCCGTGGCCGATCAGACCGTAGGAGGTGATGAAGGTCTTCATGCGTCCATACGAAATCATGGTCATTCTCGACCCCACCCTTGACGAGCGCACCGTAGCTCCGTCGCTGGAAACGTTCCTCAACGTCATCCGCAAGGACGGCGGCAGTGTCGACAAGGTCGACATCTGGGGCCGGCGCCGGTTGGCATACGAGATCGCCAAGCACGCCGAGGGCATCTATGCCGTCGTCGATGTGAAGGCAGAGCCCGCCACCGTGACCGAGCTGGACCGTCAGCTCAACCTGAACGAGTCCGTGCTGCGGACCAAGGTCATGCGGACGGACAAGCACTAGTCCCGAAGAACGGGCTGTAAGCGTCGGAGTGCTTCCGTAGGCTCGCCTGCGACCGCTCCCAGACTTACACCGCCAATCCCAGGAGGACATCGTGGCTGGTGACACCATCATCACCGTCGTCGGAAACCTGACTGCCGATCCCGAACTGCGCTTCACGCCGTCGGGTGCTGCCGTCGCCAACTTCACCGTGGCGTCGACACCGCGCATCTACGACCGCCAGAGCGGGGAGTGGAAGGACGGCGAGGCACTGTTCCTGCGCTGCAACATCTGGCGGGAGGCCGCCGAGAACGTGGCCGAAAGCCTCACTCGCGGTTCGCGGGTGATCGTGCAGGGCCGGCTCAAGCAGCGTTCGTTCGAGACGCGCGAGGGTGAGAAGCGCACCGTGGTCGAGCTCGAGGTCGATGAGATCGGCCCGTCGCTGCGGTACGCGACCGCCAAGGTGAACAAGGCCAGCCGCAGTGGCGGCGGTGGCGGCGGCTTCGGCGGCGGCGGCGGCGGAGGTTCGCGTCCTGCCGAGCAGCCGAAGGACGACCCGTGGGGCAGCGCCCCGGCGTCGGGCTCGTTCTCCGGAGCCGACGACGAGCCACCCTTCTGATCCACAACTGATCAACAAGAAGTAAGAAAGAGAAAGACACATGGCCAAGGCCACCAAGCGTCGGCCGGCTCCCGAGAAGCCGGTCAAGACCCGCAAGTGCGTGTTCTGCTCCAAGAAGGGGCAGACCATCGATTACAAGGACACGGCGCTGCTGCGCACGTACATCAGCGAGCGCGGCAAGATCCGCGCACGCCGCGTCACCGGCAACTGCGTTCAGCACCAACGTGACATCGCGATCGCGGTGAAGAACGCACGCGAGGTTGCGTTGCTGCCGTTCACCTCGTCGACGCGATAGGCAGGACGGAAAGATGAAACTGATTCTTACCGCCGACGTCGAACATCTCGGCGTCCAGGGCGACATCGTCGAGGTCAAGGACGGCTACGCCCGCAATTACCTGGTGCCCCGCCGGCTGGCGGTCGTGGCATCGCGCGGCGCCGAGCGCCAGGCCGAAGAAATTCGTCGGGCCCGCGAGCAGAAGGCCATCCAGGGCCGCGAGCACGCCGTCGAGCTGAAGGCCGCGATCGAGAACCTCGGCCCGGTGCAGCTGTCGGTGAAGGCGGCGGCCGACAGCGGCAAGCTGTTCGGCTCGGTGACGACGGCCGACGTGGTCGCGGCGATCAAGAGCGCCGGCGGCCCGAATCTGGACAAGCGCACCGTCCAGTTGCCCAAGGCGCACATCAAGTCGACGGGCACGCATCCGGTCGCGGTTCGGCTCCATCCGGAGATTGCCGCGACGGTTTCGCTGGAAGTTGTAGCCGGGCAGTAACCACAGCGTCAAATACGGCCGGGTGAAGACGCGATCGATCTTCACCCGGCCGTTGCTGTGTGCGCGAGCGAACTTCGCGCGGCGGATAGCCGTAGCGAAGATAACCCGCCGTTAACCTGGACGGTCCCTGGCGGCAATACAACACGCCCGAGTCGGCAACCTGACACGACACGCCGAGGCATTTGTCATCCACAAGATCGCCGACGGTTTATGGTGCGGCTATCAGCGCAGATGCAGTAAGCGAAGTGGTTGGTTAACAGGTTCTCCCCAACGACTCAACATGGCTGTCCAGACCTATCCACACCCCGTCCACAGGTCTATGAACAGGGCCGGGTTGCGCCCCCGCCAGCAACGTCTAGCGTAAGCCGTCGGCGGGGCGGATCCAGAGCCGCGAAAGCGGTTTGTCGGATGTCTGGCTTACAGTCGCGACTAGCGGGTATCGAACTTGCGTTCGATAGTGAATAAAGGGGGTGACGCGCTTCGTGGCCGTCGTGGACGACCTTGGTCATCACGGGATGGACACCCCGCCGCCGAGCGAGGACTTCGGGCGTCAGCCCCCTCAGGATCAGGCTGCCGAGCAGGCGGTGCTCGGCGGGATGCTGCTGAGCAAGGACGCCATCGCCGACGTGCTCGAGAAGCTGCGCCCGGGGGACTTCTACCGTCCTGCGCACCAGAACGTCTACGACGCGATCCTCGACCTCTACGGCCGCGGTGAGCCGGCCGATGCGGTGACAGTGGCCGCCGAGCTGGACCGGCGCGGGCTGCTGCGCCGCATCGGCGGGGCGCCGTATCTGCACACGTTGATCTCGACGGTGCCGACGGCCGCGAATGCCGGCTTCTATGCGGGCATCGTCGCGGAGAAGGCGCTGCTGCGGCGGCTGGTCGAGGCAGGCACGCGCGTCGTGCAGTACGGCTACGCGGGTGCCGAGGGCGCCGACGTCAACGAGATCGTCGACCGCGCCCAGTCGGAGATCTACGACGTCACCGAGCGGCGCACGGCCGAGGACTTCGTGCCGCTCGAAGAACTGCTGCAGCCGACGATGGACGAAATCGATGCGATCGCGTCGCAGGGCGGCATCGCGCGCGGCGTGCCGACGGGATTCGTCGAACTCGACGAGGTGACCAACGGCCTCCATCCGGGGCAGATGATCATCATCGCGGCGCGGCCGGGTGTCGGGAAGGCGCTGGCGCTCGATACGCCGCTGCCGACGCCGACCGGCTGGACGACGATGGGCGATGTCGCCGTAGGGGATTGGCTGCTGGGCGCGGACGGGGAGCCGACGCGGGTGGTGGCCGCCACCGAGGTGATGCTCGGGCGGCCCTGCTATGAGGTTGAATTCGCCGACGGCACCACGATTGTGGCCGACGCGTTCCATCAGTGGCCGACTAGCCGCGGGGTGCAGATCACCACTGCCTTGCGACCTGGCGTAGACATCATCAGCGCGACGCGGGTGCCTGCGCTGGCGACGGTGGGCGGCCGACGTCAGTCGGCGTGGGGCATCGACGCTGTGCGGCGCGTTCCGAGTGTGCCGGTGCGGTGTGTGGAGGTCGGCAATTCCGATCATCTGTATCTCGCGGGACGGGAGATGGTGCCGACGCACAACTCCACGCTCGGACTCGATTTCATGCGGTCCTGCTCAATCAAGCACCAGATGCCCAGCGTCATCTTCTCGCTGGAGATGAGCAAATCCGAGATCGTGATGCGCCTCTTATCGGCCGAGGCGAAAATCAAGCTGGCCGATATGCGGTCGGGCCGCATGAGTGACGACGACTGGACGCGGTTGGCGCGCCGGATGAGCGAGATCAGCGAAGCCCCGTTGTTTATCGATGACTCGCCGAACCTGACGATGATGGAGATCCGTGCGAAGGCGCGGCGGCTGAGCCAGAAGGCCGGCTTGCGGTTGATCGTCGTCGACTACATGCAGCTGATGACGTCGGGCAAGAAGTACGAGTCCCGGCAGCAGGAAGTGTCGGACTTTTCGCGCAGCCTCAAGCTCATGGCCAAGGAACTCGACGTGCCCGTCGTCGCGATCAGCCAGCTGAACCGTGGGCCGGAGCAGCGCACGGACAAGAAGCCGATGGTGTCGGACCTTCGCGAGTCGGGTTGTCTCACCGCAAATACGCGAATCCTGCGGGCGGACACTGGCGCTGAGGTGACGTTCGGTGAGCTGATGCGCACGGGGGAGCGGCCACTGGTGTGGTCGATGGATGAGCGCAAGCGGATGGTCGCGCGGCCGATGACGAACGTGTTCTACAGCGGGCACAAGGAAGTGTTCAAGGTGCGGCTGGCGTCGGGCCGTGAGGTCGAGGCGACGGCCAACCACCCGTTCATGACATTCGACGGGTGGACCCCGTTAGGCGAATTGAAGGTCGGGGATCGGGTGGCGGTGCCGCGACGGGTCCCGGAGCCGGTTCACACGCAGCGGATGGACGAGTCCGAAATCATCCTGCTGGCGCACATGATCGGCGACGGATCGTGCGTGAAGCGTCAGCCAATCCGCTACGCGAGTATCGACGAGTGGAACCTTCATGCCGTTGCTGAGGCGGCCACACACTTCGGTGTGACGGCGGTGCGCGACGATTACCCGGCGGCACGGGTGACGACGTTACGGTTGCCGGCTCCGTACCGTTTGGCCCGCGGCAAGCGGAATCCGATTGCCGCCTGGCTGGACACGTTGGGACTTTTCGGAAAGCGCAGCTACGAGAAATTTGTTCCCGCAGAGGTTTTCGCGCTGCCGAACGACCAGATTGCGCTTTTCCTACGGCACCTCTGGGCGACGGACGGGTCGGTGCGTTGGGACGAGAAGCAGAAGAACGGTCGCATCTATTACGCATCGACAAGCCGACGACTCGTTGATGACGTGCGCCAGTTACTTCTACGGCTGGGCGTCCAGAGTCGGATCGCAAAGACTCGTAAGGCCGGCTACCGTGACTGCTGGTTCCTCTACGTCGAATGGCTCGATAATCAGAAGCTCTTCCTGACAAAGGTTGGCGTGCACGGTAGCCGGGGCGTAAAGGCGAAGCAAGTTCTCGACAAACTCGCTCTGCGCGGGCGGCGTGCGGGCAGGGATACTGTGCCCGTCGAGGTCTGGGACCGGGTCAAGCGCTCCCTAGCCGGAACGCAAATGTCGAAGGCCGAATTCGCCGCCGCCTCTGGATCGGCGATTTCCTCTATATCGCTGCTCAAGGCCCCGCCAAGTCGTAGCCGTCTGCACCGCGCAGCGGCCGCCCTCGAGGATCGCGAGCTTCATGATCTCGCCACGAATGATGTTCACTGGGACGAGGTCGTTGAGATCACGAGTATCGGCCGTCAAGACGTATACGACGGAACTGTGCCGGGCACTAGCTGCTTTGTGGCACAGGGGATTTCAGTTCACAACTCGCTCGAACAAGATGCGGATATGGTCATACTTTTGCATCGGCCGGACGCGTTTGAGCGGGACGACCCGCGCGGCGGCGAGGCTGACCTGATTCTGGGGAAGCACCGTAATGGTCCGACGAAGACGATTACCGTTGCGCACCAACTCCATCTGAGTCGTTTTGCGAATATGGCGAAGCAGTGACGAAGGTGCGCGAAGGCCGTCAGCGTGGCTGATCAGCTGTAGCTGTCCGGATAGATTTATTTGGGTGTTATCGGCTAACTGCTGTCGAGATGCAACGGAAATTAGCAAACGATCCCTAATTGTTTAACAAGTTGGTTAGCCGGTGAAACTAAACCCTCCGCCACGGCAGAAGGTCCGAGTGCGCGAACTGGCCCGTGAGTTGGGTTGGACGCCTCGGCAGCTGCTCGCCGAGTTGAATCGGCGCAGCGAGTTCGTGAAGTCGGAGGCTAGCCAGTTAGAGGCGCCGGTCGTCCGCGCCCTTCGGCGGGAGTTTGGGACCGTCAGCACTGGGCAAGACACAGACGCGAAGCTCAGTCCCGAGATGTATGGGCACTCGGCGGAGCCCGCGACTACCGAGGACGGCACAGAATTCGCTGATGAACTTGCGAAGGCTCGAACGCAATCGAAGGCCAAGGGCCAGAACAAGGTTGCACGACGGCATCCACCGATCCTGCAGGCGCTACTCGACGACGTCGTCGTTCCCCAGCGGCCAGAACATTTCGCCGCACCGACGAGTGGATACTTCGCGTGGGAACTGAAGAAGGCCGCACGACTCAGCAAGCGGTGGGCTGAAGCACAACTGAACGGTCTTGGGGACGATGAGGCTTTAGTAATCAAATGGATCCGGCTCAGCGATGGTCAGCGTCCAGACATTGCTGTCGAACTAGCAGGTTGTGGTATTCGTCCGGACGAGGCGGCCCTCTGCATCGGACACGGCGGACGTATCGATCCGCATCTCTCGACCATCTACCAGCGCTTCCGTGACAGAAAAATCGGTCGATCGGAGGCCACCGCGATAGTCCGGGAGTGGCTCGCCAAACAGTGGGCTGTCTAGGCGGTTCTGCCTGTACGCCACTAACTTTCGATCTACCGAAGCGCGTCAATGCTGCCGATTCCAACCGCTATACGGTATTCTCTAGTACTACTAGTAGGGCACACCGAGACCCGATTGCGAGGTCGAAATGGTTGAGACACTGCAGGATTGCTCGCCTGCGCCAAGCCTCGAGTATGTCGATCGATTCGGTCGAGTTGTTGGTGATCTGGTCTACCTTCGGTGGTGCGCCGGAGCTACCGCTCCCTCCTGGAAGGAGGTGTTCAACTCACCGGACGTCTTGAATTTCCTTGACCAAGAGGGGCTTACAAGCTTTCACCCGCGAATGGAGGCTCTAATGGCGCGAGCTGCCAGCCGCGGTTGGCTGGCCTACTCCGACGAGCCTCGGTCGCTACGCGTTGGGCCAACCTACCTGGCATCACCCGGACAAAAGCTGCGAGTTAGACAGCCGCGTGACGTGGGCCGTCGTGTTGCTGGCGCGGTCGCAAGGTTTAGGTACAAGCACAAACACAACCCGACCATCAAAGAGTTTGCGGATTTCCTCCGAAATGCTCGAGTGCAGCGAATCTTTCGCGGCGAGGCGGATGTGCTCAAGAGCCTGCCGTGGTTGGTGGTTTCAGGCTGGATCGTCCTCGAAGATGGACGCGTGCTTCGGGGTCCGACTGCGAGGGCCGACATGAACGAACGAGCGGCTTTGCGGCGTTTGGACATACGAGAGGCCGCCCAGGCCGCCAACACGGACGAGGAGCGCACCTCGTCGACGGCAATCCCGACACCTTGTGGCTGATGTCGCGCTCGTTGATCGTCGACGACCTCTAGGCTGGCCAAATTGAAGTAGGTCGGGGTCTCTTACTACTGGGCGAAAGTGTCGAGGTCGATGCTGATTTCGACTCCGTCGCGTTCTACGACGATTCGTGAATGCTCGATGCCTGCGGCTTTGAGATAGTCGCGCAGCGTCGATAGGAGCAGGTCGTGGCGACGTTCGATGCGTGAAACTGTGCCTTGGTCAGTGCTCAGTGCGGCCGCGATCTGTTGTTGCGTCAGGTTTCCTGCTCGGCGGATGTCGGCCAGACCTTCGGCGTAGACCCGGTTTGCGTTCTCGCGTTCAGCCGCGTAGCTGCGCACGTCATCCGCGATGAGGGGATCGGTGACCAGCTCGTCGATCCTGTTGTTCATCCGGCGGAATGTCTTGCCTTCACTCATCGTGGTCCTCCTTAATTTCGTGAAGCCATGTGGATCTTGCGGCGTCGGCCCGGCTTCCGACGCTGTTGTAGAAGACGTCGCCCATGCGGGCTTTGTCGGCGGCGAAGAGCGCAACTACGACGGTGGTGCTGTGCGGTAGGAACCAGAAGCAGATCAAGCGGAAGGCGATTTCGCGATCGAAGGGGTGGGCTGTGCGCCTGGCGAATCTTCGATTGTCGTACTCCGCTTAGGTCGGGTGTGACTTCGGTCGGTGCCTGTTCGAGCGTTCGCAGTTGATTGAGCGCGTCAACTGCGCCGGCGAATAGCCGTCTGGGGGTTCGTCCCCGTTTGGGCCTTGTCTTCGGTGCGGTCCAGCCAGTCGAAGAACTTGGGGGTCCGTCGACGTCCATGTCCACAAGTATGGCTTTAGAGCCATATGCTGCCAACACCATATCGAGCAATTGCGCGGCATTAGGTCGTGCTACCCATGGCGCGCCGGGGCCGATTTTCACCCTCCCCCGTTGTGCTATATGAACCGTGGCGCTTGAAAGGTGAGGTTGAACACCACGCGGTCGGTGGCCGGCGTGTTGAACTTCGAGAGATCGAATCGGGCGTCGGTGGACGGCATACCATTGAACAGCGGCACCGAAATCTCATAGGGCTCAGCTGGTTTCTCGCCCTTCTGTCCCGCTTGGATGCGGCTGCGTTTGCGGTTCGGCATCGGGTCGGTTACTTCGATCAGTCCGAACTCAGCCAGCTCGTGGATGTAAACGTACCGGGGTCAACGTATAGCGATAATGCCCTCGCCGCACTCGAGTCGGCGACGCCTAGTTTCTAGCTGAGACCGGCGCGATCGCAGCACCACTAGTAGGGCGGACACGTCGCTCCGCACGTGGCTTCCTGAAGTATGCGCAGTCGGCTACGAGCAGACTGGCTCCTTCCGGATCGAGCCACAAGAGGGGATCCATGGCTACCGCAGCTCTCTTGCCAGTGCGGGTCACGCCTGCGCCAGGGGAGTGCATCGACTCATGGTTGGATGCGACGGCGGGCGTCATGGGAGTTACCCTCGGCGATGTAGCTCGCCAACTGCATTTACCAATAGTCGCGAAGCCGCAGTGGATTTGGTGGCTGCCGCAGTACCGGTTGCACTCTCTCCAAGTATTGACGGGCACGCCGGCGGCAGATATCGCGACGATGACACTCGACGCGTACACCGCGAAGGGTCTGCGTGTCCTCACCGAATCACACGAACCTGACCGCACGTTCCCTTTCGGAGTGATGCCGGGGTCGAGGTTCTGTCCCGAGTGCCTAGCCGAGTCGCGCGGCCGATGGCGGCTCGCCTGGCGGTTGGGATGGTCATTCGCCTGCACAACCCACGGCCGGTTGCTGGCTGCTCAATGTCCAAGTTGTGGAGAGGATCAGCGGCGGCGGCAGAACTACACAAGCATTCCGATGCCGACCCGGTGTCGGTGCGGCTGCGATCTCACATCGGTGCCCACCCCTGTGGTTGGGAGCGAGCACGACGCGGTTGTTGCGCAACGTTTCATCGATAAGCTTCTCGGCGGAGCCCGCCCAAGCGGCGGAGTGCTTGCGCGGCAGGATCGTTCGTGCCGCGAGTCGCTGGAAGCGGTTCGGAGCCTGGCCAATCGAACGATCAATTTCGCGTCTCGGCACGGCTTGGCGACCGCAGCAAGCCTGGGAGGCGGGTTCGCTTTTGATGAACTTTCCGAGGAACCGAATTCGAACCGTGGACGAAGTGCGGTGAACTCCTACCCATCGATGCGGACCGTCGAGGTCGCCGTGGGGATAACCGTCGCCGTCAAGGTCTTAGGAGCCGAAACTATTGAGGAATCAGCGAGCCGCCTTCGGTGGCTGGTAGACAGCCAAGACGCCAAAGGCCGCCAGACCGAGTTGCTCTGGTGTCGCTCTGACGATGCTCTAGCTGCGGCGATAACGATCCAGGCAAGTAGGCAGCATCTCGGAGCGCAGGGCGACCTCCGCTACCGCGCGGCAACCCTGGTGCCCGAAGCCCCGCGGCGCAGTTATCTCGATGATTGGAGCTTCGCGGCTTCCCTACCCTCGTTGATTTGGCCAACCTGGTGCGAGAAGCTGCTCGCGGATACGTCAGTAGATGCGGACATGAGGCGCGCCCTATCGATCGCCACGCTCATCGTCGGCAGCAATATCACAATCGGTGGTGCAGAGAAACTGTTGTCTGCGCGCACGTCCCACCGCACTGTGAACCAACACCTAGAGCTGCTCTATTCGCTGCCGCGGTGGAACCTTATATGCACAGCGCTAATCAATCTGAGCGACTATCTCGAAACTCAGGGCTCAGAAATCGACTACGCGCGTCGGAGGAAGTTGGTCTACTCAGCTCGACTCGAGTGGCAGGACTGGCTCCGGATCAGGGGCGAATTCGCCGACGAAACGCCGCCGCGGGCAGCGCCCCAGCAACCAGACCACGCCTTGATGTATCTACGTCGCCTTGGGATCGACGAGCCTGTCGAGTGGCAGCCGCCGCTCGAAATAATTGGTGTCGCGGACCGCTTGTAGCAACCCGTAAACTATATGATCGGTTGGGCTAGAATGCATTTCAGCAGTACCGAGAACTAATTCGTGCTGTTCACCGTCGTCCTGAACACGTAAGATGGTTCGCGCTGGTCTCGCGCGGGGCTTGTCCTTCTTGGCGCGCGGGAACCGACGAAGAGGTTCGAACCATGCCTTCGAGTCACGAAGAAGACGATCTCCTTGACGCCTTGGCATTGCGTGCGCCCGGACTGACGTGGACATTTATGGTGCAGGGCAGCGAAATCGTATGGATGTGGCAGCGGAGGAGCTCGCCGCCGCTACACAGTCTCGAGCCTGTGCGAAGGCCCGTCTCGTCCACCTTCAGTCGCCACGTACCCGTGACGGCGTACTCCATGACCAACGGCGCGAACGTGTCTCTTGAATCCGGTTTGGAGCATGACCTATTCCGGCGACTCGACAGAGATCCGCGTGTCGCCTGGATAGTCTCGCAGCCGTTCCGCCTGGCTTGGAAAGATCTGCCTGGACGTCACATTCCCGATCTCCTAACCGTTGACGTCAAAGGCCACGTGACCACCTGGGACGTCCGCGCACCCCAAAAGCAGGACGACGAGTTCAAGGCCCAGAGCCGCATCACAGAACATGCGTGCGCCGCTGTGGGATGGCGCTACGAGGTGTTCGGCGAAATGGCTCAAGCTGAGCGACTGAATCTCATGTGGCTGAACGGGTTTAGAAGAGAGCCATCATGGTTGCAATTTCATGAACGCCACATTGTTCACATCGTCTCCGGTCACGAAGTAACTCTCGGAGCACTGTTTGACGCGGATGACGGCTCCGGTGAACTGAAATCATCTGTTTGGCACTTGGTTTGGAAGGGAGCTTTGAGTATCGACACGACGTGCCAGTGGGGATTGGACACGTCTGTGCGCCTATCTGTCGAAGTATCGCGATGAACGCCGGCCGGACATTCCTCTACGAGGGAGCGCGCGTGCTCACGGAGACGGGTGCGGAACTCGTCGTTCGATTCGACCCTACGGGTGTCGATCTTCGCGACTGTCTCAACAACATCCGACATAGGGACTGGGACGATCTTCCGCTCGTGCAGAACATCGTCGATGGGCGGCCGGTTGCCGTCGCTCGGTCTCTCCGACCACTCTGGGACAGCCTCGACGACAAAGCCCGCGAACGCGCGCTCAACAAACTTGAGATTGTCCTCGAGATCGTGACTGGATATCGCGATGGTCATCCCGAATTCAAACGACCCGGCGAACCATACCCTCCGTTCGGGCCGGGGTTTGGCGTATCGGAGTCGAAGCGGGCCGTAGCGATGGTGTCGGTTCTTACTCAGGAAGGTCGGAATGACCGTAAGGCCCAGCGCCGGTTGCGAGATGGCGAGCTGACGTCGCTCGGGACGAACGAGAGCACCATCAGAAACTGGGTGCGAAGCTGGAGGCAGCAGGGACTGCTCGGGCTCATTGACGGGCGGCACATCCGCAAGAGCCTGTCGTGGGAGGTCATCGACCCGCGCTACCGCGCGATCGCTGAGGAAGAGTTCGCGACTCTGGACGGTGATAGATCGAGTCTGGCGATCCAAGAAATGCACAGACGAGTGCTGGTCCGGCTTCGTAATGAGGGCATCGACGATTATCATGCGCCGCAGCGGACGACGCAGAAATTTCTCTCGAACTTGAAGCACCAGAGAGGTGAGACCACCCGGTCGCAGCGCACCAAGAAACTGCAAACAGCCTCAGGTTCAACACAATACCCGGGTGTTAGACCAGGCCAAGTCGTGGCGATCGATGTCACGCGAGCCGACAATCTCGTATACGACACCTTCAACGGCAGGCCGCTCAGCGTTGAGATCATCACCGCAATCGACGTCGCCACCCGCGTGGTTCTAGCGCTACGGGTGGTCCCGATGAGTGCGAATGGCTTCGAAGCGGGACTGCTCCTCTATGACGTCTGCAGGCCGTTCTCGATGCTCGTCGCAGGCACGACCGTCAGCGATTGGAGATGGGTCGGCCTGCCCAAGACGGTCGACCTTTCTAGTGCGGTGGGCAAGGCGTGGCGTCAAGACCTGGAGGTCGACTTCGACACGTTGCAGGGCCGACACCCGATCCCGTCTGTGATGCCGGATGCGATTCATTGCGACAACGCCGCGATCTTCACCAGCGTGCACTTCCGTGCACTTCTGCGCGACCTTCAGATCGACCTGTTACTCAGCCGTCCGGGCAACCCCACCGACAACCCGCAGGTCGAGCGGTGGCATGAGACGATCCAACGTGGCTTGCAGCAGATTCCGGGCTACAAGGGGCGGAACGTGTCTGAGCGGGGTCGGCTCGTCGCCGATGAGCCGCTGTTGACGGCTCGCGAACTGCAACTACACCTGCGAAAGTTCATTGCGCTCGATTACCACAGACACGGACACGACGGTCTCATCCAACCGGGCGCCGAGGCCGCCAAGATGTGTCCACTCGACCTATGGGACGTCATGGTCGAAGCCACTGGTCGTATCGATGTGCCCCAGCGCCACGACCTGATCTACCAATTCCTACCTATCAAGTGGGGCACCATCGGGCCAGCGGGAGTGGAATTCTCCAATCTCCGATACGAAAACCCGCTTGTCTTCGAGCCGTTGCGCTATGTCGAGGTGGGTCGATTCCGCGAGAAGGACCGGGCTGCGCCGTTCTTCTACGATCCAAACGATCTCTCCCGCATATGGTTTCATGACGAATCCACCGACAGGATCGAGCCAATCGAATGGGTCGGCCGTAGTAAAGCCGACGCACCAATGACCGATGTCATCCTCGACGAGCTCTGCCGGAAGATCAGACGCCGCGGCGGCAACCATGTGTTCAAGCGCGGATTGACAACCCAACTGATCATCAACGAACTCGGCGAACTCACGTCGGCAAGATCGACAGCGGATCGCCGCAAGACGGCTGCTGCGGCACAACGGGTCGAGCAGTCGCGTATCGATCATGCCGAGGCAGAAGCTGCCCAGGAACGCGCCAATCCCGTGCGCAGCATCACACCGCGGACGTTGCCGACTTCGTCGATCAGGCGGGCGTGGGACAACCTGCTGGAAACCGAGTAGGCGATGGACTCGCAGGAGTGGCACGACAATTGCGTCCAAGAGCTACCGCACGCGCCGCCCAGCCGATCATCCAACCAACTGAACGCCATGTCAGACCAGGCGCGACATGCGTATATCGAGCAACTCGAGGCGTGGCTCGCCCGGCTCTACCTCCCGACAGCGGCGTTCACCGAGATCGAGCATGCGCTAGACCGGGCCGTCCGGGACAACATGCTGGAAGGCCCGGGCGCCAAACAGATCGTCGTGTTGACCGGGCCCAACTACGTCGGTAAGAGCACGTTCATGCTGCGGTGGGCACAGAGACGATATCTGGAATGGACCCGAGATGCGCCGCACGACCGTCGCGGGCGTCCCGTCCACTATCCATCCGACGGCGTAGAGGCCGACCTATGTCCCGTGATTTGGATCGACCTGGGTTCGGCCGCCAAGGTCAACGACGTGACCACCGAGTTGCTCAACGGTTTCAACCTCGCGAGCACCGGCCTCACACGCGATCTGACTCATCGAGCGATGCACGGACTACGCCTGCACCGCACCCAGATCATCATCATGGACGATGCGCACCTTCTGAAGACCGACTCCAAGAGTGGGCGCGATGTTCTAGACCACATCAAGAGCATCAACACCAAACTCGGTCAGGTCTCGAGCGCGACCCTCGTCCTGGTCGGAGCCAACCTCGCAAACGGCGACCTGGTGAACGACCCGCAGATCGCATGTCGATTAACGGAGTTTTCCGTCGCACCCTACGGCGTAGATACCGAGGAAGAACAAGCCGAATGGCAACGCGTCGTACGTGACCTAGAAAGGTTGGTGCTGCCACACCTGCCCGCGGGTCGGCCGGGGATGCTCTTCCTGAAGCTGGCCGGCGAACTTTGGTTTCGCACGCAGGGCTACGTTGGCGACTTACGAAAGCTAGTCAGTCGAGCGACCGTTGCGGCCATTGCGGATGGCTCGTACCGGGTCAGTGCGGATCACCTCAAAGCGATCACCCTGAGCAAGCGTGCAATTCATGAGACTGCAGCGGAGGCGGAGCGCCGCCGCACTGAGTCATCGGCGCAGACGCGGCGCCGCCGCCAGAAGAGCGCACGCCTGCCTGATCTCAACACGCTGGGCCCGGAAGAACGAGTCGGCGCAGCGAATCCTGGGCTGCGGACGGCAGTCGGTCACGAAAGGCGCGATAGCCGGCCTTGATGCGATGGCAAGGCGGCACAGCCCACGCCGGACTGTTGTCGAGACAGCCTTGTGCCACCTCGCACCACATCCATGTGACGGCGTAGACCAACAGGTCAGGCCGCCGCGCGGGAGTGGTCGACAGGCGCCAAGCTGGGTACCAATTTGCGGGATCACGAGCCAGCGCGAGCACCTGCGCTTCGAGCGCGCGAAAGTCTCTGCTCGCGGGGATAGTGTTCAGCACCAGATCGATTGCGCGTTGAAGATCCTCCGGCGTTGCACGCATCCGCGCACGCGCGGCGCGCGAGGTACGCGAACCAACGTCGGGCGGCAATCCGATCCTGACAGCCGCGTCGGCCCAGTTCTCCACGGAGACAACCGCTCTCACCATGCATAGCGAGACATAAAGCCGGCCGGTGCGTTCATAGCCGCCGAGCATGCCGGTGAACATTTGACGATAAATGCCGATATCTATCATTTGGGGTATCGCCGATGGTTCAATTTGCCGACAGCGACGACCGCGATCGATTCGACGACCCACATCGCGGCGGTCGGATACAGCCGCGGCGATCAGTCGCTCCATCGTCGGCGTTCTCTTGGTGCGATTGATAAGCCAGACGGCGGGACCGCCTTTCTCGCCATCGACGAAGTGAATCCACTCACGCAACCGGGCACCACCTGACTCAAGATTGCGCTGCATCAGAATTTCGTGGGCACATCCCAGGACGGCTCCGCGAACCATTGCGCTGTGCGGGGGACTGAAGCCCCAACGAGCGCCACGAACGCGCGTAGACCGAGCCCGCGCCTCATCACGCAAATCGCTCGCCCACGATACGGCAGTCTGAGCCGACGTCCTCGCGCCCAGATGAAGCAAAAGTGTTGCAAGGTTTCGGAGTTCGGCAAGAAAAGCACGAGGATCAGCAGGTGTTCCGAACATGCTCACCGTCTGTCCGTTCATCGCCCGATGGACGGATTCGGTGCAGTCGAGCGCAGGGCCGCTCGCCGGCTCAGCAGCGTTAGTGAGTACCGAGCGGAGACAGGGTCGCCGCAGGGCGACAGGGTTGCCGCATGGTTGCTCTGGTCCGAGCACTGGACGCAACGGCCAGTACCGATGGCTCCGAAACCGTTGGCTGCAGTCCCCGCATTCGGTGGTCAGATAGGTGCCGTGATGGATGCACGCGGCGACGATCGGCAGCCGCCAATGGACCCGCCAGATGCCCTGCTGCGCAACGCATAAAGGGCAGAGTTGCGTGCCGAACGGAGGAAACCAACCCTGAACCACAACTCGGCGATAGCTGTGCCTGTCGAGCGGATCGAGGGCAGCGAGGTACAGCGGTCGTCCAGCGTCGTAGCGCATGAGAGTGGCGTTTCGAAGTCGCTCGCCAGGAATACCGCTGAGCCTTTCGATTCGCCCGAGCACGGTGTCGGTGGGCGCGGTCATGAAGAACGCGAGTGTCGTAGCGCGCTCGCCTTCGCCCCGGCGGAGAACGCGCACCATGTGCTGAGGGTCGAGATCGTTGGCTTGGGTGAGCCGCTCGAGAAAGCTATCGAGTGCTTCGTCGACGTCGAGAGAAACCCTGGTTGGCAGCAAGCCCAGTTCTGTCGGCATGATTTCGTGACCTTGGTAGACCCCCGGCGCGCGGGAGGCGCGGCCCACCACTGAATGTACTACTAGTAGGGCAGACAACGAAGGGCCTCCGCTGACTACTTGAGGGGTGCCGACTCGCCCTAGTCAAAACAACCCCGAACGGGTTGCCAAATGGGAGGCCTGGCGGTTGGAGGTCGGCACGAGAATTCGCGACGTCCGGCTATCGCGGGAGATGACTCAAGAGTCGCTCGCGCTGCGGTCAGGCGTAACTCGCAACGTGCTCATCGACGTGGAACACGGACGGCGCGGTCTCCTGTTCGAGCGGCTACTCGATATTGCCGAGGCCCTAGAGGTTGCGCCGGCGGAACTACTCCCCTGACTGCATACGGCATGTCCCATTCGAGGCCGACAACCGAGACCCTGAGCGTCTCAGCGTTCTTCGGGCCCTCATCGCCTGGTCGAGTACCTTCTCGCTGGGGTGAGGGCAGGGTCACGGGGTTTCATCGGCCGCTTCGTAGCGATCCTTAACCAGGTTCTGGGCCACTAGCGGAGGTGCTGCGCGAGCGGTTCTGCTGTGCGGTAAGTGGGAAGCTTCGGCCGGAAGCCCGGAGTGGCAGGCCTGTCCGAAGCCGATGCGTGCGCGAAATGTTTCCCTCGTTTCATGTGCCGAAATATCACCTTGATCGAAGGGTCATATCGAATGAGGCTCCTCTACACAACCCAGTCAAGGCGGTAGATGTCATCGAATTGAAGCTACTGATCGGGCAGCCGGGAGCGACCGTTAGGAGCAGTAGTGACGACCTCGCACGAAGCTTCCTCGAGGTCCCACGTCCTGTTGGGGGTTCATGACGCCCTGCGGACCACCGGATTCGTAGTACACGGGACGGGAAACGAGCATCCGCCTCGACAAGACCTACCCATTCTGGTGGCGCAGCAAGTGACTGAGCGCATAGGCGAATGTCGTTGCCGCTCGACCGGGATGTCGGCGCAGCGTCGTGTTATCGCACTTCAGTGAAAAGAGAAATCTGGAATGACATCATCGAGCAACAACGTTGAGACCCGAGTCATAAGAGTGGCCTCGCTCGACGAGATAGCGATCGGCGAGCTCACGCCGTTTACTGTTGACGACGAAGAAATCGTGGTTCTGCGCAGAGATGACGGAATCTATGCGATCAACAACATCTGCACCCACGCCGAGGCCTACCTCGATATGGGCGAATATCACGCAGAAACGTTGGAGGTCGAGTGTCCGTTGCACGTCGGCCGGTTCTCGTTGCGCGATGGCACCGCAACGGTCGCACCCTGTGTGATCCCTGTGCGGAGCTACGCGATTTCCATTGTCGGTAATGACGTTATGGTCGAACTGCCTGGGCGTCTTCCGTGACCGATCCGCAGCCGCTCCGAGGGGGAGTGCCAGGTGGCGGTGTGGATCATTACGATTACGTCGCTCTTGGCGGCGGCGTTGCTGGCGGGCGAGCCGTGGAACTGCTAGCCAGGAGCAAACGACCCACTGCCCTGGTATGCGCTGAGTCGTTCCGACCCTATTCTCGACCGCCGCTGTCAAAGAGCGTGCTTCGGGGAGAGAAAACTGCTGAGGATATCGCACTTCGCGACCTCAGCTACTACAGCAATAAGGGTATTGACCTGATTCTCGGCGACTGCGGCGTCAATCTGGACGTGGGGGCACAGCAGCTCACGCTCAGTTCAGGCAGAGTGCTCTCCTTCGACAAGTTGCTTCTCGCGCCCGGTTCGCACCCGTCCAAGCTTCCCGTGCCCGGTGGCCAGCTCGATGGGGTCCACTATTTCCGCACGATTGATGACGCCCACCGGCTCAAGAAGTGGATGGAGGATTCACGGCCAGCTCAACACCAGAGGCGAGGTGGTGCTGCTAACGAAGTGGTCATCGTGGGTGGCGGTTTCGTTGGTTGCGAGATCGCTTCAGCGCTAGCGGGTTCAGGGCGCCGGATTCATCTGGTGGAAGCAGACTCTGGACTAATGGTGCGCGCACTCGGACATCAGGTGGGTCAGCTCATGGCCGAGCGCCATCGCGAGGCGGGGGTAAACCTGCATCTCGGGGTGCAGGTAACACAAGTCTGTGGAGACGACCGGGCGCATTCAGTGGTGCTGAGCAATGGCGCTGAATTGAATTGCGACACGGTCGTAGTGGGGATCGGCGCTGTTCCGACGGTTGGATGGCTTGAATCATCTGGGCTCACCCTGTCTGATGGCATTACCGTCGACGAATACGCCAGGACGTCAAACGCCAACGTATATGCAGCAGGGGATGCTGCTCGTTTCTGGTCGCCATCGTTGAGCCGTCGCATCCGCGTCGAACACGAAGCGAACGCCCTCAGTCAGGCGGTAGTGGCGGCACGAAACATGCTCGGCAGCAATGTCATACACGATCCGTTGCCTTACGTGTGGTCTGAGCAGTTTGACCTCGACATCTGGTGTCTGGGGGAGCTCCACGGTCACGACGATATTGAGCTGATTATCGACAGGGATCGTTGGGCAATTTTGGCGGTGTACTACAAGGAGGGCAGACCTACGTCAGCGCTGGGGGTCAACGTCCCCAACGCGCTGGCGCCGGCTCGCACGTTGTTCCAAACTCGCAAGCATTTCACGGTTGGCGATATCGCCGCTGCGACGACGTAACTGCGTTAAGACCCTGCTGCTAGCCAGGGCCTTGCCTAAGCAGCGGTGTGCGGGGTCATTCGGGAAGCGTCTTCGTCGAGGCTGAACGTTCAACGATCCACGCCGCAACTTGGGCCCGACGGTCGAACCCGAGTTTCGTCAGAATGTGCTGGACGTGGGACTCCACCGTGCGGATGGAGAGGACCAAGGCTTGGCTGATCTCTCGATTGCTCATGCCCTTGCCAACGAGCTCCACGACTTGCTCCTCTCGGGCGGTCAGCCCGGAATGATTTCGGCGCTCCGGCGGCGGGACCTCTGTCCTGATTCCGATTGCGCGGCTGACAGTACTCGCATCTCCGCGCGCACCTTCTGCTAGAGCTGCGTCAAATGCTTTGTCGCCCAGCATTACTCGACTCTTGCGTTCAGCTTCTCGGTGATACTGAGCGAGGTCGGGGCCGAAGAAGGAGATGGACGTACCGATTAAGTTCCAGCACTTGCGGGCCACGCCGAGCAGCACCGCGCTCTCTTGGAAGGACGAATTTGATGCCAGAATCCACGCAGCGAGCTCAGTGACATGAGCGATGGCCAGACCTTCGCTGAATTCTTCGGCGATGACAAAACTGCGACGAAGGTAGTCCAGCGCCGCTGGAGAGTCGTTGCAAAGCCAGCGTTCCAGAGCGAGGGCGTAAAGCGCGTAGTGCGCCCCCCACCGCTCCCCAGTTTCCTCGCTCCGTTGCAGGGACGAGTCACACAATTGCTTCGCACGTTCGCTTTGGCCGGCCAGTGTGTAAGCTAGCGCGAGCTGAAACCTAACCGATGCTTCACCGGAGGTTTGGCCAGACTTGAGATATCCGCTCAGACTGTCCTCGAGGTAGGGAACTGCGTCGGCGAACTCGCTTCTGAATAGCGCGATCATCCCCGACACTTCGGCCACGTAGGCGCGGAGGTCTGGAGGCAAGTCGCTGCAAAATGTTTGTATCTCAACGAGACGCGAAGACGCGCCTTCGAGGTCCCCCTGCAAGACTGCGAGAAAAGCATCGACGCAGAGCGCCTTTGCTCGTACAGAAGAGTTCTCTGTTGCCCTATTCAGGGCCGCATTGAACCAACGGCGGCCCTCGGCAAAATTTCCACTCGCTATCCAGAACCATCTCAAGCAAGCAGCTAACGTAAGGGCCTTGTCGGGCTCCTTCGCCTGTGTGAGTGAGTGCTCAAAAGCCGCTCGCATATTGGCGTGATCGAGACGCGCAGCCGCCAGCCAGGTTGCTTGAGTAGGGCCAGACCACTGCTGGTCACTCTGTTCAGCGCGGTGGAGATAGAAATCGCGGTGTGCACCAACAAATTTGGCGGCAACCCCTGCATGAGCCAATTGGAATCGGCCGTATTCACGGAGCGTCTCCAGCATCCGGTATCGCACACGCCCGTCATCAGAGGCCTTCGCAAGAATCACCGATCTATCGACGAGTTCGTCGATCACGTCAGCGATCCGTGAGTGAGACAGCCCGTCGCCACAAATTATCGCTTCGGCCGCTTCCAAATCGAAGGTCCCCCTGAAGACGGAAAGCCGCGCCCAAGCCGACTGTTGTTCGGGTGAGCACAGTGCAAAACTCCAATCAACCATCGCCTGGAGTGTTTGCTGGCGTGGGACGGCCGCGGGGCTGCCGTATGACAGCAGCTCGAAACGGTGCTCGAGTCGCGCCACTACGTCAGACACCGATAGGGCCCGCAACCGGGCAGCTGCCAGCTCGATCGCCAACGGTATGCCGTCAAGACGCCTGCACAGGCGGGCCACCGCCTCGCGGTTGTCGTCAGTAAGGGCGAACCCCGGATTGATGTCAGTTGCTCGAGCGACTAAGAGTGCGACCGAGTCGTAGTCCTCGATTGAGTCGGCTGCATCGCCCTCTGGCACAGGCATCGGGGGAACATCAAAGACATGTTCGCCGTGCACTCGGAGAGTCTGTCGGCTGGTAGCTAAGACTCTCAGGCGCGGCGCCGCCCGAAGCAATCGGTCGACCGCGACTGCACAGGCCTCGAGGACGTGTTCGCAATTGTCCAGGATGATGAGCGCGGCTGTGTCGTGAAGGAAGCGACACAACTGAGCGAGGGGTTCTGAGGTCGATTGTTTCGGACCGCCGACGGCCGCTGCCACCGTGTCGATAAGGTCGGCCGAATCAGTTAATGGGGCCAAATCCACGAAGTAGGTACCACCTGGGAAGGCCCGCCGATGTTGCCGGGCAATGCGCAACGCCAGACTGGTTTTGCCCACCCCGCCGGGCCCCGTCAGGGTAACGAGTCGCGACTCTGCCAGTCGTTCGCGCACTTCAGCGACTTCGGGTTGGCGCCCAATGAACGTGCTGATACTGGCAGGCAGATTGCCGACCTCACGCTGAGCCGGTGGCATTACAACACCCGTTGTGACTGTGGTCTCACTTAGCAATAATAGGTCAGCTTACCAGATCCGCTTTGCGAGTCGCATCTGGTCAAGCCGTGGGGTATGGGCGGAGCAGTCGTCGCTGCTGGTAATCACGCTTGTCCGAGTCTTAAAGTGTCACCGACATGCCTCACCTGAGCAGTGGTCGGGGTAGCTATCCGCGGTCGCCGGTGGGGGTTCGGCACAGGTCTCTAATTCGACAGGGGTACGCCACCTGCTCAAACGTCTACACCAGTCGGGCGGTGACGTCGTCGAAGAACGGGTTGAACCGGGCCGGGCCGAGATGGGTCCGAACCGACGTGCGATCGAAACCGGCGTGGCTGCCGGCGGAAGTTCAACGAGCTGGGTCACTGGGGCAAAACAGAAGTGCGTTGACTCGAACCGTCCACTTCAGCGTGACGGCTTCCAACGGCCGCCCGTGCATGTTGATGTTTAGCTGAGGCTTGTGAGGCCGCCGGCGCCGTGAATGCTGTTCGGCTCCGAAGGAGCGTGGCAGTCGCACCGCGGGTGATCAGACTGTTCCGCGCGGCGAAACGCGTGGTTGATCGACTGATCCGGTGCGCGTTCAATCGCAAGGGCTACGCGTGACGTCTCGCGTCCAATTCGCCACCAAAGTCGAACTGGGAGAGGGTACGAAGTTCATGTCGCAAGAGCTGATCGATGAGGCTGATCGTCGCGCAGGGGGCAATCTCCAACGCGAAAACGGATCACCCGAGCACACCCCGTACCGTTGGTACTCGGACCCCGACGTCTACGCACTCGAGCAGACCCAAATCTACCAAGGCAAGACCTGGAACTTTCTGGCGCTCACGGCCGAGATCCCTAATCCGGGCGACTTCAAATCGACCTTCGTCGGCGATACTCCGGTGGTCGTGACCCGCACGAAGAACGGCGACATTGCGGCGTGGGTCAACCGGTGCGCTCATCGTGGAGCCATGGTCTGTCGCGAGCTTCGCGGCAACGCCACCAAGCACACCTGCGTATATCACCAGTGGTCCTATGACGCTGAGGGAAATCTTCGCGGTGTGCCATTCCAGCGGGGCATAAAAGGCAAGGCTGGCATGCCGAAGACCTTCGACACGAAGGAAAATGGCTTACAGAAGCTTCGGGTCGACACCTATCACGGCCTTGTCTTTGGCACGATGGACGATACGACCCCGACGCTCGTCGATTATCTTGGCCCACAGATGACGCCTTGGCTCGACCGAATCTTCGCCGGGCGCGAGTTGGTCTATCTAGGCTGCGCGCGACAGTTCTCTCGATCGAACTGGAAGCTCTATCTCGAGAACACCAAGGACCCGTATCACGCCAGCCTTCTTCATCTATTCCATACCACCTTCAACATATTGCGCGCGACTATGGATTCGCGCCAGATTCACGACGACCGCCACGGTCTGCACTCTATTTTCACGAGCACTCGGAGGACCGACGGTGCCGATGCGTCGGCATACACCGCCGATAACCTGCGCACGTATAACGCGGCGATGACCCTGCAGGACCCTGAAATCCTGCGCATGCGCGAAGAGTTTGACGAACCGATCACCAACCATATTCAGGCCATTTTCCCGAGCCTGGTCGTTCAGCAGATTCACAACACCCTTGCATGTCGACAGCTGTTGCCTAAGGGGCCAGACAACTTTGAGCTGATATTCCACTATTTCGGCTATGCCGATGACGATGACGAGCTCCGCGAGATGCGCTTGCTTCAGGCAAACCTAGTGGGCCCAGCCGGCCTGATATCGATGGAAGATACCGAGGTGACTGAGCTCGTTCAGCAAGGAGTGCGAGCAACCCCAGAGCGCCACTCGACAAGTCTCATGGGTATTGACAGTCCACCAGAGGAGTCGGCGGCTTCCAGCGTCAGCGAGATTATGGTGAGGACTTTCTGGAAAGGCTACCGCGACTTGATGTGGCCGACGAAATGAGCGAATGAATGACACAAATACTGAACAACGAAGATCTCCTATTGGTCCGGTTACGCGTCGAGAATTTTGTTTCGGCCTACGAACGTTGTCTTGACGACGATGACCTCGAGCGATGGCCCGACTTCTTCACCGAGGACGGCGTGTATTCGGTTCGGTCGCGGGAAAATTGGGAAGCTGGACTGCCGATCCCATTGATGACGTGTAAGGGACGGCCCATGATGAAGGACCGAGTCGTCGCCCACAGAGACGCGAATATCTATGCTCCACACGTCAATCGCCACTTTCACAGCGGCCTGCAGGTGGACCTGATAGCAGAGGGCCTCAGAGCTACCTCGAATTACCTCGTCGTGCAGACGCTCAATGACGGTGATACCTACATATATCAGGCAGGGCGATGCATTGATCACCTGGTCGAAACCGACGAGGGGCTTCTGCTGAAAGAGCGCCTAGTCGTCGCCGACGCCGGCAGAATTCAAACATTGATGGTGACTCCGATCTAAGCGGATCGACCGCAGTCAGGCAGGATGGCGTCCATTCTCGCCGTGGGCTAAGACCCCGTGGCGGCGACGTCGGTTCTTTAGTGCGGTGATGTGTGGAGTCGGACGCGCTACGATGCACGACTCAGCTACTCGGGAAATGCTCCGGAGCGCTGCACCGCACAGCTGTTCCGAGCCTTGCGCGAATAGCGTTGTCTTGCAACGTCGTTGCGTTCGACTCGTGGAGATGTGGGGATATTTCGGGCGCGAAAGTCCCGTGCTGCGGTGATAAAACGCCGCCGATATCGCACCCCGCTACGCGGTCAATACGCCGCCCTCAACACCTCCGACCCAACTTGGTCAACAAAGAAGGCTGACCACTGGTCCGTTCTGAATTTGGTTGTGGTGGTTGTCGTTTCGTCTGACGTAATGCGGTCTTGATTCGTGGGGGTGGAGGGGGTGATCCTCGGTAGGACTCGTGGAGCGGGATTGTGCCCGCTTGGGTGGCCGTGGAAGGGCCAGGAGCCCTTTTTGTGGGTTTATAGCTAGTTAAGGGAGCGCTAACGATGACACCGCCGAAACTCAGTTCAGTACCGGTCGGCGAGGCGCCTGAGCGGCTCAGTGAGGAGCCGAAGTCGAAGTGGCCTCGGTATGTCGAAGCTGTTAACGGGTTTGTCGACCATTGGTATGCCGCGGCGTTTTCCGATGAGGTGGAAGAAGGCGGCTTCGTGCCGGTCACGCTGCTGGGCAAGAACATTGTGTTGACCCGGGTTGAGGGCCGGGTGTACGCGATCTCGGATCGCTGCGCGCACCGGGGTGTGAAATTCTCGGCGAAGCCGTTGTGTCTGACCAAGGACACGATCACGTGCTGGTATCACGGGTGGACTTATGACCTGCAGGATGGGCAGTTGATCGACATCCTCACCTCCCCGGGTTCCTCGACTATCGGGCAGGTCAAGATCCCGGTGTTCGCCACTGAGGAGGCCATGGGGGTGGTCTTCGTCTTCGTGGGGCAAGCTGAACCGCACCCGCTCGAACATGACCTCGCACCGGGTTTCCTAGACCCCGATACCCATGTTCGGGGCATCCGTCGTCGGGTGCAGTCGAACTGGCGGCTGGGTGCAGAAAACGGAATCGACAACAGTCACATCTTCATTCACCGAGAATCTCCGCTTATCGAGGGCAATAACATCGCGATCCCGTTCGGGCTGGTGGCCGCGGGCCGCGATCGCGCCACCACCTCACTTGTCGATAGCGAAGGTGAATGGCCCAAGGGGGTCATCGACCACTTCGGCGATGCCTACATTCCTGTCTTCGACGCCAAGATCAAAGGCGAGACAGTGTTGCAGTATCTGCCCCGGCCGGATGCCAAACGTGTCGTCAGCCAGATCAGCCTCTGGCTACCGTGTGTGCTCAAGGTTGATCCGTGGCCTGACCCAGAGCTCGTCGCCTACGAGTTCTATGTACCGGTCAACGAAACCGAGCATGAATACTTCCAATTCATCCAACGCAAAGTCAGCTCCCAGGCCGACATCGACGAGTTCAGTCGAGAGTTCGACGAGAAGTGGAAAGACTTGGCGCTGCACAGCTTCAACGACGACGACGTCTTCGCCAGAGAAGCGACACAAGAATTTTACGCCGATGGCACAGGATGGCGTGAAGAGCATCTATTCCCACCGGATCATTCCATCGTGAGATGGCGTCAACTTTGTAACAAACGAGGCAGGGAGATTGCACGATGACAGTGCTGGACTTGGCGGCCAATGCCACAGAGCAATTCATCGACGTCGACGGCGTGTCGACCCACTACTGGGAGGCCGGCCAGGGCCATCCGGTCGTCCTCGTCCACGGTGGCGGCGCCGGTGCGGACGCGGTGGGCAACTGGAGATCGACATGGTCGGCGTTCAGCGAGAACTTCTGGACCATCGCCCACGACATGATCGGTTACGGCGCCACGATCTCTGAGGACAAAGACTTCGTCTACTCCGCCGACGCCCGCATCGAACACCTCCACGGATTCCTGGTCGCCAAAGGCATCGACAAAGCCAACCTGGTCGGCAACTCCATGGGCGGAGCCACCGCCCTGGGCGTAGCGATGCGCTATCCAGAACGTGTCAACACCCTGACACTGATGGGCTCGGCCGGCCTGAACTACCTCAGCGCCCAGATCCCCGCCTCCCAACTGGCCGTGCTCAACTACACCGAACCCGACCGAGAAAAGATGCGCGAGCTCATCGGCGCCCTCACACACGACTTCGTACCCAGCGAGGAAATCCTGGAGTACCGCTACCGCCTCACCCAAAACGAAAACGTGATGCGCGCCTACAACTCAGCGATGACATGGGCCAGAGAAGCCGGCGGCCTGCACTTCGACGAAAGCGACATCGCCAAAGTCCAAACCCCAACCCTGGTCCTCTCCGGCCGCGAAGACCCCGTCGTACCACTGGAACAGTCACTGAAGTTCCACCAACTCATCCCCAACTCCACCCTGTATTCACTACCCCACTGCGGACACTGGGCAATGATCGAATACCCCACCGAATTCTGCGACATCGTCACGCGCTTCATCAACAAGGAGACACAAAAATGAGCGCAAAAGAACTCGACCGAATGATCGAAAGTGCGCTGTCGAATCCTGAAGCTCAGGCGGCCCTCGAGCGCCTTGACCCCACTTTTCTGGCCGGCTTTGACCTCTCCGAGGAAGAGCGCCGAATCATAGAACTGCCGAATCCGCAGGTGCTCGCCGAATTAGGAGTTCATCCGATGCTTGCGATGTGGGGATCATGGATGCGCAATCCGGAACTTGCGCGGCAGCTGAGTGCCAGCGAGTACTTTGTCGACTATCCCGCCAACCGAAGTGGGCGGTGACCGCATGGGCAAGCTTGTCGCAGCGCTGAACACGTCCCATGTCTTGTTTCCGAGCAATGGCGTGGAGTCCCGCGCGGCTGTGGTCGTCAATGGGTACCGCGAGATCGGGCGGCGTGTCCGTGCTGCCGAGCCCGATTTAGTTGTGCTCGTCTCATCCGAGCACGGGCCCACTCTTCCGCCGCATGGTCCGCAGCCACCCTTCGTTGTCGGAACGGGTCAGACCTTCAACACTTTCGGCGATATGGACGTACCGAAAGTCACGGTTCCAGCTGCGCCGGAATTCGCGAAGGGGTTCGTTCGATACGCCGCAGACAACGGCTTCGATCTAGCGTCCTTGGACACCTTCAGCGCGGACCATGGAACGTCGATCCCTGTGCTGATGGCTTTTCCCGACCTCGATGTGCCGGTAGTGCCGATAATTATCAACACAATGGTGCCTGAGGCGACGGCCAGTCCTCGACGATGCTTCACCCTCGGGCAGGTCATGGCGAGATATATTGCGTCTCGCAGTGAACGTGTTGCCGTCATCGGTTGCGGAGGGTTATCGCACTGGCCAGGAAGACCCGAAATGGGCCAGATCAACGAAGAATTCGACCAGCGCTTCCTCGATCTGCTGTCCGGTGGTCAGGCGACCCAGACCGCTGACTGGTCCAACACGTTCATCGAAGAGAATGCAGGCAACGGCGGCTTGGAGATCCGAAACTGGATTTTCACTACCGGCGTAGCTGGCGATGCTGGAGGCGAGACCATCTATTATGAGCCGATACCCCAGTGGGGCACGGGAATGAGCGCAATAGCTCTGACGACGTGACATCAGGGCCCTGGTTGGCTGACACACGTTCGGCCTAGCGCTCGCCTTAAACAGCGCCGAATGATTCGTCCGCGGGAAGGCGTACGACAGCGTTTGCGGTGCCCTCCGATAGGAAGCGGTCGCGCCTAGGAGCGCTTGCACACCGGGTGATCAGCCAAGAAATCGGTGGACCAGCCCGGGTAGGTAATTCGAGCATGGCGCTGAGCGGTCGGTCCCGGCATAGGTTGGCGTGATACGGGTTTCGTGGATATCTGCAATAGCCAACGAGGACGGCGTTGCGGTGGGGCTAGGTGGCGGGCAGAGGCTCTCCGACTGTCCCTACGAGCAGTGCGTGAAGCACCGCTGTTTGCTCTTCTCGGTACTTCGCGACATTCGACAGTTTGACATCTTCGTATCCGCGAATCATGTCCGGAAGCTCCGCCAATTTGCAGACGAGGGCAAGGTTTTGGTTCGTCAGGTGTGCGAGCGCCGCGGTAACCGATTCGCGATATTCGGTGATCAGATCGCGCTCGAGCCGACGCATGTGTTGATAGCCGAAAACGTCCAGTGCGGTGCCCCGGGTACGGCGCATTGCTCGCAGCACCCGTAGGACCGGGCGAAACCAACCGCCCAGGGAAATCTTCTGTTTCATCCCAGCCGCGCGTAGCACCGGAGGATGTAAGCGGTAGCGAATCCGGCTGTCAGGACCGAAGGTCGCCGCCACTTGTTCGTCCACTGCGGGCTCCAGGGCCAGGCGGGCTACTTCGTACTCGTCCTTGAATGCCATCAGCTTGTACAGGTAGCGCGCAACCGCCTCAGTCACCGACGTCGAGCCGTACGCGTTGGCGCTCTCCGCGGCCAGCGTTGTGCGCACAAAGTCGACGTAGCTGCGGGCGTATCGCGAATTCTGGTATTGAATTAGGTCGGCCACTCGCAGAGTGAGGAGGCGGTGCAGCTCCTGAGTGGGGTCGGCGGTCACGGTGGCTACCATTTCGGCCACCTCGGTACTCACCGCGTGCGCCATTGGAGGTTCATGGAGCCGCCCAAGTGCCGCGCGCAATGTGTCGGGACTATCAATGGCCTGGCGGCCGCGGCGAAACGCTTGAATGTTCTGTTCGACCGCGACTCCATTGAGGCTGATTGCCTTCTCGATCGCTTCGGCGGCAATCGGAAGAAGCCCCCCCTGATAGGCGGCTCCCACCAACAGAATGTTCGCGTACTGCTCGTCGTCGAACAACTGCATAGCCAGGCTGCCGGCATCGACGGCAATGACCTGTCGCGTCACTGAGGTGATGGCGTGGTGCACGGTCTCCGACGGCGGAAAGCCAATCGTAGTGTCAACCACCATCTGACCCGTCGGGACCTCATTTGTCGTCATCACCGCCGCGGTCCGTTCAGGCGCTGCGACCGAAAGGTACTTGGGGTCTGTTGCGACGAGCGGATCGCAGCTCAAGTAGAGGTCGCAGGAACGGCTGCTGAGTTTAGCTGCTTGCTCGAGCGGGCTGTCGGTGATCTTGATGTCGGAGACGACGGCGCCGCCCTTCTGAGCAAGGCCAGTTTGGTCCAGGGAGCGAGCATGGTTGCCGTCGATGACGGCGGCGGTAGCCAAGATCTGGGAAAGGGTCACGATGCCCGTTCCGCCGATACCCGTTATCCGCATCGCGAACGACGAAGCGCGGACCGACTTCGTCGGCTCGCATAGGGACGTTGCATCCAGCACTGGGATGTGCTGCCGGACGCGCTTCGCACTGGGGATGATGGTCATGAAGGCCGGGCAGTCGCCTTCGAGGCACGAATAGTCGAGATTGCATGAGGATTGATCGATTTGCGTCTTTCGTCCGAACTCGGTCGAGACAGGGTGAACTGACAAGCAGTTGGACTTGCGCCCGCAGTCGCCACAGCCCTCACAGATCCGCTCGTTGATGACGACCCGGCTATTCGGGGTTTCCGCCTTCCCGCGTCGGCGTGCGCGGCGCTTCTCCGCAGCGCATTCCTGGTCATGGATCAAGACAGTCACACCAGGGGTCGCTTTGAGATCAGTCAGCGCGGAGTCGATTTCGGAGCGGTCGAGGACTTTCACCGACTTCGGGAGCCGACTCCGAAGGATACGGCGCCGGTTTTCGGTCGTGATGATGACTTTGGCGACCCCCTCCTCGATGAGCATGGCCGCCAGCCGGTCGACGGGCAATGCGCCGACGACATCCTGCCCCCCGGTCATGGCGACAGAGCCGTTGTAGAGCAGCTTGTACGTCACGTTCACACCGGCGGCAACTGCTGCCCGCACCGCCAGGCTCCCCGAGTGCATGAACGTGCCGTCGCCGATGTTCTGGACGAAATGCTCGTCGTCGACGAACGGCTCGATACCCAGCCACTGGGCACCTTCCCCACCCATCTGGGTCATCCCCACGATGGTGCCGACTTGTGCCGGATCCATGAACACGACCATCGAGTGGCACCCGATGCCTGCACCGACCAGGGAGCCGGCAGTTGCCGTTGTCGAGGTGTTGTGAGGACAGCCCGAGCAATAGTAGGGGCTGCGTACGAGTAGCGGTAAGGACAGCTTGGTCGAATCGGTGGGACGTCTGCGCCAGGCTACTGCCGCCTCGATGTTCAGGCGGGCAAGGACTTTCGACAGCCCGCTGGCGACACTGTCCGTATCCAGCTCCCCCGAGCGGCTGAACAGGCTGGTTCCGTCGCGATCCGTCTTGCCGACGATCACGGGTGCACCGACCCGCCCGTACAGGATCTCCTTGACGGCGCCCTCGAGGAATGGCCGTTTCTCCTCTACGACGATGAGTTCATCGATGCCTGCAGCGAACTCCCGGATGATCTCGTTTTCCAGTGGGAAGATCATGCCGAGCTTGAGAAGACGGATCCCGTGTCGAGCCAGATCGCGATCGGACAGCCCCATTGCGCGCAGGGCCTCGCGTACGTCGAGGTATGTCTTGCCTGCGGCTAAGATCCCGATCCGGTCCGAGGAGGTGCGTTGGACGATGTTATTCAGCGCATTGAGTCGGGCGTACTCGAGTGCCCTCGGAATCCGCACATCGTGAAGGCTGCGCTCAAGTGCCATCAGATTCTCGCCGAGCAGCATTGAACTCGGACGGTGTGGGTTGGGACCGAGATCGGCGTCGATCACATGGACGCGGTCTCGGGCGATAACGGCGGTCGACGCTGCATCGGCGACTGCGGTGGCGATCTTGACTCCTGTCCACAGACCACTGCAACGCGACAGAAACTGCGCATGCAGACCCAAGTCGAGAACGTCTTGGGAGTCGGCCGGGTAGAGGGTAGGCATCGCAAGGTCGGCTAGCGTCCCTTCGCTCGCACAAGGGACGCTAGAGGATTTCGCTGCGGCATCGTCACCCACGAGCGCGACCGCCCCGCCCTTTGGCCCAGTACCCACGAGATTGGCGTGGCGCAGCGCGTCGGATGCTCGATCGACGCCCGGAGATTTGCCGTACCAGATACCCGTTACTCCCTCACGGTCAGACCTACCAACCTGTGTCGCCAGTTGGCTGCCCATGACGGCAGTTGCGGCCAACTCCTCGTTTAGGCCCGGCCTGTGGACGATGTCGTGTTGGCGAAGAAGCGCAGACCGCCGGACAAGCTCAAGGTCGTACCCGGCCAGGGGCGATCCCTCGTAACCCGAAACGAATGTCGAGGTGCGCAGATCATGCGTCCGGTCGACAACAGCCCGATCGAACAGTATTCGGACCAAGCTCTGCACCCCGGACAGGTAGACGGTCCCGGTCGCTCGGTGGTAGCGATCTTCCAGGCTGAATTCTTCCCGGGATACGTCGACCGATGCGGCGGATTTGGGCATCATTTTCTTCCTGGCAGCGGCGTCCGACCCGTCGCGGGCGCCTCCATTGGGGCGGGGTCTCGTCCAATGGCACAGACACTAGGCATGGCACCGGTCATACGGCAATGCTGATAGATCAAGACTGAACCATTGGTACAGTCTGAGTAGCCAACTTGCCGTCCGCGACCGACAGATGGCCCAATCACGCGGACTGTCCAGCAACGCCGCGACGGTTCGAGATTGGAGAAGCATCATGAAACCGGTCGACCACTTGGACCTATCGGTATTACGGTTACTCGCCACGCAGCCTCGCGCCGGCATCCGCGAGTACGCGCGCCAAATGGGTGTCGCTCGAGCTACCGTGCAAGCCCGCATCGATCGGCTCCAGGAATGCGGCGTGCTGCCCAGCCTGCGGCCCCAAATAGCGCCCGAAGGGCTAGGCTTCGAGGTTCTCGCCTACGTACACCTGCATCTCGCGCAGGGCAAGCTCGACGAGGCAACCCGACGACTGGCAACCATCCCGCAAATTCTTGAAGCCGACTCGATCGCGGGGGAGGGGGACTTGCTGTGCCACGTGGTCGCCCGAAACAACAACGACCTCGAGACCGTGATCCAGCACATATTGGCTACACCGGGCGTCATTAGAAGCCGCACCGAGGTGGTTCTAAATAAGCGCATAAAGCCGCGTGTACTTCCGCTGCTCGACTTGCTTCGCGGGACGGAGTAGCCGTACTCGTTGCGTTAACGCACGAAAATGGGTGTGCGCGATGCGCATCGTCGGTGCGAAACGAAATGCGGTGGCCGGCACCAGTTCATCTGCCGCGGTTGACGCCCTGCGACTGCCCGCAGGTGATCTGACGACTGAATGGGCTTGTCGGCCGCAACGACGGCTCGTGATCAATCATGTCGTCGACAGTGTCGAGGACCCTGGATGGGGAGGGTGGGGTTGTTTCGCCTGCCGAAATGCTGGCTTGACTCGTCGGGTGTGCCCGCTAATCCTCGAATTCACTCGCCGAGCGACCCCACGACCGTCCTCTTGGTCCGGTTTTGCATCGCGCGTCGGGATCCGAGGAGTCCCTCTGGCCCGAGCACTATGAGGAGTGGAGCACTGCTATGACGCCACCCAATCTCACCTCAGCGCCGGTTGGTGAGTCGACCGAACGACCGCCGGATCCGACGCCGAAGACGAAGTGGCCTCGATATGTAGAAGCTGTCATCGGATATAGCGAGCATTGGTATCCGGCGGCGTTCTCCGACGAACTGGAGGAAGGAGGCGTTGTTGCGGTCACGTTGCTCGGCAAAAATATTCTGCTGACGCGAACCGATGGACAAGCTCGCGCTATCTCGGATCGCTGCGCGCACCGTGGTGTGAAATTCTCTGCAAAACCGCTGTGTCTGAAGAAAGACACCGTGACTTGCTGGTACCACGGGTGGACTTACGACCTTGAAGATGGGCAGCTGATTGACATCCTGACATCCCCCGGTTCGTCAACCATCGGACAGGTCACAATCCCGGTGTACGCCACTGAGGAAGCAAAGGGGATCATCTTCGTCTTCGTCGGGGAGGCTGAGCCCCATCCGCTGCGCGCCGATGTTCCCCCGGGTTTCTTGGACCCCGATACCTATGTCCGGGGTATCCGACGCCGTGTGCAATCGAACTGGCGGCTCGGAGCGGAAAACGGGATCGATAACACCCACGCCTTTATTCATCGGGATTCTCCGCTTATCCCGGGAAATAACCTCGCCCTGCCTCTGGGGTTGGTGGCGTCTGCGGGCCACGACCACCGAGCCTCGACGACGGTTGTGAACAATAAAGACGAATGGCCCAAGGGGGTTATCGACCACTTCGGCGACGGCGCCTACCTTCCTGTCTTCGACGCCAAGATCAAAGGCGAGACAGTTTTGAGTTATCTTCCACAGCCGGGTGCTAAGCGTGTTGTCAACACGCTTAGCCTCTGGCTTCCATGCGCTATCAAGGTTGATCCGTGGCCTGACCCGGCGCTGATTTCCTACGAGTTCTACGTGCCGGTCAACAAATCCGAGCATGAATACTTCCAGTTGATTCAGTCCAAAGTTAGTTCCGAGTCTGATATCGAGAATTTCTGCCGCGAATTCGAGGATCGTTGGACAGATTTGGCGCTGCACGGATTCAATGACGACGATGTGTTCGCCAGAGAAGCGACAGAGGAATTCTATGCCGATGGCAACGGGTGGCGCGACGAACATCTATTTGGGCCGGATCACTCTATTGTGAGATGGCGTCAACTCTGCTCTAAGCATGGCAGGGAAATCGCACGATGACATTGTTGAACCGCGCGCCATACGCATAGGTCGAATGCTTATGTCTGGCCCGGTCCCTGAAAGTCGCATCCGAATCCTGGAGGTTTTCGCCGATGGCGCTTTTCGCCGTGGTTTGGCACTACGTCGATGACACCGCGTTGCTCGACCGGGTACGCCCGGAACATCGCAGCTACCTCGGAGATCTGATCGCGCGCGGGATCGTTCGCACCGCGGGCCCTTTCACCGACGGCTCGGGGGGCATCCTGATCTACGAGGTCCGCGACAAGGCGGAACTCACCAAGCTTATCGACGACGACCCCTTTAGCCGCAACGGCGCGATAGCGCGATACGACGCTTGGGAGTGGTCGCCGCTGTCCGGGCCGCTGGCAGAAGAGCGTACATAAGCGTTGCGCGAATACACCGCGGACTCTGCCGTTGGCAAGACCTCTTGCTGCCTATTTCAGTCGGCGACGTTCGAAAAATTCGGACACCGGCACCGCTTGCGTTGAGCCAGTCCACCCACCCGATCCATGAAAATCGACCGAATTAGGGGTGCAACGATGATTCAGCCCGACAGAGTAGAAACCGCAACTTCGCTAGACGTCGACACGCTTGCGGCGTCGTTAGATCATGCCGCAAGAGTCACCACAGCAACCCCACAGCTCAGTCTCTCGCATCACCTGACCCTCACCGACGCCTATGCCGTACAAGCTAGCGGCGTTCGAATTCGAGAGCGCCGCGGAGATAGCGTCGTGGGTGTCAAACTGGGATTGACCAGCAAGGCCAAGGCCGAGCAAATGGGGGTCTCCGACGTCATCATCGGTGTGCTGCACGAAAGTATGGCTCTTGCGCCAGATGAACCAACCGACGTATCCCAGTGGCTTCACCCGCGTGTTGAGCCGGAAGTGGCCTTCCGTCTTGGCAGAGACATCGAACCCACAGAGACGGAGACTGACGCCCTTATGGCCGTGCAGGACATTGCGCCAGCCCTCGAAATCATCGACAGCAGATACGAAAACTTTCAGTTTTCACTGACCGACGTCGTCGCGGACAACACCTCCGCCGCGGGATTCGTGGTCGGAGACTGGCTAGCGTACGAAGAGATCGTCGCCAACCATGATCTGGGAGACCTCGAGGTCCGCCTTGAAGTCAATGGCGAGATTCAACAGTCAGGCAACAGCGCGGACATTCTCGGTAGTCCCCTCAACGCCCTGCGGGCGGCGCTAAGGATGGCACGGACACACAACCGAGAGCTCAGGTCCGGATCAATCATCCTTGCCGGAGCAGCGACGGCGGCCATCACGCTCTCCGCAGGCTGCACTATCACCGCCATTGTGTCAGGGCTTGGCTCGGTACAGTTCAGCACTCAACCCCCGCGGCCAACGGGCGATGCGTATATCTCCACTGACACGTCGGCAGTACAAGGACGCGAGCGATGAATGAGGCGCGCGTCCTCGCCGATAAAGCGGCACCGCGAGGCAAATTCCCGCATATCAAGGTGGCGGGCGATCTTCTGTTTGTGTCAGGAACGAGCAGCCGACTACCTGACAACTCGATCGCCGGCGCGGAGATCGACGAAATGGGTACCGCTTCTCTAGACATCCGCATGCAGACGCGCGCGGTCATCGAGAACATCCGTGACATCTTGGCCGCAGTCGGATCCGACCTGGCCGATCTCGTTCAGATCACCACGTACCTAACTAACATGAATGACTTCGCGGGCTACAACGAGGTCTACGCCCAGTACTTCGAGACCTCCGGACCAGCAAGAACCACCGTCGCCGTCCACCAGCTACCCCACCCTCATCTTCTCATCGAAATGCAAGGCATCGCGGTGCGCGGGTCAGCCCTGAACCGGCCCCACCCTGATCACAGCGAGCACTGCCGACGTTGATCCCATCTGTGTTCACTTTAACCAGATTCAGCTCCGCGGCATCGTCGTCGATGGCCCGGCCGTACTGGCTCCCTTCTCAGCGCCCAGGACGTGGTTAGGGCAGAGATGATCGCAGGTAGCAGTTGGCAAAGCCGGCACCCGACGAATGACATCGATGCGAGATCTGATTCGGACGGAGGATGGTCATGGGGTTGCGTGTTGTAATCGTCGGCGGCGGGATCGGTGGCCTGTCGACGGCAGTGGCGCTTCGGTCTACCGGTGCTCAGGTAGATGTGTTTGAACAAGCGCCCAAACTCGGCGAGGTGGGCGCGGGGATTAACCTCCATCCCAACAGCCAACGGGTCCTTCGCCGGTTAGGACTTGGCCAAGAAGTCAGCTGTATCGCAGCACCTATAGCCGGCCGTCAGCTATGCAGTCCAGAAGGAACGGTTCTGTCGTCCGCGACATTTGGCCCTGACGATGCCCAGATGGGCGTCCACAGGGCGGATTTGGTCGCTATGTTCGCCGGGGCGCTACCCGAAGGCGTTGTGCACACCGGCCGCCGTTGTACGCAATTTTCGGAGAACGAGAGTTCCGCGGCCGTCGGCTTAGACACCGGAGAAGTCGTTGAAGCCGATGCCGTGATTGCGGCCGATGGCATTCACTCGATACTGCACAACTATGTCGTCGAGCCGACCGAGCCTGTCTTCTCGGGCACGATTGCGTATAGGGGGCTCGTCCCGGCTACACGCGTACCAGGATGGCCGAAATCCTTTCGGGTTTGGGGCGGTCGCGGCAAACACCTACTTACCTTTCCGGTGCGAACGGGGCAGCTGATCAACTTCGTCGGTTTCGTTCCCGCTGACCAAGAAATGCGCGAATCCTGGTCGGAGCCAGGGGACCCCGCGACGCTGCTCGCCGAGTTCGCCGACTGGGACGCCGATATGCGCCGACTGCTCGGGCAAGTTGACACGACATTCAAATGGGGATTGTACGATCGGAATCCGCTGAGCCGCTGGACAACCGGGCGCTTGGCTCTGTTGGGTGATGCTGCCCATCCGATGCTTCCCCATATGGGTCAAGGCGCCAACCAGGCGATCGAAGACGCAATGGCGCTAGCCACGCTCCTAAGAATTTGCGGCCCCGAGGACGTGCCAAAAGCTCTCGTTGACTATCAAGCGGTACGGCTTGACCGCACCACACGGATCCAACAGCTGTCCCGGGAGGTTGGAATCGGCTTCGACTCAGGGAAGGCCGCCATGACCTACCCGTGGGTACAGAATTACGATGTGGAAGCCGAGGCTCTGGCCGCCCATCGCTGACAGCCCATCCCATGTTCACGCTTGAGTGGTCAGGCCGGGCTGTTGGTGCGGGTGTCGCGGCGACGCCGAGTAAGCAGAGCTTCTGAGATGAGAAGTGAGACAACCGTTCCGAATCGTTTGGTACGACCTAGGGGTCTGGGGCGATGGTCGCAGCAAGCGGACCACACATAGGAGAAGCATATGGACCTCGGTATCGCGGGACGGCATGCAGCCGTCGCCGCAGCGACGGCCGGACTCGGGTATGCGTGTGCGCAGGCGCTCGTCGCCGAAGGTGTGCAGGTAACCATCTGCGGATCGGATGAGAACCGAGCCCGTCGCGCCGCCGAAAAGCTCGGCCACGGAGCGAGCTGGCTCGTAGCCGATCTCACGCTGCCAGAGGAGGCAGAGCGGTTCGTCATCGATGCCGCGGAACGTGCCCCTATCGACATCCTCGTGGTAAACGGTCCCGGACCACGGCCAGGTAGTGCGCTGGCGACTCCCGCCGGCGACTACCAAGCTGCGGTGGACCGGAGCCTGCTTGCGGTCGTAAGGATGTGCCTGGCTGCAGCTCCCGCCATGCGGTCGGCGCATTGGGGACGGATCGTAGCGATCACCTCTTTAGGAGCGTTGCGGCCCTACCGCAACCTCGCGCCCGCCAACACGGCGAGAGCAGGTGCCACGGGATTCCTGCGCACACTCGCCGCCGAGATCGCCGCCGACGGAGTCACAGTGAACTCCGTGCTCCCAGGGGTCCACGCCACCGAACGTGCACGCGCAGTCTACGGCGAGGGCGAACAGCTCGCGCCAATCTTGGCTGCCATCCCCGCCGGACGGATGGGCCAACCTCCCGAACTTGCTGCCGCAGTAGCCTTTCTGTGCTCGGAGTTGGCCGGCTATATCACTGGGGTCGAATTGCTCGTCGATGGAGGCGCTGGTCGCGCTTTGACCTGATCGCGATATGACGCCACCTCGGTGGAATGTCGGCGATCATTAGGCGGCAAACGATAGTCGTACCGACGCACCGCTACTGCATATCCCAATGTGTGCAAGGCCCATGCGTCATCGGGGCAGCAGGCAAGGCGTTCTTCAAATCAAAGATACTGCCCTGCAACTGCATTCGACCTTGCGCAGCCGACGACGGGATCGCACGCGACCTCGGAGAACCAAGCGAGTTGTACTGTGCCGTCCGCGATATCGCCTCCACGCGCCCGGAGGAGACAGGTGACACCGGTTCCTACGGAGAGAAAGGCCCTCACGCGGAACTCAACAGCATCGAACGAGGCTTGCCCAAGCCTCACAGCTAGACCCACCCAGACGATCTCTTACGTACTAAAGACCTCTTGTTCACGACTCGTGCGTGCACCCGCGAAGGATGGAACTCGGCATTGTGAGCCGCAGCGCAACAACAGCACCCAAGATGATCAATGTCCCCTGCGCCGTGTGGACGCGGAAATCTAGCCGGCCGGGCGCCAGCCTCGCATGGCCTCGTTCAACTGGTCAGCATCGAGTGCATCAACTTCGACGGATTCCTGGTGCTCGCATTGCCGCATGCCATTGAGCAACAGGGCGACATAACGGCGCCATAGCTCGGGCTCTACCCCGCCCGCCCATTCGCTGACACTGCCGGCCAGCATGCTGAGAACGGGCATGTCGGTGGACGCGATCTCGGGTCGTAGATAGCCGTCGCCCTGCGCCCGCTCGACCAACTTCGAGATGTGTGGCGCGAGGCGCTCGCGCGCGCACTCCACGCGGTACCCGCCATAGGCCTTGCTGCAAACTATCTCCCGCAAGCCACGATCGGCCGCGGTCAACTCGCATAGACGCTGTACGAACGACGCGAAGCCGGTCCACGAATCATCATGTTGCAAAGCTGCTTCGGCGATGGCGACGACTTGGTCGATGGCGTCTTCGAAGATTGCCTCGAGCAGTTCATCCTTGGTGGCGAACCGCCGGTACACGGTCCCCACCCCGACATTGGCATGATGGGCAAGGTCGTTCAGCGTGGCCTCTAGGCCTCGCGCGGCGAACAACTCGCGCGCAGCATCGAGCACGCGTTGCGTGTTGCGCTCGGCATCCTTGCGTAGACCGCGGCAGGGATTATCAACCACAGGTTTCAGTTTAGGGATAGGTGACACCTTACGACCGCGACGCACCTACTTTGACCGGAAGCCGCACTCCTTCGACATCCCGGTTTGCCGCGCGATGCGGTCCATCCTCGGTTGGCTCGTCGTACCAACACCTTGTCTGACGACATTTGGGTATCTGGTGCCTGACATGCAGCGGCTCGCCGAGCTGGTGCCCCAAATCGTCGCAGAACTCTATCGGTTAGACACGTAATCGGTGGTCGTGCCTGGTACCGATGAGCAAGACGTCGTCATTCCGCGATGCGAAACAAGTCATTGACCGTCCGAATCGACATGAGTTTCATGGCTCACAGCCTCGGAGTGAGTACACAGTGACTCGTCGCTACTGGAGCGGTCCTAATACGACCTCGCGCTGGCCGGTACCGAGGTATTACCTGTTAATGCTTGTGAAACTGGAGCTCCGCATGATCGATCCCGCATCCGACCGCGACTGTCGGGGGACCCTTCGCGGGCACAACGGGACTCAACAGCCAAGACGGCGCCCGACTGTTTCGCTACTAGAGGCCGCTATCGCAGATGGCAAGAGCCGTGAAAGTGCAACTCTCCAGCCAATAGAGATGTCAACTCTCGGTAGGCGCGATACCTCCCCGCGACTGAGTAGTCTCAGCTCGAAGTGCGAAGTCTCAGAATACGACTGCATCGGGTTGGTATCCGAGGACTCTGGACCGAGTCGGCGGGTTCACCGACGACTCCTGCCGCGGAAGCCAACCGCGTCCTACTACAGGCTTGGCTGGCTGCGGTGAGCCTCGGTGAGTTCCGTGCGCAGATTGTGGCGCAATCCGCCGACCGAATCCTCAGCGCTAGTCGCACGCGACAACCTGTTGAGCCCGTTCGGAATCTGCTCGGATCCGACGACATCGCGTTAGCGTATGCCGTGCAACAGGAGCTGACGCGCCGCCGAGAGGCCGCCGGCGGTGTCGTTGTGGGTCGCAAGATTGGGCTTACCTCGCCGTCGGTGCAACGGCAGCTTGGAGTTAATCAACCGGACTTCGGCGTGTTGTTTGCGGACATGGATGTCACTGGTGCGGTGGTGGTGCCACCCGGTCGGTTGCTCCAGCCCAGAGTCGAGGCAGAAGTCGCCTTCGTGCTGAAGGAGGACCTGGTGGAGGGCGAACTCCACGAGGAGCAAATACGTCATGCAGTCGACTATTGCGTGGCGGCCCTCGAGATCGTCGACTCACGTATCGCAAATTGGGATATCGCTATCACCGATACAGTTGCGGACAACGCATCGAGCGGATTGTTCATCCTCGCGGACAAGCAACTTGGGCTCGAGCAGTTTGTCCCAGCCGATATCGAGATGCGGATGTATGCCGACGACACTCTTGTATCTGAAGGAACTGGTACCGCCTGCCTGGGTGGCCCCCTCGCAGCGCTGGGATGGCTGGCTAGGACCGCGAGAGATTATGGATCCCCTTTGGAAGCCGGGCAGATCGTCTTGTCGGGAGCTTTGGGACCGATGGTGCCTGCGGTTCCCGGCGCGCTGATCCGCGCCGACGTCGGACCCCTCGGATCGGTATCCGCTCTGTTTGCCCCGGATGTCGACAGTGGCAGAGATCGATCTTGCAGCCGTCGCGTCGGCAGCACTTAGCAATAGCTACCGGACAGTCTTTCGAGCGCGCAGCCATCGGCGCCGAGGCGGCGATTTGACCAACCGACTCCTACTGATCGCCGCCGGGTGAGCTGAAGCGAAAGCGAATTTGCACCCCCGGCTGAGGATTTACTTCGGTGAACTCACGGTGGTGCCGTCGGCACCCGCACCAGGCGGTTCAGACAGCCGCATCTCGCCGACCAGATTTTATGAAACACCTGCTTCACTCGCTCGAACGCCGGCCAGAATCCTTTGAGTGTGTGCCTCCTGACGATTGATCTCGTACTGGGTGAGGATATCGATGCGCTTGTAATCAGCTTCATCGACAGACCACACTGCGCCAACGAACGCATCGACGATGGCCAAAACTTCATCTGCACTGTGGATTTGAGTACCAATGCTAATCAACTGCGCGTCGTAATGTGCACGCGCGAACTGGGCTGCCTGCACGCTCCACCCGAGAGCGCACCGCGCTCCCAACACCTTGTTCGCTGCGATCTGCTCTTCGTTTCCTTCACGACCCAACACAATTCCCAGACTACCGAGGTCGCCTACTACCTGACCGGCGGTGAGCAGGCAAAAAGCAGGATAGAAGTCGGCGTTCTCGGCTGCTGCCCCGCAGTCAACGACGTTGTAGCCTCTCGTCTCGAGGTGAGTAGTGATCTGCCTCTTGACTTCGTCAACACTATGGTCGGCACCTAGATATATCCGCATAGGGCAATTATAGGTCAGACAGGGCAAACATATTGCGACGTAGCCTGATTCGGGTCTTGGTAGCCAGATGGGCTTCGATCAGCCACGGACCACCGAGGTGGAGCAAAATTTCGGCGGCACCGCCGGCACCAGTGTGAGCCCCGAGGACACCCCGCAGATGCCGCCGCCGGCGAGCAATTAACGTTCCACGCCATCATCGAGAGTCGATACGGATTTCCTCTGATGAAACTCTCTGCGAGCGTGTTTGTTTGGCGGAACCTTGGTGATTCGCATTGAGTGGTCCTAGGTGCGAAACAGCTGCAGATGAGCCCTACGGCTGACCCTCAAGGGCCCCAGTGAGATTTGCAGCGTTGGCCGCTTGTTCCATGGGGCGAAACACATCTTGTGAAACCAAACGCCACGTAGCACAGTGAGTTCACGGATATCCACCACGACGGAGCCGGCACCTTCTAACTGCATACCGGCAATGGCTACCGAAGGTACCTCGAGTGTCTTGAGCTTGGCGGAAGGACGAGCAGCAGAGCAGCAGCCCTGCAGTCTTGGCAGCTGGTGTCTGTGTGATTTGGATTGGCATGACACACACGAACAAGACACCGGTACTCCGATTCGAGCAGCCACAGCGACCGCATGCCCAGATGCCCGGGGCACGAAAGCGAATTTCGTGAGGACGCGTCGGGTGGAGCGTCTCAGAAGGCGTGCAATGCAGTGCTAGTTCGACCGACACCATCCCATGAGCGGTCAGCTCGAGAAAGTTGACATCGATGAGCGAATACAGGCGGCTGTTGGTCGACGGAAACGTGACCGAGGTAGTTCGTCGCAAAGACGAGTTCGTTTCGGCGCATGGCGAGGTCGTCGATGTTGAGAATGCAATCCATCTGCCGCCCAGCGAACCGTCGAAGATCATTTGCCTTCACCTCGGCTACTGGAGCCGCGTGAATGAACTTTCAGTCGAGAATATTCAGTTCCCATCTTTTTTTCACAAGCCAGTGTCATGTCTCAACGCACACGGCGGAATCGTTTTGCGTCCGCAGGGGTGCCAGTACTTGAACTTCGAAGGCGAGATAGCCGTCGTAATCGGGCGCACCACCCGGGGCATCTCTCCAGCGCAAGCGGAGGCTCACATTGCAGGCTATACGATCGCAAATGACTTCGGGCTGCACGACTTTCGAGAAGCGGACTCGAATAGCATGTTACGGGTCAAAGGGACTGATTCCCTGGGAGTTGTCGGCCCCGGGCTGGTGACCGACTGGGATCCTCGCGATCGGAAAATACGAACGCTCGTGAATGGCTCAGTGGTGCAGGAGGATTCGACTTCAAACATGGTGTGGGACTTCAACTATTTGGTCGCCGATGTTGCGCGAACGATCACGCTAGAGAAAGGAGATCTTATCCTCACTGGTACTCCGGCGAACTCTCGTCCGGTTCAACCGGGCGATGAAGTCACCGTGCAGGTGGACGGCCTAGGTGAACTCGCCTGCACAATCGGCGAAAGTGCTCCGGTACTCGAGGGCTTTGGCGCGATGCCAGCCGATTCTGCGGCTATTCGGGGCCTTGCGCTCGGTACCGGCCTGACGAGCCCGGACACCAGGAGTCCGACCGGGTCCCGGTAGACCGGGCGAACCGGGAACATCGCGGTGACGGTGAATTTCATTGAAGGGAGTGAGCAGAAATTAGCAACGAGAGCTACAGAGGGGCGACGCCGCGTCGCGAAAGGTTGCCCTTCCACAGTGGCCGCATCGATATGTCTGACCCCGCCGAGGCCGACGCGCTTTTCGACATCGTTGGTGATGCCGAGCTGCCTCCCGTAGCAGAGTGTGCTGCGCAGCCATTCGTGGGAGTCACAACCGATGGCCACGTAGTACCGGATCTATTCAGCCTCGCCGACGAGTGTCTCGACACCTCAGCGATCGTCCTTGCCGCAGATCAGTTTCTGGATACGTTGAGCAGCTTGCAGCGCCTCGACGCGATCTCACAGATCGACTCGCCGGAATGGCAACTGTGGATAAATGCCTTCCTCACTTTCCCCGAACACGGGCTACTGCTAGACGAACTGGACCCAGATCAGCGCGCTGCGGCCCTCGGCGTGGTCAGCGCATCGCTCAGCAAGGCTGGTTTCACCGATATACGAACAGCTATGCGGCTGAACGCACAACTCGGGGACGTTTGTCGTGGTTACGCGGACACGCTCCGCGAATACATGTACTGGTTCACAATTTTCGGGGTGCCGTCGACGACTGAACCGTGGGGATGGCAACTAATGGGCCACCACATCGACGTCAACTGCTTCATCCTAGGGACGCAGATGGTACTTACTCCCACATTCCTGGGGACCGAGTTCGAAGGTCATGAACTCTTCGCCGAGCAAATAAGCAGCGCGGTCAACATGATGGACTCCCTAACGCCCTCCCAGCGCGAGAAGGCTGTCCTACACAGTTCGATGCACCCGTCAAAGTTGCCACGCCACCTCAGCGGCAACATCGACGGCCGCCATCGCGCCGGAGCCGGACGTGACAATCTCGTCCTTCCCTATGAAGGCATAAGGGCAGATTCTCTTCGAGCATCACAGCGTGAGTTGCTGATTGCTCTCGTCGAAACGTTTCTGAAGCCTTTGCCGATCGGCCCGCGAACCGCCCGGCACACCCAAATCAAACAACATCTCGACGACACCTATCTGGCCTGGATCGGGCCGAGCGGCGCCACTGACGCGTTCTACTACAAGATTCACAGCCCCGTGTTGCTAGTGGAGTACGACAACCACAGCGGGATCTTCTTCGACAACGAGGAACCTGCACAATTTCACGTACACACGATCGTTCGGACGCCCAACGGCAACGATTACGGCAAAGATCTGCTGCGGCGTCACTATGACCGATTTCATCGAGCAGGCGATATGACATCCAGCTCTTGACAGAAGTTTGCAAAATGCGGAGTTCGGACTCCGCCCTCAGAAGACGAAAGCGGAAACCACTGTGACGACCCAGCCCTATCGCGGCGCCCACTATGCGCTCCTCGTGCGCAGTATCGAGGAAACGCGCGACACTCTGCGACGAAACTTCGGCGTCGAATTCGGAGCCGTTGCAACAATTCCCCTGACTGTTCGGGGACACCGCGATGAGTTCGCGCTCGACGTGCGCGCGTGCTACGCGAAAGATCGCCACGTCGAGCTTGTGCAAGCCGCGGATCGCGGTCCGTTTGCGCGTTCTCTGCAGTACGGGCTCCATCATTTCGGTGGAGTAGTCGACGATTTGAAACAGGCGGTGGAAGAGCAGCTTTCGCAAGGAAACACTGTCGAATGGGAGCTGTCGTACGACGACAAGTTGGTAGCGGTGTTCTTTACGGGCGCACCCTGCCTGCCCGGCAGGCTCGAGTTGGTAAATGGCAACAACCCGCCGTTATTCGACATGTTCGCTGAGGACAGCTGAAGTCGGGCCGCACACTTGGAGGACTGCAACCCGTGTCGGAACAGCAATATGACGTCATTATCGTCGGCTCCGGATCAAGCGGTGGCACGCTCGCAGCGCGGCTAGCTGAGCGATCCGGGCGATCGGTGCTCGTTTTGGAGGCAGGACCCGTATACCGGTCCGCCTCCGAGATGCCAGCCCCACTGCTCGACCCCTCGGACACCAGCAATGCTCGTCCCGGCGCGGAGAACAACTGGAATCTGATTGGGTCGCTTACTGATCAAGTGCAGCGTCCTGTTGCGCGTGGCAAGGGCCTCGGGGGATCAAGCTCGATCAATGGAACATATTTCATACGTGCCACTCCAGCGAACCACGCGGAGTGGGCACGGCGCGGCAACGACGAGTGGTCTTACGAGCGGGTGCTGCCCTTCTATAAGCGACTGGAGTCCGAACGGGACTTCCCCAACGACGATGCTCATGGCAAGACGGGGCCGATCCCGGTAACTCGGGAGCCGAGTGATCGGGCACCGGAGTTCACCGAAGCCTTCACAAAAGCTTGCCTAGATCTCGGATTCCCGTTCGAAGGGGATAAGAACAGTTCCGGCACAGGGGGCGTGGGACCCGTGCCGCTGAATGTCGCAGGTGGCCGCCGAGTCGGTACCGCACTCGGGTATCTCATCCCGGCCATGGCGCGTCCGAACCTGACGGTCGTTGGAGACGCACTCGTGCATCGCGCCCTTTTCGACGGGTCGCGGTGCGTAGGCGTGCAAGCAACGGTTCGCGGCCAGCTCACTGAGTTCCGCGGATCGGAGATCGTGTTCTCGGCAGGAGCGTTGCGGACACCGCAGCTGCTGATGCTCTCCGGGATCGGTCCGGCTTCTCACCTCAGAGAGTGGGGGATCGAGGTGCGGATGGACTTGCCGGGGGTCGGGGCGAACTTGACGGACCATCCCGAATTGAGCGTGCCCTGGACGTTTCGTGGCCGACATCCTGCGATGCCTGGGCGAGGGATGTTGACCAGCGCTCTGCACTGGACCGCTGACGGTTCCGACAAGCCCGGCGATCTAGAGATCCTGCCTTTCGTCGCGACGACAGCACAGATGATGCGCATTGCCAACATGATGCGAAATCCGTTGAACACAGCCAAGATGATTCGTAACACATCGTTGAGCCTGGTTCTTTCTCAGGCGAGAACCATGCGGTTGCCATTCATCGTGATCGGACTGCAGCAACCAAACAGCCGCGGGTCGGTCAAGTTGGCCGCCGCGGACCCGACTGTTGCGCCTCAGTTGCATTGGAACGTCTTTGCCGAGGAAGCGGACCGACGCAGGTTCCGCGAAGCCATCACGGTGACGTCAGCAATTTTTGAGGCGTCATCGATGCGAGCGATAGGCGCTTCTCTGAAAGGGTTGGGGCCAAATGATTTACGGAGTAATGCGTCGCTCGATGTGTGGATGAACGAGCACATTTTCACGGTTGGTCACGCGTCAGGCACTTGCAGAATGGGTCCGTCGTCAGATCCGGACGCGGTTGCGGACCAGTACGGGCGAGTCCACGGAGTGGAGAATCTACGCATTTGCGATCAATCGCTCTTTCCCGAAATCCCTTCACGGGGGCCTAATGCCACAGCGATCATGCTCGGCGAACGTATGGCTGAATTCTTCGAGCGAGATGCTGTGTAGCTGGGGTCTTTGGGTGCTTAACGCGCTTATCGATAGCGGGCGGCGCTGTAGGGAATCGCCAACGACTGAACGATTTCAGATTAGGAGATTGCAGTGAAAGGTTTGCAGGGCAAGGTCGTCGTCGTCGCCGGCGGAGCAACAGGAATTGGGGCTGCCGCGGCGGCTCGCCTGGGCAGCGAAGGAGCTCGGGTACTCGTGGGGGACATCAATCTCGCTGGGGCGCAACAGACAGCAGGCGGGATCGTCGAGGCCGGAGGCGAGGCCGAACCCTTCGAATTCGACATATCAGATGAGGGCGCGTGTCACGATCTGATCACCGCTGCTCACGAGCGTTGGGGTGCGGTGCACGGGTTGTACAACGTTGCGGCTGACCTATCGGAAAACACCCTGGGACGGGACGCCGACATCGTCGCGGTTCCCACCGAGGTGTTCACGCGTACGTTGGCCGTCAACCTGATGGGCTTCTTCTACACCAGCCGCGCCGCGATTCCCTTGATGCTCGAGGGGGGCGGAGGAAGCATCGTTCACACCACCTCAGGGGTGGTCCTCGGCAATCAGAGGTTCGTCGCGTATGGAGCTTCCAAAGGAGGGATCATCGCGATGAGTCGCCATATCGCTACGCGCTACGGCAAGGACGGCATTCGTTCGAATGCGATCGACCCGGGCATCACTTTGACAGGCAATCAACTCGCCATGGTCACCGAAGAAGAACGTGCGGACCGCCTGCGATTCACCAAGGCAGCCCGCTTCGGGCAACCAGACGAGATCGCGGCGATGGTCGCGTTCCTTCTGTCCGATGAGGCGCCGTGGATAAATGGCCAAACGTACGCTGTCAGCAGCCAAGACGGAGCTCGTTAAGAACTCGTGTGGACCGTGCGAGCGGAGCGCGGTAGACGGTCCGCCCTGTGAAACGGCGGATTGACCAACAATCCGAAGATTGGTGGACTGAGTTCCGATCCCGTGCCACGGCTGCGTCGCGAGAAACGACTGAATAGCCCAGTTGGGACGCAGCCGTTCCACCGGGTAATCCGAAAGGACATTGGATGTCTGACGTGCAGACCACCGCAACCGCCTCCCGCGAGAACGTTGACCCAACCGCTGCCGCAAATGATGCCGTGAAGCCGGCGTCTCGAAGTGGAGCCGCAGCTGTGCTGGAGGCGATGCAAGCGAGCGGAATTGAACTGCTCGTGGGCTACTCCGGCGGTGGAACGGGCGCGTTGATTCACGAGGTTGCCGTCAGCGGCATGCACAACTTGAACGCGCGCACGGAGCTGTCGGCTGCGTGGATTTCGTACGGGTACAACCACGTACGGCGGCGAGCCGCCTCGGCGTGTCTCTTTCACTGCGTCGGACTGTTGCACGCTGCGCCGGCAATCTACGCCGCCACGCTCGACAGTGTCCCCCTCTTCGTCATGGATATCGGCCTGGACAGCTCGCTCGATCTCCGCGACGCGCTACAGGATTCAACGGCGAACTACATCGCGGTGCACCCGCTCGGGAAGTACGTCCGAAAGGTAGTCGTACCGGACGATCTGCCCTTAGCTGTGCGGCAAGCGGTGCTGTCAGCAAGTACGGGGCGCCCCGGTGCAGCGGTACTCGACCTGCCCTACCAGGTTCTGGTCAAGCCCACCGAAACGCCGGCTGAAAGACTGGAGATGCCAGCACCCCCAGGTGCCGGCATCGACGCCATCGACAAGACGATTGACATGCTCGTGGCTGCGGAGAATCCCGTCCTACTTGTCGGGGCGGGCACTCAGATGTCGGGCGCACAAAGCGAACTCGTCGAATTCGCAGAATTGTTGGGAATTCCGGTTACATCCACGTCGTGGGGGGGACGAGGCGCCATCGCCGACGACCACCCGCTCTTCGCGGGCGTCGTCGGCTCCTTCGGGTGGGTGAGCGCTAACGACGTAGTTCAGCGTTCCGATTGCTGGCTGGCTCTCGGTACGACGTTCTCACAGATCACCACAGGGGCGTGGAACATCGAGAAGCCGAGTACCGTCATCCAGGTCGATATTGACCCGCTCCAACTCGGCAAGATCTTCCAGCCCACGCTCGGGGTCATCGGCGATATCCGCGTCGTGCTCCGCCAGCTCATCGATCGCGTGAAAGAGCGGCAGCTCGCCCGCCCCGCCACCGCGGAACTGCTGGCACTTCTGGCGGATTCTCGAGCTGACTGGGCCGTGCGGAACGCAGAACTGGCGAGCGAAGTCTCGACGCCCATTAACCAATACCATCTCATCAAGAAGATCTCGGATGCATTCGCTGGCGCGATCGTCGTCGCCGACTCCGGGGGCCACGCCTTCATGATGTATCGATCTTTCCAGTACCGCACCGAAACGCCAATGGTGGCAGGCGGACGGTACATGTCCCTCGGCGCGGCGCTGCCAATGGCAATCGGAGCCAAGCTCGCTGCGCCAGAGCGAACCGTCATTTGTTACCACGGTGACGGGGGCTTCTACTACGACTTCGCCGAGTTAAGCACGCTGAGTTCCCAGAACATCAAAGTAATTGTCATCGTCGATAACAACGGATGCCTCCTTGCAAACCGCCAAGGAATGAGGCTGCGTGGCATTGAGAATCCGTGGGTCGACCTGCCCGACACTGATTTCGTCGGACTCGCGAAGGCCATGGGCGTCGACGGAGAAAGAGTAACTGCCCCAGCGGATATCGACGCCGCCCTGGAACGCGCTCGGCAAGCTTCCGGAAGCTACCTGATCGACGTCGTGACCGACCCGGAGACGCGGATCAAGCGGGGTATCAAGAACGTCATTCCGATCCTCACCGATCGTGCGCCCAGGCAGGACGCCAGCGCTCACTTCGCCCCACCGCTTGAGGGTAGTTGGCCTGCCTAAAGGCCAGGCGATCAACGCATCCGAGACCAGTTCTGCATCCATGTGTGAGGAGCCACCGCCGAAATGACGATCGACCAATCTGAAAGCCAGAGGCACGTTCCCAGCGGAGCGCCAGGATGTCCTGTGGCACACGGCGTCCCGTACAACCCGATGTCACCCGAGCAGGCCGATAACCCGTTTCCATGGCTGAAGGTGGCGCGGGAGACCGCACCTGTCTTCTACCTTGCGGAACATAACGTGTACTGCGTGACCCGTTACCACGATATGCTCGAGGTGATCAAAGACACGGAGACCTTCTCGTCCCAGAACGCCGTAGTCGGTCGGGACCTGGAGGGGGAGCTAGCTGAGATTTTTCCCGACGGGATTCCGCAGAAGCATTCGATCTTGGTGAAGGATCAGCCAGAACACACCGCGAAGCGCAGATTATTGCAGAAGTACTTCACCCAGGCCTCAATTGCGCAGCGTGAGGGTCAAGTGCGTAAGCGTGCGGTGGAGCTCATCGAAGACTTCCGCGCCGACGGCAAGTGCGAGCTGGTCAGCCAGTACACCGCGCAACTCCCGCTGTTGGTGATCTGCGACATCGTCGGCCTGCCGCAAGAACAAGCCGCAGAAGTGAATCAGTGGTCGGACGACGTGATGCTGCTCGTCAAGGGCGCGCCGAAGTTGTCCGAGGAGGAGGAAGCAGCGCTCGCAGCCCGGACGAGACCATTCCAGAAGTGGCTGCTGTCTTTCGTCGAAGAGCGTATCCACAATCCGCAAGACGACTTGACATCCGAACTGCTGCGAGCACGCAACGACGACGGGGCGTTGGCCTTTACCCATGACGGTGTAATCGGCGCTATATCCTCGCTACTGACCGCCGGTGTGGGGACCACGAAGAACTTCCTCGCTTTGGCGACTCGCGAGTTGTTGAAGCACCGTGAGCAGTGGGAGGAGATCCAGGCCGATCGTTCATTGCTGGGTAACGCAATCGAGGAGTGTCTGCGCACCCGGATGCCGGGGCGTGGCACCCGCAGGCTGGCGATGAGGGACTCGGAGATCGCAGGCGTCAAGATTCCCGCCGGCTCCACAGTCCAGTTGCTGTTGCATTCGCCGGCGCGAGACGAGGCGGTGTTCGAAGACGGCGATACCTTTGACATCCATCGTCCGAATGCGAAGCAGCACTTCGCCTTCGGTCGGGGGACGCACTTCTGCCTCGGCGCGCATTTGGCGCGCCTTGAGACCAGGATCACCTTCGAGGAGTTTCTTGACCGGCTACCAGGCCTGAGACTCGTTGAGGGTCAGCAATATCAGTGGGTGCCGAATATGACCATCCCTGAGTTCCGCACGCTCTACCTCGAATGGTGACGGTGAGATCGATTGAGGTACGGGTCGAATGACCACGAGTGACAACCTCGACATCCGGGTGGACTCAGAGGCCTGTATGGGATCAGGGAATTGTGAGTTCACCGCGCCGACGGTCTTCCGCCTTGACGACACCGGGATTGCCCGCGTGATCGACGCGCACGCACCTGTGAGTGATCATGTTCGGATGGCGGCGCGTCAATGCCCCACAGGTGCCATTGAGATACGACACTTGGGATCTGCTGACTAGCCGACTCACGCCAACTCACCGCTGGTCTACAGGATAATTCGGGAGCAAGCTGAATTGGACGACGAATCGATTGGAGCAGCGTCGTTCCTACGTAGGTCGCGGGCCAGCCATATTCTTTCGTGTAGTTGGGAATGATTATGAGGCACATATTTCTGCGCGCCGCCACCGTGCCCTGTGCGGTTGCCCTGCTGGCCGCCGCCAGCGCGCCGTCTGCGTACGCCGACAACACCCGACTCAACAACGGGGTGATCGCTAATGTCTACACTGTTCAGCGCCAGGCCGGGTGCTACACCAACATCAAGAAGAATCCTGCGCTGACCTTGGCCGCGGAATGGCACGCTAATGACGTCCTCAACAACCATGCCCTCGACGGTGACCTTGGCTCCGACGGCTCCACGCCTCAAGAGCGAGCTGCCGTAGCCGGGTTCCGGGGGAAAGTTGCCCAGACCGTGGCGATCAACCACGCCCTCGCGATCAACAACGTCGACGTTATCAACCAGTGGTACTACGACCCTGCGGCTTTCGCGATCATGTCGGACTGCGCCAACAGCGTGATCGGTGTCTGGTCGGTTAATAGTCTCGCCCGATCGGTGCTGGTGGCGGTCTACGGTCAGCCCGCATGAAGGTTTCGAAGTAGGCGACGAACGTTGAAGACGTTCGATCTTCGGTAAGGTCGTGATCGGGGACCGAGGCCCCACTACGGGCGGCCTGGAGTGTCTAATTCAGGTTTCGGTGCGGTGGCCGGTCGTGCGAAGGCGGGCATCAACACATGATCAACCAGTCTCAGTACAGTCGTTCGCGGCACTACCTGGCCGTTGACCAATGCCCTGAACGCGAGATAGCCGAGAAACAGATCACAGAAATCCGATTCAGGATCAGGGCGATGAATCTCGCCTCGCGCCGAGGCCATTCGCAAGACCTCAGAAAGGACCATCCTGGGAGCGTCGGCAAGTTGTTGCTGCAGAGCAGAACTCAGTCGCGCATCTTTCGACGCCTCGAATGCCACGGCGCGTAGTGCCGCTGCGTGGGTATCTAGATGCTGACAGAGTTGTTCCCCTACTTGCAAGAGATCTCCGCGAAGGGTTCCCGTCTCTGGAACCGTAGCTGAGAAACGCACTCCGGTGCTGAAGGCTGCAACGACAAGGTCAGCTTTCGATGGCCACCGCTTATAGACCGTCGCTTTGCTGGCACGGGCAACTCGCGCGACCTCGTCGACCGTAAGTCGTTGGTAACCCTCGCGTTGCAGCACTTGCAAAGCGACCCGAAGTATTTCGGCCTCCCGCGCTGTCCACCGGTCGGTGGGCGGAATCCAGCCCGCTTCGTTCATTTGAGACCCAAGTGTCTGTCACCAGATACCGAACGATCCCACTGTTGGGGCATCAAGTCGTCCTTGTTTCAAACGGCCGAAAGGCGGACGCTGCTCTTCCTCGCCGCGCAACACCCCACTGCAGTTCCGCTCGATCACTGAGGGGTGGTTCATCGGCTGCCAGGAGTCATTGTTCACCACTCCGTAGGGCTGTGGTGATCGCCAGCGGTGAATCCCCGGCGTGAAAGACCGTAGAACACACCCGCGTGAACGCCTCTAGTGCATCTTCGCCGAAGTGCGGTCCGTCACGGTAGAGCGGTCGACGCGAGCCGAGCTGCCGTACCTGAACCTCGAGGGGACGCACCACGGCAAGAGTTGTCTGATCGACGACAGCGTTCAAGTTCGCCCATGAGCTGCAGATTTCGGTCAGACTCCATCCGCAACGTTCCAATGAAACTATATATTGGCCAATGGTCTGCCTTGCAGGAGCGGATATTTCACCATGGTCGCGTGGTCCATCTGGATTCTTGGCCTCCATCTCGCAGAATCCCTTCCGTATTCGCCAGGTCGGGTAGTCAGTGGACGACTCAGTCCATCGACGGATTCGTCCAGAATGAACCAATCACCACACGGGTGGTCAACGGAAAGTTTCACGGAGCGAAACGGCTGCCGGTGACCTGTGACCCTGCGCGCGAACCTATCTGGCTAGTCGAGTGCGGGCTGCGCATAGACCAGTCCTGCAGGTCAACGTCAGCTGCTAGCCGATGACGAGTCAGCGCCCCGATTGGGACGCCGAGTGGGGGACCGATGCCGACACGCCGAGTTGCCGACGGCGCTGACCGCGAAAAACCTTGAACGACAGCGAATATAGATATCACGCCGTTGAAGTAGTCCGCTTGTTGGTCAGTCAAACAAGGGCCTTCAGCCGCCCATACGTGCGCGAATCGGATTGCCCAGTTGCGACCGCACTTCGCGGGTGATCTCGTCCGCCAGGACCTCGTCGGCGCCGGACTCTATGCCGGCTATTACCTGGCTTACCACGTCCGCGGGATCAGATTTGGGATGAGCAGCGAACTTTGCGGCCATGTCAGTGTCGACAAGTCCCACGTAAACGCCTACAACTTGCACGCCACGAGGGGCGAGCTCCATGCGCATCGAATCGGTAGCGTTCCACATCGCCGCCTTCGAGACCCCATAACTCCCCCCGACCGGCATCCACGCCAACCTGGACACGACGTTGACGATGGCACCGGACTTCTCGGCAATTCGATCCGCGAACGTGGAAGCCATTGCAAGGGGCCCGAATAGGTTCACTTCAAGCTCTCGACGCAGGTTGGACGTGTCGAGATCAAGTACGGAGGTCGAGAGCGAGACGCCGGCGTTGTTGATCAACACACTGACGTCAGAAGCGACGTCGCCAACCTTCTCGATCGAAGCCGCGTCGGTCACATCGAGTTCGAGCGCAATCACTCGCCGATCCGTTGAGGCGATCTGCTTCGGGTTACGTGCTGCCGCATAAACTTTGGACGCTCCACGATCGAGGAGCTGCCCGACGTACTCGCGGCCCATCCCGCGATTGGCTCCCGTCACGAGCACAGTTCGACCCGCCAGCACTGTCACTTCATCCTCCTATTCGAAGTACACCAATCGGCATGGCGTTGGCATCAACGATGGTCAGGCTAGCTGAATCATTCGCTCACACAATACTAATCTAACGCTTCTCGACGCCAGGACGGGGAGCCCATTGATCAGTTACAGCTCGCTGGTTTCGCCGCGTCATGACCGGAGTGTGCCGCTCTTTGGCATGAGTTCACCACGGCGCTAAATCGGCTCGACTATTGGGTGATCGCCACGACCCAGTGAAAACGAGATCCAGAACGGGAAGCCGCCAATCCGCACATTTTCGTGATTGATTTGGTTGTGGTGGTTGTCGTTTCGTCTGACGTAATGCGGTCTTGATTCGGGGGGCGGAGGGGGGTGATCCTCGGTATGACTCGTCGAGCGGGATCGTGCCCGCTTGGGTGGCCGAGCAAGGCCCAGGAGCCTGTTGTGGGTCTATAGCTAGTTAAGGGAGCGCTAACGATGACACCGCCGAAACTCAGCTCAGTACCGGTCGGCGAGGCGCCTGAGCGGCTCAGTGAGGAGCCGAAATCGAAGTGGCCTCGGTATGTCGAAGCTATCAACGGGTTCTTCGAACATTGGTATGCCGCAGCGTTTTCCGATGAACTTGAAGAAGGCGGCTTCGTGCCCGTCACGCTGCTGGGCAAGAACATCGTGTTGACCCGGGTTGACGGCCAGGTGTACGCCATCTCCGACCGCTGCGCCCACCGGGGTGTGAAATTCTCGGCAAAACCGTTGTGTCTGACCAAAGACACGATCACCTGCTGGTACCACGGGTGGACTTATGACCTGCAGGATGGGCAGTTGATCGACATCCTCACCTCCCCGGGTTCCTCGACCATCGGGCAGGTCAAAATCCCGGTGTTCGCCACCGAGGAGGCCAAGGGGGTGGTCTTCGTCTTCGTTGGCGAGGGTGAACCGCACCCGCTCGAACATGACCTCGCACCGGGTTTTTTGGACCCCGATACCTACGTCCGGGGCATCCGTCGTCGGGTGCAGTCGAATTGGCGGCTGGGTGCAGAAAACGGAATCGATAACAGCCACATCTTCATTCACCGAGATTCTCCTCTTATCGAGGGCAATAACATCGCGATCCCGTTCGGGCTGGTGGCCGCGGGCCGCGATCGCGCCACCACCTCACTTGTCGATAGCGAAGGTGAATGGCCCAAGGGGGTCATCGACCACTTCGGCGATGCCTACATTCCTGTCTTCGACGCCAAGATCAAAGGCGAGACAGTGTTGCAGTATCTGCCCCGGCCGGATGCCAAACGTGTCGTCAGCCAGATCAGCCTCTGGCTACCGTGTGTGCTCAAGGTTGATCCGTGGCCTGACCCAGAGCTCGTCGCCTACGAGTTCTATGTACCGGTCAACGAAACCGAGCATGAATACTTCCAATTCATCCAACGCAAAGTCAGCTCCCAGGCCGACATCGACGAGTTCAGTCGAGAGTTCGACGAGAAGTGGAAAGACTTGGCGCTGCACAGCTTCAACGACGACGACGTCTTCGCCAGAGAAGCGACACAAGAATTTTACGCCGATGGCACAGGATGGCGTGAAGAGCATCTATTCCCACCGGATCATTCCATCGTGAGATGGCGTCAACTTTGTAACAAACGAGGCAGGGAGATTGCACGATGACAGTGCTGGACTTGGCGGCCAATGCCACAGAGCAATTCATCGACGTCGACGGCGTGTCGACCCACTACTGGGAGGCCGGCCAGGGCCATCCGGTCGTCCTCGTCCACGGTGGCGGCGCCGGTGCGGACGCGGTGGGCAACTGGAGATCGACATGGTCGGCGTTCAGCGAGAACTTCTGGACCATCGCCCACGACATGATCGGTTACGGCGCCACGATCTCTGAGGACAAAGACTTCGTCTACTCCGCCGACGCCCGCATCGAACACCTCCACGGATTCCTGGTCGCCAAAGGCATCGACAAAGCCAACCTGGTCGGCAACTCCATGGGCGGAGCCACCGCCCTGGGCGTAGCGATGCGCTATCCAGAACGTGTCAACACCCTGACACTGATGGGCTCGGCCGGCCTGAACTACCTCAGCGCCCAGATCCCCGCCTCCCAACTGGCCGTGCTCAACTACACCGAACCCGACCGAGAAAAGATGCGCGAGCTCATCGGCGCCCTCACACACGACTTCGTACCCAGCGAGGAAATCCTGGAGTACCGCTACCGCCTCACCCAAAACGAAAACGTGATGCGCGCCTACAACTCAGCGATGACATGGGCCAGAGAAGCCGGCGGCCTGCACTTCGACGAAAGCGACATCGCCAAAGTCCAAACCCCAACCCTGGTCCTCTCCGGCCGCGAAGACCCCGTCGTACCACTGGAACAGTCACTGAAGTTCCACCAACTCATCCCCAACTCCACCCTGTATTCACTTCCCCACTGCGGACACTGGGCAATGATCGAATACCCCACCGAATTCTGCGACATCGTCACGCGCTTCATCAACAAGGAGACACACACATGAGCGCAAAAGAACTCGACCGAATGGGATATGCATGCGTCTGCTGACTTACAGCCTGGGTGCCGAGCCTAGGGCTGGGATGCAAACCGGGCCTGACGCCGATCTCGTCGACGTCGCTGCCGCAGCGAAGCTGGCTGGTGTCGATGAACTCAGTTCACCGCTGGGATACGACGCAGGGTCGATGCTGGCGATCGCGGACGCCGGCGTGTTTTCCCGACTCGCCGAAGTGGTAGCGAGCGAGGAGGCACGCCTGCGGGACCAGCATGCGGTCTATAGCCCCTCGGAGGTCACGCTGCTGGCGCCGATCTTAAGGCCGGAGAAGTTCATTTGTATCGGCCTGAACTACCGTGATCACGCCGCCGAACTCGGCTTGGACCTTCCCGCCGAACCGATGTTCTTCGGTAAGTTCGCTAACTCGTTGATCGGCACCGGCGCCACCATCGTGCCGCCGGCTATCTCCGAACAGATCGACTATGAGGCAGAGCTCGCTGTAGTCATCGGCAAGCGAGGCAAGCACATTCCTGAAGATCGTGCACTCGATCACGTCGCAGGTGTGATGCCCCTGAATGACGTAAGCGCACGCGATCTGCAGATGAGTACTCCGCTATGGACCAGTGGCAAAGCGATTGACACTTTTGCGCCTGCCGGGCCGGCATTGGTGCGGCTCGACGAAATCCCCGATGTCCAGGCGCTGCCGGTGATCGCGAAGGTCAACGGCCAAGTAGTGCAGGACTCGAACACCTCATTGATGATCTTTTCGGTCGCCGAGCTGGTCGCTTTTCTGTCGCGGACGATGACGCTCTCTCCAGGAGACATCATCGCCACTGGTACGCCGGCGGGTGTGAGTCGCGCGCATGGTCCGAAGACTTTCCTTCGAACTGGAGACGTTGTCGAAATCAATATCGGTGGGGTCGGCGTGCTGTCCAACCCAGTTGGGGAACCCGAGCGCGAAATCCAATCCACTTGCGTAACGGCCGGGGCGGCACGATGACCGAAGAGCGGTCGTGTCCGATGCGAGGTCGTCGTGGTACGAGGACAGTGATGCCTGCCGACGGCACCGAGGAATCGGTTGGGCTCTGGGCCGTCTGCAGCAACGAAAGCGTGGGTTGACCAGGAGTCGGTCAATCCGATCTAACCAAGCGAGGCAACGATGCCGAATCGAGTGATTCACGCGGTGCTCGAGCAGCTTCCTCAGGAAAGTCTGATCGATGGTGCCCTGACGCGAACAGCGGTACGCGGCGACAAGTCGCTGATTACTGTGAACTGGTTTCACCCTGGTGTGAGCGAACAGGTTCTTCCGCTGCACTCACATCCGTTCGACCAGGTGAGCTTTGTCTTTAAAGGAACGTTGGAATTTCAAGTCGGTGACGCCACTTATCTACTGTCAGCCGGCGAAGTACTGCTGATTCCCGCCGATGCTCCTCATACAGCACGTCTGGTGGGTGAAGAGGTTGCGCTGAACGTCGACGTGTACAGCCCCGTGCGTGAGGACTATCTCTACCTCACCTCTCACCACGCCGATGCGTTCACGGACGGACCCCCACTGGATCGATGAACGTAAGCTGCTCGGGGTCAACCGATTCCGATGTGATAGAGGCCGTGGGCTAACTCGTTGTGGGAAACACTGTTCGTGCAAGAATCGCGGATGGCTTGGCGCCTCCAATTATGGCGGCAGTGGTGACGGGAGCCAACGGCTCCGTGCTCACACTCGCTAATCCGTTTATCACACGTGACTTGCACGCATCGCCAACCACGTGTTCTGGATCGAGATGTCTATTTGTGATCATCGCCTGGCCTACTAGTCACGATGGGAAGTCTCGGCTCCGCGCCGGGGTATCGCGCTGTTGGGCGCCATCATCTCTCTGCATTATCGCGTACTTGTGGTGCCCTGGGGCGCACCCGCTGCGGCAGCCGACTCGGCATGAGACTCGCTAACGAGCGCGCCTGAGGTAACGCGCGCACTTCCCGATGGAAGCGCAGAGCTGCTGAGATGACGTGCGCACAGGTGCACAGTTCCGGGGCAAGTGAATGGTGAGTTCGGACAGGTGCGGAGGTGCACCCGAAATCCGCGCAACCTGTTCGCAGCTCTCCATCTCGAGCGCTGACACCCACCGCATGAAAGATGGTCAACGCCAGAGGGATTGCGCTATCTAATTCATCGCGGTCCGCGGTAAGACAACTAGTGCTCATCCCCTCAGCGCAGCATTGCCCTTATGTACGACTCGGGCAACTAGATCTGAGAGCTTACTCAACTCGGAGATAGCGCCCAGGACCTTTCCGTCGTGACGGACCGCCATCGCCACGCATTGATGATCTGCCAGGTAGCACGAGTAAGCCATGTCGAGATCGCAGTAGCCGTTATGCCCGTCACCGTCTGGGGGAACTATCCACACGGTCGAGAGTCGAACGGCGCCCGAGATCGTTGATTCATGATCAGCAAGCAGCTCCGCGGGGTTGACGTCGACCACAATCAGGTGGACGTCGACAGAGTCGTCGAGCACGCTCAGAGAACCGATATCTCCGTTGTGGTAGAGCGGAAACTCACTTATCCCTGAGAAGTTCACCATTTCAGAATCCATCGAAGACCTCCCCAAGCTTGGATGGCGAAAGCCATTTTGACACTCACGTTGTTTCGGGCAGGGACTCGCGTCCATGGTGCTGAATCACCCGTGATCGCGCCTCCTGTGATCGTCGACCGGTCCGCCACGGATGATCGATCTGACTCATGTCCGGGATGCGTTCCGCGGCGATTTGAGTCAATCTGCACTCGAGCAGATGTCAGCTGTGGCTAGTACCGCGCTTCGCGAACCATCGTCAAAACTGTTATGCCACAGGATCACCAGCGGTCTATGAGCTTGTATCAACTCAAGTAGCCTCATCATCTTGGAAACGTCTCAGATGCTTATGACGCCGATCGCTTAGCGATGCCGAACACCGGATACTGGTGCGCCACGCAACGCTACTGCTGAACCACAGCGACGAGGATTCCGGTCTCAGGTTTACGGCTTCGCATAAGCTCAATCGTGAATGCCGATTCGAATCAGTCTCAGAGATTCGCCGTGGCGCAGCGCGTAAGGCCACTTGCCGCCGCACGGACCGCCGGCGTTACCTGCCTCAACCACTTATCCTGCGCGTGTCCCACTGCCGACAGCGCGCCGACGATCTCACCGGTAGGTCCGAATACGGGCGCAGCAACGCAACCAACTCCATCCACCAGCTCCTCGCGGTCGTAGGCCACGCCAGACCGGCGGACGTCAGCGAGTGCCGAGCGGAAGAGTGATGGCGACACCATTGTGCGCGCGGTCCTGCGGTGGAGGCCCGTAGAAATCACCTTCTCTGTTGACTCGGGCGGCGAAAACGCGAGCAGCACTTTGCCCATACCCGTGCAATGCGCAGGGCCTCGCATACCCGGCGCCGAGCGCACCGACACCGAGCGACGACCGGTGATCTTCTCCACGAGGACCGTCGCACCGCGGTCTAGCACGCCAAAATGAATGGTGGCTTGGGTCGCTGAGAACAAGTCGCCCATGAAGGGCAGGGCGAGGCGAGCCAGGCGGTCGTGTTGATGGGCTAAGGATGAGAGTTCGAGCAGCTTTGGACCTAATTGATATCGACCGTCGGTCAGTCGGAGCGCTCCACACGAGATCAGGCCATTGGCGAGCCGCAATATTGTTGGTTTGGGCAATCCGAGGCGCAGGTGGAGGTCCGCCAACGATAGGTTCGCGTCGTCGCTTTGAAACGCGGCCAGAATGCGGAAAGCGCGGTCGATGGTCCGCACCCCTTGGACAGACTGATCGGCAATGCTTGACATGAAACTCCCCTCACCACTGCTTTTCATCCGATAGTTGCCGAGCGAAGCTACGGAGAGCATCGGTATAACTACCGATTGCGCACGCGATTTCGGTCAAGAGCCTCTCGATCGCCGGAATCTCAACGGACCGCCGGATGGTCGCCTACGCGTTCCCGCGGGCGTGGGGCCTCGACGGCGTGTGCTGAGACAGGCCGTTGTCAACCCAGTCCTTTCAAGTGTCGGGGGAACCTTTATGTGTTAGGACTTGCCGTGGGGTGGTGACGATGGTGGCACCGCCGCGGAGTTGCGTTCGTAGACCACCGATGACGTGTCGGAAAAGTAGCTGGGCCCCGGCGGCATCGAGCACGCGCGAAGCCCGTGCATCATCGATGATCGGGGCGACCCCCAGTAGAGATTTCGACTTTAAGTCTCTCCCGTTGAAACGGCTTCGAGTTCCGCGGTGTGAAACGTGCTCTTGAACAACCCACGACGGATGCGTTGTATGCACAGGATCACATGCGCTGGACGTTCTCGCTGGAACTCTCAAGGTTCGTACGGGACCGCTGGGATTCGCGGTGAGGGAGCACTGCCGAACTGGGTGCGAGGCTGAATGTATTTGCTGGTTTCGCCGCGGAGGGGAGGGTAGCGAGTGAGAAAGATCGCGGCGCTGCGCAAGGGAGGGCTCGTAGCCGCATCCGCTTGCTCAGGCTTTTGTAACAGCCACGAGGAGACAAGGTGTTTGGCGCTGACACGAATACATTCGTGGCTCTGCAGCTAGCGATGGTCAAGGTGACAGGTCTTCTCGACTGCTTGAAGCCGGGCGCGGCCGTACAGGTCGATCGGGACACATTGACGCCGGGCGATACCCGAGCACACTGGATTGATGTCGCCCTGACCCCCGCCTGCGCCAACGCACCACTTCGTGTGGTTTGAGGCGAGCTGCCATGTCCATTCACGAGCCAGCACACCGCGACGGCGAGCTGCTGAGCGATCGTATGGATGACCGCCAATCAGCGCGTCCTTCGAGAGTCGTCCGCGCGGCGGGCAGCGTTGCAGTGAGTCCGTTGCGAAGTGTCGGAGGATTTTTCAACTTCTCCATAGACGTTTTTGTGACGCTATTCCGTACCCCGTTGGCGTGGCGAGAGTTGCTCGAACAAACGTGGTTCGTGGCACGGGTGTCGTTGATTCCGACTCTGATGCTGTCGATTCCCTATGTGGTGCTGTCGGTGTTCACGATCAATGTATTGCTCGTCGACATCGGCGCCGCCGACTTCTCCGGCAGCGGCGCGGCAGTGGGTGCGGTCAACCAAATCGGACCCTTCGTGACAGTCCTGGTGGTTGCCAGCGCCGGCGCCGCGGCGATGTGCGCCGACCTGGGAGCACGCACGATCCGTGAAGAGATTGATGCGCTCCGTGTCATGGGTATCGACCCGGTTCAAGCACTGCTGGTGCCGCGAGTGCTGGCAGCCACGGTGGTGGCACTGTTGCTGTCGTCGTTGGTCACGCTGACAGGTCTCGCCGGAGGTTTCTTCTTCTCGGTGTACTTCCAACACGTGACCCCGGGGGCGTTCGTGGCCGGCATGACGTTCATCACCGGACTCAGCGACGTCGTGATCGCCATGATCAAAGCCACCCTGTTCGGAATCACCGCCGGCCTGGTCGCCTGCTACCAAGGCATCACAGTCGGCGGGGGACCGGCCGGGGTCGGCAACGCGGTCAACGAAACGGTGGTGTTCTCATTTGTGTTGCTGTTCATCATCAACCTGGTGATCACCGCCGTCGGATTTGAGATCACATGAGCCTGACAGTTGTTGCTGGACAACGATTTCCCCGCACCGTACGCACGCTGGGCAGACTGCGGTCAGGTTGGCGCCAAATCGGTGAGCAGACCAGGTTTTACGGCAAGACTCTCAGCTCGGTGCCTGATGTCGTCGTGCACTACAAGGCCGAGCTGTTGCGCCAGGTCGCCTCAATGAGTCTGGGAGCGGGTGCGCTGGCCGTCGTCGGCGGCACCGTCGCAGTGGTCGCCTTCTTGACCATGTCCACGGGCGGCGTCATCGCCGCACAAGGCTACAACCAGTTTTCACAGGTTGGCGTCGAGGCTTTGGTCGGTTTCGCCTCAGCCTTTCTCAACACCCGTCTGATCACGCCTAACACCGCGGCGATTGCTATGGCGGCCACCATCGGTGGCGGTGCGACCGCCCAGCTCGGCGCGATGCGCATCAGCGAGGAGATCGACGCGCTGGAGGTGATGGGTATCCGATCAATCGCATACCTCGCATCGACGCGAGTGCTGGCTGGCGTGGTCATCGTCCTGCCGCTCTACAGCGTCGCGTTGATCATGGCCTACACCGCCGCCCGATACGGAACAACCGCAATCTACGGCCAGTCTCGCGGTGTGTACGACCACTATTTCAACACCTTTCTGGTGCCCGGCGATGTGATCCGCTCCTTCATCGTCACCGTCGCGGCGGCGGTGATGATCATGCTCGTCCACACCTATTACGGCTACCACGCGACCGGCGGCCCAGCAGGTGTGGGAGAAGCCGTCGGGCGAGCAACTCGCACCTCCCTAGTAGCCACGGCGGTGTTGGTCCTCTTCATTTCTCTGGCCCTCTACGGCCAGACCGGACTCTTCAACTTCTCCGGGTAGGGACACGTGTCGACTCACTGGGACAAGCCCCGGATCTCCTCCGGGTGGCTGGCAACCATTTCAGTGGCCGCTGTAATCGCCGCGATGGCGGCGTGCCTCGGCGAATTCAACGGATCCTTCACCGCAACAGTGCCAGTCACGCTCTCTTCCGAGCGATCCGGGCTGGTAATGGAGCCCAACGCCAAAGTGAAGATGCGCGGCGTGCAGGTGGGCCGGGTGGCCGGCATCCTTGGTGGCGCTGATGGAGCAAGTATTCAGCTGGAAATCGACCCTGATCAAATTCCCTACATCCCGCTAAACGTCGAAGCCCGGATCGACGCGACCACACTATTCGGCGCCAAGTTCGTTGACCTGGTCTACCCGAGTGACCCGAGTTCGCAGCGGTTGTCTGCTGGCACTGTGCTTAAGTCATCCAATGTCGCTGTCGAGGTCAACACGGTCTTCCAGAATATCGTCGCCCTCATCAAGCAGATTGATCCCGCCAAGCTTAACGCAGTCTTGTCGGCCTTTGCCGACGGTGTCCGAGGTCAGGGCGAACGGATCGGCCAAGCCACCAGCGCCGCCAATGAGGTTCTGCTGGCGCTCAATTCACAAACGGAGACTATCCGCGACGACTGGGACGCTCTGCGAGCCGTCAGCGACACCTATGGTGTAGCCGCCCAGGACCTCCTCGAGACGCTGTCTGCTGCAACCACGACGAGCGTGACGGTGACCGATCAGGCACAGCAACTCGACGCATTGCTCTTGGGTGTCGTGGGCTTATCCCAAAGCGGCATCAGCGTTTTGGAGCCAAGCAAAGACAACCTCGTCAAAGGTATCAATCTGCTTGAGCCCACGACCAACCTGCTGATGAAATACAATCCAGAATTGACGTGTCTCATCGTCGGTGGCAACACCGCGCTCGAGAAGGGCCTTGCCGACACCGCAGGCGGCCTGAACGGCAAGTCGATCATCATGGACGCAGCGGTGATGCTGGGCGACGACCTTTACCGTTACCCGGAGAACCTGCCCATCAACGCCGCTAAAGGCGGACCCGGCGGCAAGCCCGGCTGCGGTTCGCTGCCCGACGTGGCCAAGAACTGGCCCGTGCGTTACCTGGTCGCGAACACCGGCTTTGGCACAGGTCTAGACATCCGTCCTAATCCAGGGATCGGATTTCCTGGATGGGCCAACTACTTCCCGGTCACTCGAGCCGTGCCGGAGCCGCCCAGCATCCGCTACCCGGGTGGCCCCGCCCCGGGGCCAATTCCCTACCCGGGAGCCCCTCCATACGGCGCCCCGCAATACGGCCCTGACGGCACACCGCTATACCCCGGCGTCCCACCCGCACCAGCCTCCGACTCGGTCGGACCCGCTCCCCCTGCAGCGGGGTCACCCCAGGGCGGTGGCTTGGCGACTCCGCCACCGCCACCGTAACCACCTAGCACCGACCATCAGCACGACTTGGAAGAGGTGATTTGCCTTGCGGCGTAACCTGTCAGGGCTCCTGGCACGCCTGGGGATCTTCGTCACTGTCTGCGCGCTCGGCGCATTCGGGTTGGTGGCAATCTTCGCGCAGGTGCGGTTTCAGGAAGAAGAGACCTATAACGCACTCTTCACCACTGTCACGGGATTAGAGAGCGGAAACTTCGTCCGAATCGCCGGCGTCGAGGTAGGCAAGGTCAAACGGATCACGATCAAAGACAATTCGAATGCTTTGGTGGAGTTCAGCGCTGACGACTCTGTCGTCTTGACGGAGGGCAGTAGAGCGGTCATCCGGTATGACAACCTTATCGGTGGTCGGTATCTGGCACTAGAAGACGGTGCGGGAAGCACCAAACCGCTGACGCCGGGCCAGACAATTCCCTTGGATCGGACTGCACCTGCTTTGGACTTGGATGCGCTGATCGGCGGATTCCGGCCCCTCTTTCGGGCCCTCGATCCCGACCAAGTCAACGCGCTGTCCGGCCAGCTCATCGCGGCGTTTCAGGGCCAGGGCGCGACCATCGGGTCCATTCTTTCTCAGACGGCAGCTCTGACAAATACGCTCGCTGACCGTGACGAATTGATCGGCCAAGTCATCGTAAACCTCAACGGGGTATTGGGGTCTTTGGGTGATCACAGTTCACAGTTCGGCGACGCGATCGACTCGCTTTCGCAGTTGGTCAACGGCCTGGAAGCGCGTAAGCACGACCTGAGCGCCGGCCTGGCTAACGCCAACGAAGGCGCTGCCACGATCGCAGATCTACTCAGTCAAGCGCGGCCGCCGCTACAAAAGGTTGTTCACGAGACGGACCGCACCGCGGGAATCGTTGTGGCAGATCATGAATACTTCGACAATGTGCTCAAGACCCTCCCGGAGGCCTACCGGATCCTGGGCAGACAAGCGCTCAATGGCGACTTTTTCAGCTTCTATCTGTGCGATTTAACGCTGAAGATTAACGGCAAGGGCGGGCAACCCGTGTACGTCAAAGTGGCGGGCCAAGCCACAGGCAGGTGTACGCCCCGGTGAATTCATTCCGCAAACGCCACCCGGTCATTACCGGCGCCGGCGGGGTCGCCATGCTACTCGGCCTCGTAATAGGCAGCTTCAACTTCAAGAGCCTGCCGTTCATCTTTTCGGATATTACCTACTCGGCCTATTTCGACGAGGCGGGCGGCCTGACCACCGGTGCCCCCGTGCAGGTTTCGGGGTTGCGCGCTGGTCAGGTGAAGAGCATCAGCCTCAAACCGCAGGGCGTGCTGGTTGAATTCACCGTGCCCGAAGACATTCGGCTCGGCGCACGCACCGAAGCGGCCATCAAGACCATTGGCTTGTTGGGCAACAAGATTTTGGCCGTGACGCCGCGCGGCGACGGGCGCTTGGCCGAGGTAATTCCAATTGAACGTACGACATCGCCCTACCAATTACCTGACGCAGTAGGTGATCTCACCGCAACGATCAGCGGCTTGAACACAGACCAACTGTCGAGCTCCCTGAAGACATTGAGCGAGACGTTGCGCGACACCCCGCCGGACCTCAAACTCGCCGTCGACGGTATAGCTCGCTTCTCTGAAACTCTCGGCACCCGCGACGAGCACTTGCGGGCTCTGCTTTCGAATGCACGGAAGGCGACCGCAGTGCTGGCCGAGCGCGGCGACGAGATCGCGGGGTTGGTTCAAGACACCAATGCCCTGCTGGCAGAGTTACGGGCCCAGTCCGGTGCGCTTGACCAAATTTCGGGCAACCTCTCGGCGATGGTTCATCAAATTCGGGGATTGATCGCTGAGCAGCGAGACGCTCTCAAGCCGGCGCTCGACAAGCTCAACGGAGTCTTGACCATCATCGACAACCGCAAGGCTGAGGTGCAGGAGTCACTCAAAGGACTCAACAGTTTCATCCTTGGTCTTGGCGAAGCTGTTTCAGGTGGACCGTTTTTCAAGGCCTACATCGCCAACCTGCTTCCGGGTCAGTTCGTGCAACCCTTCGTCGATGCCGCCTTCTCCGATCTAGGTGTGGATCCCAACGTGCTGACACCCTCAGAGCGTCACGATCCCCAAACCGGCCAGCCGGGCACCCCAGCGTTGCCGGTGCCTTATCCGCGCACGGGACAAGGTGGTGAGCCGAGAATGACACTGCCCGAGGCCATCACCGGTAATCCCGGAGATCAAGGGTGCGGTCCGCCCGGGGTGCCGCTACCCGGCCCTACGGGCTGTTATCCCTATCGTGAGCCGCTGCCGGCGCCGCCCCCCGGCGGACCACCGCCCGGGCCGCCGGCCCTTGCACCAGACGACCAGCAGCACGCCCCACAGCCGCCCAACTCGTCCTTCGCTCCCGCGTCCGGCGAAAGGGGAGTCCCGGTCACGGGAACGAGCTCCGCAGACGGGGGTGGACAATGAAATTGCGCATACTTCGAATCGTCTTGGCCTTGACATTGGTCGCATCCCTTGGCGGTGGGGCTTACCTGGTCGTCAGCGCGACACGGCAGAGCGCCCGCACGCACGTCGTGGCCTACTTTCAGAACACTGACGGGTTGTTCGTCGGTGATGACGTCCGAATCCGCGGAGTGAACGTCGGCCGCATCGAGGCGATTGAGCCGCAGCCAACTCGAGCCAAAGTCAGTTTTTGGATCGACGACACCTTCAAGGTGCCCGTAGACGCTAAAGCTGTGATCCTCTCACCCACTTTGGTCACGGCAAGAGCCATACAGTTGACGCCCCCATACGTCAGCGGTGCAACCCTGAGTAACAACGCAGTCATCCCGCAAAACCGCACCGCGGTCCCCGTGGAATGGGACGACGTCCGCAACCAGCTCGAGCGGCTCACCACCGCCTTACAGCCGACCGAGCCAGGAGGCGTGAGCACCTTGGGTGCTTTGGTAAACACAACCGCTGACAATCTGCGGGGACAAGGCTCTGCCATCCGGGACTCGGTCATCAAACTCTCCGAGGCGCTTTCGGCGCTCGGCGACCATAGCGACGATACGTTCAGTGCCATCAGGAACTTGTCCTTATTGGTGACGGCATTACAAGACAGCACGACAGTGATGCGCCAGCTCAACGAAAACCTCGCCTCGGTCACCGCCCTGATGGCCAACGACCCCGACGAACTCGGCACGGCTGTATCCGACTTGAACTCTGTGCTGGGGGAAGTGACCTCCTTCGTCCGCGACAACCGCAGCGCGGTCAGCACCTCATCCGAGAGGCTCGCTTCGGTGACCCAAGCGCTCACCGACAGCATCGGTGATATCAAGCAGTTTCTGCACTCCGCGCCCACCTCATTTGCCAATCTCGCTAACATCTACCAGCCTTCGCAAGGCACATTCACCGGCATTCTGTCGGCCAACAATTTCAGCAATCCGATCACCTTCATCTGCGGTGCGATCCAAGCCGCCTCTCGTCTGAACGCGGAGCAGTCGTCGAAGTTGTGTGTGCAGTACCTAGCACCGATCGTCAAGAACCGCCAGTTCAACTTTCCACCTTTGGGATTGAACCCATTCGTAGGCACGTCTGCGCGACCCAACGAGATCACCTACAGCGAGGACTGGATGCGTCCCGACTACGTCCCTCCAGCACCGCCGGGCCCTTCGACTCCTGGCACTCCAGGCACCGCCCAGGTCGATCACATTTCAGCACCGCTGCCGGCTGAAGCCGCTACGCCATCCCCGGACGTCGCGCCCTCACGAGCAACGGATCCCGCTGAAGGTTTGGGCGGCATGATGCTCCCCCCGGGTGCCGGCTCATGAAACGCCGGGTGTATTGGCGTGGCGTCTGCGCTGCATACATCGTCATCGTCGCGATGGTCGCGACCGGGTGCGGGTGGCGCGGTTTGAACTCGTTGTCACTTCCCGGGACACAGGGCGGTGGACCCGGCGCGTTCACGATCCAGGCACAGTTGCCCGATGTGAGTAACATCCAGCAGAACTCCCGGGTTCGTGTCGGTGATGTCAATGTCGGCACTGTCACCAAGATCGAGCGCCAGGGCTGGCATGCATTGTTGACTATCAAACTCAACGGCAATGTGAAAATGCCTGCCAACTCAACGGTTTCAGTCGGCCAGACGAGTCTGCTGGGTTCGCTGCACATAGAACTGGCACCGCCCACCGACGAACAACCGCAGGGCACTCTGCACCAAGGCTCACTGATCGAGCTGTCTTCGGGTCGGGCCTACCCCTCAACCGAACAAACGTTGGCCGCTGCATCGCTGTTGCTCAACGGCGGCGGTCTCGGAGAAATCCAAGACATCACGAAGGCACTTAGCACTGCCTTCACCGGGCGCGAGGGAGATCTGCGCAGCCTATTGGATCAACTGGAGATCTTCATCAGGAATGTCAATAGCCAAACCGACGAAATCATCGCGGCCACAGACAGTCTCAACCGGTTGGTGGGCCAATTCTCCGCGCAGAAACCCGTCATCGACAGGGCTCTCGAAACGATCCCGCGGGCGTTGAGCGTACTGAACAGCGAACGCGACGCACTCGCCGATGCCATCGACAGTGTAGGCGAGCTCAACGCGCTCGCCTCCGACTCGATTGATCAAACCAAAGACGCTCTGGTCAAGGAACTAAACGACTTGGGTCCTGTGCTGCAATCGCTAGCCGACGCTGGACCGGCATTGACCCGCTCGCTTGGAATATTCGCCACGTTCCCGTTCCCCACAGAAACACTGTCGAAGTGGTTCCGCGGCGATTACGCCAATATCTCGGTGATCGCCGATCTCACTCTTAGTCGGATGGACTCGTCATTCTTCACTGGCACCCGGTGGGAAGGAGACCTCACCGAGCTTGAACTGCAGTGGGGCCGTACTATCGGCCAATTGCCTAGCCCTTACACGGCGGGAAATCCACTCGTCGCTCCATATCGCTGGGATCAGGGGCGCTGAAACATGCATCTCAACAGACGAGTTCAGTTGCAACTGGCCTTCTTTGCAGTCATCACGCTAGTGGCAGGCAGCGCGATGGCGCTGGTTTACCTCAGATTGCCCAGCCTGTGGTTCGGCGTCGGGACTTACCACGTCACGATGCAACTGCCGAACTCGGCTGGACTTTATGCGAACAGCAATGTCACCTACCGAGGCACAGAGGTGGGGAGGGTGGATGCTGTGCAGCTCAGCCCATCTGGCGTCCAAGCTTCGCTGGTGCTGCGGTCGGACATCAAAGTCCCCGCAGACCTCGACGCCCAAGTACGCAGCCAAACTGCGGCAGGGGAGTTGTTCGTCGAGCTGCTCCCGCGGGGCGCGGGCGGCCCCAACTTGGTTGATGGCAGCGTCATTCCCGCCGACCGAACCCAAATTCCGACCGATATCAACACTTTGTTGGCCGCGACGAACAATGGTTTGCAGGCCATCCCGCACGACAATTTGAAGACGGTGATCGACGAATCGTATACCGCGGTGGGTGGGCTCGGACCAGAGTTGTCGCGGATCGTGCGGTCGAGCACGGCGTTGGCAATCGACGCCCGAGACAACCTCGACGCACTTACCACGCTGATCGACAAGTCCCAACCCGTCTTGTCCACTCAAATCGATACTTCTGACTCCATCCAAGCCTGGGCATCCCACACAGCCAACATCGCCAACCAACTGGAAGAACACGATGACGCGATCCGGGGAGTGCTCAGCGAAGGACCTGCCGCCGCTGATGAGCTCCGCCAAATGTTCGACGAGCTGCGGCCAACGGTACCCATTCTGGCCGCCAATCTCGTAAGCCTGGCCGATGTCGCCGTGGTTTACCAAGCCAACCTCGAGCAGATCCTCGTCATGCTGCCGCCAGGCATCGAAATGGTACAAGGTGCACAACTGGCCAACCGCGACAATAAGGACCACAAGGGTTTCTACCTCTCGTTCAACCTCAACGCCAATCTGCCGCCACCATGCACCACCGGATTCCTTCCTCCGCAACAAATCCGACCGCCGAGCGAGGTCGACTACCCCGCACGGCCGGCGGGTGATATCTATTGCCGAATTCCGCAGGACTCTATGTTCAACGTCCGCGGGGCACGCAACCTCCCATGCGTAACACGACCGGGGAAACGTGCGCCGACTGTCGAAATGTGTGAACGCGATGAACAGTACGTACCGCTAAATGACGGTCTAAACTGGAAAGGGGATCCGAACGCTACGTTGTCCGGACAAGCTGTGCCACAACAACGCTCGGGAACCGAACCCGCGTCCAGCAGCGCAACCGTGGAACCGCAGCCCCCGAGCACGCCCATCGCTACCGCCACTTACGACCCAGCTACGGGACAGTACATCGGGCCTGACGGGAAGCTCTATTCACAAACAAATCTCGCCCCGGGCGGCCAACCAAAGCGCTGGCAAGATCTGTTGCTTCCTCAAGAGCACGGCAACCCCTGAGACCAGGGTGTTCCACGCACGTCGTCTTAAGCGTCTCGATGACTTCGGTGCCCTTGGCGTTCAATGATTCTCAAGAGTTCATGTGGGTCGAAACTGTGACGGAAGTCAGGCCAACTCAGACTTTAGTGCGACCGCATCTTGTCGTGCAGATCTTCACTGGTCTTGCTGCCGCAGTAACGCCACCCTCGGTGCGACCATCGCTCTAGGTCCGTGCAGTGTGTGCTTCGCTCGGTCTCCGCCTATCGGCGTATCGTTGCTGCGCGTCTGAGCCACGTGTTCGTGGTTGAACGCGTCATGAGCCGCAGATATGTGCGTAGGCGTTGCCTCGGGATGCTCCATGGCAATTACGCGTATCGCACGTACCGTAGCTGTCCCCAGCAAGCTCTCTGAGCTTGGATGTCGCCCCACAGTGATGGCTGCGTTGAGCATCTGTTCAAATTTTCGGCGAACAAGGCGTGCGCCGACGTTGTTGCGGTGTGGAAGCACGTTCCCTCCTTCTGCTCCCGTATCACTCTTCCAAGTCCGAAGCCGCAGCGGAACAACTACCGCAGCCAGGTTGCTCCGCTACCAGCATCGTCAGAAACCACCGTCATCCGGCTAGCCATCGAGAACCGGCCTCGCGCATTGAGTGCTCCAGTTCGCTGCCTCGTGTGGCGTAGAGACCCTTGACCGGATAACCGCTGTTGACGAGAACATAGGCGAGCGCGGCGTATTCGCGAGGAAAGCTGTGTACGACGGCTTTGTCGACCGGGACTGGGCCACTGGGATAGGAGAAGGTCGCGAAGTCATAGACCGAGTCACGATGAGCGATTCGCCAAGTACCGTCGCGTTTCTCGACACGATCGAGGAATCGGTTGTATGCACATGCACCGAGATCGAGTTCGGAGTTCTCTACGATGATCATCGCGTTGGTTTCCACCAAGGCGCGCTCACCAGCGAATGTGATCACAGGATTGGCGATCACGTGCTTTGAGCGCAGAACCGTCTCACCCATGCGCCGTGACGCTTCGACGAAGTCTTTCGCCAGCCCTTCGAACCAGGCAAGCTTGATCGTGCCGTCTGGATGGAAGAGGTTCAACAGGTCGGACCAGCTTCCGGTGTCCCGGTGGATCCACCCCGTAGCCAGGGTTCGTATGTTCTCGATATCGGAAAGCTGCGCCAGGTCAGTCATCGTGACTCCTCTTGAAACGTAGACCCACTGCCCAGCTTGGGATTTGGGCAACTCTCTGGACTGTAAAGCACAGCCGCGTGAATTCCCACGGGGGTTTCCCTGCGCGAAACATGCAAGTGCCAACAGCACCAACGAAATAGCGGATCGCCGCCCGCGCAGGATGGTCAGCGTCGCGTTCGCAGACGCTGAAGAATCTAGCCGCGTCGTTGTGGGTTCCGCTCGCGCGAAGATGCGTGGTGACTGACCGACATTGCTCTAACTAGTCCGAGTGAGATTGGGTATGACTACTCCATCGATGAAGGCCCGCATGCTGCGTTGGGTGGGAGGCCGGGTCGCGATGACGCACCGGTACACAAGGTAGCCAGATAACAAGTCCGAAAGATCGTCGTCGACCACTGCGGTCTTAATCTCACCGCGGTCTGCGGCGCGTTGTAGAACGTGTTGAATCACTTCTCTCTGCTGATCCACAAAGTGCTGCTGCACCACCTCGTTGAGCGCCGGGTTGCGATACATTTCCACACCCACTGCACGTATGGTGCCCGCGTGTCGACAGGCCTCCTCGCAGATCATTTTTCCCAGCCGCAGCAAATCGCCGCGCAGCGTGCCGGTATCGGGCGGTGCCGCGCTTTCACAGACGTTGTCGATGATCGCCGCCAACACCAATTGCGACTTCGACGGCCACCGCCGGTACACCGTGGCCTTGCTGGCACGGGCCGCGGCGGCGACTGCATCCACCGTCAAGCGGTCATATCCGTGTTCCTGCAGCAGCTCCAAAGTCACCGTTAAGAACTCGACCTCCCGAGGCGACCACCGTGAGGACTGCGTGAAACAGTCAGATTCCTGCGTCACGACGAATTTCGATAGAAGGAAGGGCGCCGCGACCCCGACACCATTGGAGGAGTAGTCCGCCAGACCGCGGCGCCCGATCCACGTCCCATCGCGTGATCTCGTCGTTCGAGGGTCGTAACGCAATAATGCGTGCCCATCTCGCGTTAGCCGAAATGAAATGAGTTGTTGTGTCGGCAGTTTCGCCGACTCTACCGCTCCGAAGTGCGCCGTCCCTGATGTAGCCCTTCATGCGCCATCCCTGGCCCAGACGGGTCGTATGAAGACCCCTTCAGCCTCGACCGTCGTACCTTCGGCGTCGATGAGGCAACCGCGGGCGAACGTCTTCACGCCCTCGATCCGCACGATGGACGCCTCAGCACGCAGCTTGCCGAGCGGTGTGGCGCGCAGGTACTTCACTGTGATGGTGCCGGTGAAATTCGGCTCGCTTAGCCCGCTGCTTGCGGTCTCACCGACAATCTGGTCGAGCACAAGCGCGCAGATGCCGCCATGGACCCGGCCCGGAGGGCCTTCATAGGCGTCGCTAAGGTGAAATTCGCTCCATGCTCGGCCATCAGCTTCGTGGTGGATGACCATGGGGGGTGCGATCGCATTACCCACTCCCACAGCAGGATTCGCCCATGTCAACGGACGCCCGGTGTCTTTGTGCCGCACAGCAGCCGTTGTTGCGCGCTGTTTTGTCTCGAGCAACGCGGTGACGGAATCGATCGCCGCTTGCGCCTCGCGGGCGGTTTTCTCATCGACGTCGGTGCGGATGCCCGCGCCGATAAGTTTACGTATCGCGGCGGTCAACGGCTCGTAGAGCGCGCGGTGGTGTTCGTACGTCTCCGCGCTGATGACATCGAACCCGAAGTCCATGTTCACGAGCTGGGCACCCTTGGACGACGAACTGGCCGTAAGTTCGGAAAGTGATTGTCGCCTCGCGGGTAGACGACCTGCGGCCACCAGAACCAACGGCCTAACAGCGTCGCGATTGAAGGCATCAGAAGCGACCTCACTATCAACGTGTCAACCAATAGCCCGATAGCGATGGTGGAGCCCATCTGGGCCAGCATGATCAAGTTGCTGCCCATCATCCCCGCCATCGTCGCTGCGAATACCAGGCCGGCTGATGTCACCACGCCACCTGTAGCGGCCATGGATCGAATGATGCCGGTCTTCAAACCCGCATGGATCTCGTCCTTGAACCGGGAAACGAGCAGCAGGTTATAGTCCGATCCCACTGCCAACAGAATGATCACGCACATCAACATGTTGAGCCAGTGCATCTGGATTCCGAAAAGCTCCTGCCACAGCAACACCGAGATCCCGAAGGACGCCGCGATCGAGCTGGCCGCCGTGCCAACGATGACAAGCGCAGCCACCACGCTTCGGGTCAGGACTAGCATGATCATGAAGATGAGCGTCAGTGATGACACCACGGCGATCATCAAGTCGTATCTCGCACCGTCAGACATGTCCTTATAGGTTGCCGCTACACCGCCGAGGTAGATTTTCGCGTTCGACAACGAGGTCATCTTCAAGGCGTCTTGAGCAGCTTTCCTTTCCGCGTCGACACGGTTTATGCCATCGACTGTTGCGGGATCCGACTCGTGAGTGATGTACATGCGCGCCGACTTGCCGTCCGGCGACAAGAACATCTCCAGGCCACGCTTGAAATCAGGGTTCTGGAAAGCCTCTGGGGGCAGATAGAACAGGTCGTCATTCTTCGCCTGGTCGAAGCTTTGGCCCATCGCCAGCGCGGTGTCATTAGACGCCTGCATCTGGTCAAGCAGCGCCATCTGCGAGTTGTACGACGCCAGGGACAGGTCTCTGGAGAGTTTCATGGCCGCGATCGTCCGTGGAAGGAGTGCGGTTAATTGTGGAGCGAGCGCCGCCAACTGGTCGGTGGTGCTCTGCATGGTTCTCGTTCGGTCAGCCAGTTCGGCGATCCCATCGAGGGAGTCGAAAAGTGACCTCGCAGCGGCGCACATGGGAATGTCGAAGCAGTGCGGTTCCCAATAGAAGTAGTTGCGCATAGGCCTGAACTGGTCGTCGAAGTTGGCGATGCTGTCCCGCACTTTCTCGGTAGTCTCGAGGAGGTCGTGCGACTTGTGCGCGGAGTCCTGCGTGAGCGCTGCTTGCGCAAGCGATAGTTGATACTGCTGCTCCAGGATGTCGATCGAGGCCTGTGTGGCCTCGGCCATCTTCCTCGTATTTTCCAGTTGAGCCCGCTGGAACGGCAGGTTCATATTGCTGGTCTGGCCCTGAACGCTTGTAGCGAACGCGATTGAGCTGTGCTGGATGGGAATTCCCAGTGGCCGAGTGATGCTTTGCACCATCGCGATTCCCTCGGTGTGCATGACGTTTCGCGCCACCGCGTTGAGGACAAGCATGTCTGCGGGATTACGCATGTCGTGGTCGGCTTGAACCATCAGGATGTCCGGGTTCATTCGGGCCTGGCTGAAGTGCCGGTCAGCGGCAGCGAAGCCGATATTGACCGGCGCGTCCGCCGGCAAGTAGTAGCGGTCGTTGTAGGCGGGTTTGTATCCGGGGAGGGCGACGATACCGACTAGCACGATAAACAAGCTCGCTACAAGTGTGGGTGCGGGCCAACGGACTACGGCGACACCAACTCGTCGCCAAAACCGGCTTCGGGCAGGCCGTTTAGACTCGAAGAGTCCAATTCTGCTGCCGAGGAACAGGATCGCCGGACCAAGCGTGACGGCGACCGCCACGACGACAATCATTCCGATCGCGACGGGTTCGCCCATGGTGCTGAAGTAGGGTAGGCGCGCGAAGCTGAGGCAGTAGGTCGCCCCGGCAATCGTCAGACCCGAACCCACGATGACGGGCGCGACCGACTTAAAAGTGGTGTAGTAGGCGGCATCTCGTGCTTCGCCCATCCCGCGGGCTTCACGATAACGGCCGAACATGAAAATTCCGTAGTCGGTGGCGGCGGCGATCGCCAGCATGGTCAAGATGTTGCCAGCGAACGTCGTAAGCTCAAAGGCACCGTGGTTGGCGGCCATTGCGACCACCCCACGCGCAGTCAGTAGCCCGATGAAAGTCAGAAACAGCTGTATCAGCGTGGTAACAATTGAGCGGTAGACCACCACCAGCATGACGGCGATCCCAATGAGGGTGAACAGGGTGATTTTCGCCGCGTCGGCGTTGCCGATCACGTGGAGATCGTTGGTCAGCGCCGCAGACCCTGCGACGTAAGCCGTGATCCCCGGCGGGGCTTTGGTATCGGCTATAACTGTTCGAACGAATTCCACGCCTTTGTTGGCAAGAGTCTGACCTTGCTCACCCGCGAGGTTAAGCATCACGTAAGCGGCTTTGCCGTCGGGGCTTTGAGCTCCGGCAGCCGTTAAGGTGTCGCCCCAAAAGTCCTGAATGTGCTGGACATGCTCACGATCCTGTCGCAGCTTGCTGATTATCTCGTCGTAGTACGCATGCGCATCGGGGCCGAGCGGGTGCTCGCCTTCCACGACGATCATCACTGTGCTGTTGGAATCGAATTCGTTGAAGCTGGCGCCCATGAGCTTCATGGCGATCATCGACGGTGCGTCGTGGGGAGCCATCGGAGCCGCGTGCTGCTCGCCGACGACCTCGAGTTGCGGGGCCATCACGTTCAGCACGATCGCAATGGCGATCCAGAACAGGACGATTGGTACCGCAAACCGGCGAATTCCGTGAGCTGTGAACGCTCTCCTCTCGCGCCTTATGGCGGTGACTGCGCCGGTCATGCTGACTTCACCAAGCAGAAGGTCTGTGCGTCGATACCGCTCGCGGATTTCTCCTGAAGCACAGTGCCATTCACGGTGATTCGGCATCCGATTTCGTCGCTGTTGCCTTGCGCCATGAGGTTGGCGCTTACGGCTGGCAGAGTCGTTGAGAGTGTGACCGACCAAGGGAGGGGGGCATTGACCAGGTGCACCTGGGCCTCGGCATCGAAGTAGCTGATCTGGGCGGTCGTTCCGCGTGGCCCAAAGACGTCGTAGACCAGAACCTTCGGGTTGAACTGAACGATCTCGATACCTGCGCCGGCGTTGGCGTTTAAGTCTTCGGAGGCGAATACATTGTGCAAACGCGAGACCACCAATCCTGAAATCGCCACAACGACTACCAACACCAACGGAATCCACACTCGTTTCAGCGCGCGACCCACGGGGATAGCTCTCACCCGAACACCTTCCGATGGGAGGGCCGCGTAGCGGCCGTCATCTGCAACACGCTGTGCCACCGTTGCTGGAGGACTCACGATGCGATTGCCGACTCGGATCAGCCCGGGTTGGCGCGTCGGCGGTGACATCAATCGGCGGGCAGACTGCTGCGCGAGACACGAGTAGCGGGGGTGCGACCCGCACAAAAAGCCGCGACACCGATGCCTCCTCCGACGTTTGCGTTGCCAATGCGCCCTGAGGCGTTCTCGACGGGCCCTTCGAGTCGTCGAGCAGCGTTTGACCTGCTTGATGCAGCGGTCACGGGCAGTGTGTCTAAACGCGATGCTGATGTTACATTTACATTTGCGACGTGATCAAGTTTTTTCTGTAGACATGGTGTTAGGGTCTGTGACCAGGCGCTTGCCGCCGATAGTAGTGAGGAAGGGGTTTGAGTGCGCCCTACTGCCCGCGGCCGCGGAACTGAGTCGGCCTTTGTCGAGGCAGCCCGTCGCGTGTTTACCGAAAAGGGATACCTCAACGCACGGATATCCGACATTGCTGCCGAGGCGGGTAAGTCCACCGCGGCGTTCTACCGCTACTACGAGAACAAAGAGGCGCTCCTGGAGGCGCTGGTCAACGAATACGCTGTCGAACTCGACGAACAGACGAAAGTCGTTACCTACCACAAGGATCCGTACAAGAACATTCTGCAGATCGTTGAGTTGTGGTGGACAACTTACAAGAAGTATCTGCCGGTTATCATCGGAATGTTTCATCTGTCGATGACCGACCCGGCGATCGCCGAACAGCGGCGCCAATTCAAGGCGAACGGCATCCGGGGCATTGAACGCGGGATGGCTGAGGCCAAGCGACAGGGTCGATTGCGCGGCGTCGACACCGAACTGTTGGCCTCGGCCATCAGCTCGATGATGGAGTACTTCAGCTGGGTGTGGCTGGCAGGCGGTGGCGAGGCGGAGATCGAACCACCTGACGACGACGAGGCCATCCGCACGCTAGCCACTGTGTGGTATCGATCGGTGTACTGCGCCGAACCACAGCCCGCTCCGGCGGCACGACGGACGCGCACGGCGTCGACCGAGCGCACACGCGGACGCGCGCGGTAAGCAGACGCGAAGCGCTGGCCACCTGGAAAGGGCCAGGTAGTCGGCCGAGGCAAACGCTATCGAATTGACTCGATGCGTCGAACTGGCTAGATGGGCTAGGACGCCGGGATGGCACCCGGGATGGCACGTCGGGCTGCTGCATTCAGCGATCCGTTGAGGCGGTCGCGGGGTCTCATTGGCGGTGGTGTCCGGCATGCGCGGCTCTTTCGCCGGTGAGCCCGAAGCGTTAATCGCGCTGCAAATTCCGCATTTCTTGCCACCTGCACTCTGTTGGCCGAACGGCTCTCGGTTGTCGCCGGCTCTGATGTTGACCAAACCGGGATATGACGTTACATTCACATTTAGGAAGAAACATTCACGGAGGCGGTCAAGTACCTAACCTCTAGACGACAGGCGTGAGCTGATACTGAACGGTGAGGCGGTTCAAGGACATACAGCCGACGGCGAATGCCGCCTGGTGCCCGCCAGGACGCGAGTCGGCTCGAAACGGCGTCCTGCAGAGGCAGCGTCTGTCGGTTGGCGGCTCGGCCCTAAGGACACATGCCCGCAGCGCATGAAGACAGTTCGGCGTTGCAATGGATACCACTGTGGTGAAGAGATTTTCAGAACGCGCAGGGCTATGTGCCCGCAGAGAGGAGCAGCCCATGAGTACTGCGACCATCGCTGATGCCGCGAAGGTATTTGCCGACCCGAAGGCTTACGCAGACGAACCGCGGCTTCACGAGGCGCTGACCTACCTACGCGCGCACCAGCCGGTCGTGTGGACTGACCCGGCCGGATACCATCCGTTCTGGGCGGTGACCAAGCACGCCGACATCCTCGCGATCGAACGCGCCAACGATCTGTGGATTAACGAGCCCCGCCCATTTCTTCGCGAGGCGGACGTTGATGACCTGGATAAGCTTCAACGTGAATCGGGAGCATCTCTCCGCACGCTGATAAATATGGATGACCCTGAGCACCGCGCGGTACGGGCGATTGGCGCCGACTGGTTCCGTCCCGCGGCGCTGCGCAGAATGCAGGAACGGATCAACGAACTCGCCAAGAGCTACGTCGACAAGATGCGCGACGAAGGCCCCGAGTGCGACTTCGTGCAGGAGGTCGCCGCCAATTACCCTCTCTACGTTATCCTTTCGCTATTGGGTCTACCAGAGTCGGATTTTCCACGAATGCTCAAGCTCACCCAGGAGCTATTCGGCCGCAATGACGACGAGTTCCAGCGTGGTGCCTCTCCCGAAGAAACGCAAGCGGTACAAATGGAGTTTGCCGCATACTTCGCCGGGTTGACTGCGTCGCGTCGGGAAACGCCGACCGAGGACCTGGCGTCAGCAATCGCCAACGCCCGCATCAACGGGGAGCCGCTTGCGGACATCGACGCCATTGCCTACTACCTGATCGTCGCGACTGCCGGCCATGACACCACCAGCGCTACCATTTCCGGCGGGCTGCACGCGTTGATCGAACATCAGGATCAGCTGCAACGGCTGCGCGATGACCCCTCGCTCTTGGGTCACGCTACCGAGGAGATGATCCGCTGGGTCACGCCGGTGAAAGAGTTCATGCGCACCGCTACCGCAGACACAGAAGTGCGTGGTGTCTCGATCACCAAAGGGCAATCCGTCCTCCTGTCTTATGTATCAGCTAATCGGGACGAAGAGGTTTTTGACGAACCTTTTCGATTCGATGTCGCACGTAACCCGAACAAGCACTTAGCGTTTGGTTACGGGGTTCACTTCTGCCTGGGAGCGGCACTCGCGCGGATGGAGGTCAAGAGCTTCTTCTCCGCGCTCTTGCCCCGACTGGACAGCATCGAGATGGCAGGGGAGCCTTCGCACATGGCGACAACATTCGTCGGCGGCCTGAAGCATCTGCCGGTCCGCTACTCGTTGCGCTGACACCGCGTGGTCCCCCATCCTCCACCGCCTTCAAGACTCAAAACAGCTCAAGCAGCGATCAGTCCACAGCACCGTTAGGAGTAGTAGCGATGACGCCACCGGATCCGACCTCAACGCCGGTTGGTGAGGCCAGTGCCTCGCCGGCTAGCACGCCCAAGAGAACGAAGTGGCCGCGGTATGTCGAGGCTGTGAACGGCCTAGCCGAACACTGGTATGCCGCAATTTTTTCCGACGAGGTTACTGAAGGCGCCTTCGTTCCGATCACCCTGCTCGGTAAGAGCCTTCTGCTTACGCGCTCCGGCGGACAGGTCTACGCGATCAGCGATAGGTGTGCGCATCGTGGTGTGAAGTTCTCGGTACAACCCTTGTGCTTCAAGGAAAAGACCCTCAGCTGTTGGTATCACGGGTGGACCTACAGCCTTGGCAATGGCGAAGTCACCGATATCCTGACGTCCCCGAACTCGCCCATCATCGGCAAGGTCAAGATTCCGGTGTACGCCACCGAGGAGGCCAAGGGACTGGTCTTCGTGTTCGTCGGGGAAGGTGAACCCCACCCGTTACAGGACGATGTCCCCCCGGGCTTTCTTGACCCCGAGACTCACGCGCTGGGCATCCGTCGCCGCGTGAAGTCAAACTGGAGACTCGGCGCGGAAAACGGCATTGATTCCACCCACATCTTCATACATCGAAATTCTGTCCTCATCGAGGCCAACAACCTCGCGATTCCGTTTGGAGTCATGGCCGAAAGTCGTGCCTCAACTACGTTCACCAACAAGAAGGGGGAGTGGCCCAAGGGTATAGAGGACCACATGGCTGAGGGCTATTATCCGCTCTTCGACGCCAAGATCGGCGGCGAGACGGTGCTGCAGTACCTTCCCGGCCCAGACGCGAAACGTGTCGCTGCCAATGTGAGCCTCTGGCTTCCCGGCGTGCTCAAGGTCGACCCATGGCCCGACCCATCGCTGATCCAGTATGAGTTCTATGTACCGGTCAATGAATCCGAGCACGAGTACTTTCAACTCCTACAGAAGAAGGTTGATTCGGAAGCCGATATCGAAGAATTCCGGAGGGATTTCGACGAGAAATGGCGCGACCTTGCGCTGCACGGCTTCAACGACGACGACGTGTGGGCCAGGGAAGCGACAGAAGAATTCTATTGCGACGGGGAGGGCTGGTTCAACGAACACTTGTTCCCACCGGATACTCCCATCGTGATGTGGCGACAACTGGTTTCTGAGCAAGCGAGAGGGGTTCAGCCGTGATGACATTAGGTTCAGCCACAGAGGATTTCATCGATGTCGATGGAATACGGACTCATTATTGGGAGGAAGGCTCCGGCCACCCCGTGCTGCTGATTCACGGTGGCGGTGCTGGTGCAGACGCCCAGGGTAACTGGGCAGGGTGCTGGAAGACGTTCAGCGGGCAATTTCGCACAATCGCGTACGACATGCTCGGCTACGGCGGCACCCTCGCAGACCAGGAAGACTTCGTGTATTCCCAAGATGCCCGCGTGGAGCACCTGCGTGGATTCCTGGACGCCAAAGGTCTTGAGAAGGTAAGCCTGGTCGGCAACTCGATGGGTGGTGCCGCGGCCCTGGGGTTGGCGATTCATCATCCCGAACGTGTGCACACGCTGACGCTGATGGGTTCCGCTGGCCAGAACCCGCGGGATGAGAGTGGTCAAGTCTCAAGCGAATTGCTGACTATTCTCAACTACCGCGAGCCAGATCAGGAGGCGATGCGGCGCATCGTCGACACCTTGACGCACGACAACTTCGTTCCTAGTGATGAGATGGTGCAGTATCGCTATCGGCTCACTCAAGACGAGAAGGTGATGCATGCTTACAACGGAACGATGGCATGGAACATGAAAGTGGGCGGCCTACGCTACGAGGACCAGGACATCGCCAAAGTTGAGGTTCCGACGCTGGTCGTATCGGGTCGCGAAGATGCCGTTGTGCCATTGCGGCTGTCTTTGAGGTTTCATCAACTCATCCCGAACTCTACGTTGCATTCGATTCCCCATTGCGGGCACTGGGCGATGATCGAGCACCCGCTTGAATTCTCAGATTTAACAACACGTTTCATTCGAGAAGAGGTCGCGAGTTGAGCGCGGCGGAACTGGACCGAATGCTCAATGAATGTCTTTCGAACGAGGCCGCGCGGACGGCGGTCGAGCGTCTGGATGCCGCTTTTCTCGCGAACTTCGACCTAACCGAATCCGAGCGCAAGGTCCTTGAATCGCCGACCCCTGGCAGCCTCGCGGAACTAGGGGTGCATCCGATGCTGGCGATGTGGGGTGCGGTGATGCGGAACCCAGACATGGCAGCGGTGATGAGTGCGGGTCAGTACTTCGTTGACCATCCCTCCTACCGAGAGGGTCGGTGACGGCATGGGAAACGTGGTCGCGGCATTCGCCACATCGCATGTTCTGTTCCCGGACAATGGCGTGGAGTCGCAAGCTGAAAAGGTCGTGGAAGGTTTCCGCCAGATCGGCCGGCAGGTTCGATCCGCCGAGCCCGATGTCGTGGTGGTGGTCTCGTCCGAGCATGGGCCGACGCTACCGCCGCGTGGGCCCCAACCGCCGTTCGTTGTGGGTACCGGCGACACGTTTACCACCTTCGGTGACATGGACGTGCCCAAGGTGAAAGTCTCAGCGGCGCCCGATTTCGCCAAGGGCTTCGTTGGTTTCGCGGCGGAGAATGACTTCGACCTCGCGTCACTGGATATCTTCCGGGCCGATCACGGCACGTCGATCCCGCTGTTGATGGCCTTCCCCGAACTGGATGTGCCGGTCGTGCCGATAATCCTGAACACCATGGTGCCTGAAGCCACTTCCAGCCCCAGGCGCTGCTACCGACTAGGGCAGGTGTTGGCGAGGTACATCGAGTCGCGGAATGAAAGGGTCGCTGTCATCGGCTGCGGCGGATTGTCCCATTGGCCTGGAAGGCCTGAAATGGGGCGAATCAACGAAGAATTCGACCAGCATTTCCTGGAGCTGCTGTGCAGCGGCCAAACGACCCAAGCTGCCGAGTGGTCCAATGCGTATATCGAGGAGCATGCGGGCAACGGAGGTTTGGAGATCCGCAATTGGATCCTCACCTCGGCGGCGGCCGGCGACGCCGGGGGCACAATCCTCTACTACGAGCCGATACCGCAGTGGAGTACCGGGATGAGCGCCATCGCGCTCGTGACCCGAAACCACGAGTCGATTCATGAGGACGTGTCGGCTGCCTCCACAGTTCATTAATGAAGGGTGATGGCGCATGGCCACCTCGAGCAATCGCGTCGAAACACGCACCGTCCGGCTCGCTTCGGTCAGCGAGGTAGAACTCGATGAGCCGACGTCGTTCACGGTAGAGGGTGAAGAGATCCTCGTCGTGCGCAGGGCCGATGGGATCTTCGCGATCAACAACATCTGCACGCACGCCGAGGCGTACCTCGACTTGGGGGAGTATCACCCAGAAAGCTGTGAGATCGAATGCCCGTTGCATGTCGGACGTTTCTGCTTGCGTACCGGCGCAGCGACGGCGGATCCCTGCGTGATCCCGGTCAAGAGTTACGTCGTCTACGTCGACGACGATGCCGTCATGGTCGAACTGCCTGGCCGCCTCCTATGACCAACCTGAAGGCTGGTCTGGCGGGAGTACGGCTCGATGGATGTTGATCACTATCGATACGTCGTCGTCGGGGGCGGGGTAGCAGGCGGCCGCGCAGTCGAAGTTCTGACCAGGGGTAAGGAGCCGACGGCGCTCGTCAGCGCGGAACCGGTGTTGCCGTATTCACGCCCCCCATTGTCGAAAGGTGTTCTGCGGGGCGAGGTATCGTTCAGTGATATCGCTTTGCGCAGCCGCGACTATTACCAAGCCAAGGGTGTGGACCTGGTACTTGGTGACACCGGGGTTCACCTCGATACTGACCTTCAACGCGTCGCGTTGGAGTCAGGCAGATTCGTGTCCTACGACAAATTGTTGCTGGCAACCGGGGCCGAGCCCGTCAAGCTGGCCGTGCCTGGTGGGCAGCTGGGCGGGGTTCACTATTTCCGGACCATCGATGACGCGCACCGACTCAAGGACTGGATAGCCGCCGAGGGCGACAGGGACATCGTCGTCATCGGTGGCGGATTCGTTGGTTGTGAAATCGCTTCGGCGCTGCGCGCTCAGGGTCGGCGGATTCATCTGGTGGAAGCCGCAAACGGACTGATGGTCCGCGCACTGGGTCACGATGTGGGTGAGCTGATGGCCCAACGACACCGCGAAGCAGGAGTGAGCGTGCACCTAGAGGCAAAGGTGACACAGATCAGCGGTAAAGAGCGAGCTCGCTCAGTTGTCCTGAGCAATGGTGTGGAATTGGCATGCGATGCTGTGGTAGTCGGCATCGGTGCGGTGCCGTCGGTGACCTGGCTGGAATCATCGAAACTGAAGCTCTCTGACGGTGTCGTGGTCGATGAGTACGCCACGACATCCGCCGCCAACGTCTTCGCCGCAGGAGATGCTGCCCGGTCTTGGTCGCCGTCGCTGCAACGATTCATTCGCGTCGAACACGAGTCCAATGCCCTGAATCAGGCGGTCACTGCGGCGCGTAATATGTTGGGCGGCAGTGCCATCCACGACCAAATCCCGTATGTTTGGTCTGAACAATACGACATGGATATTTGGTGTCTTGGCGTACTGGAAGGTTACGACGAGGTAGATCTCACTGCCGACAAGGACCGCTGGGAAATAATGGCTGTCTACTATTGCCAGGGCACGCCGACCGCGGCGTTAGGGATCAACGTCCCCGATCTACTGGCGCCAACCCGGCACCTATTTCAAGCGCGGACGCCCTTCACTGTTAGTGATCTGGCAGCGGCACAACAACGGACCTAGTCAGTTGCAATCTGACAGGTCAGTGTCTTCGTGTCCACCGGCGATGGGCGGCGCCGACGGGTCTCCCCGACCCAGGATCCAAGACCTGCGTGTGCAGAGAAGCTTCCGAACAAAGGCAGAACATGCGAAAGACGAGGGGTGTGTACATGATTGACGCTGATGCAGCCGAAGCAAAGAAGCCGGCAGCACAACTCGACGTCGATAAGCTCGCGGCATTTTTGGACCATGCCGTCAGCACTGCGATCGCGACCCCACAGCTGAGCCTGTCGCACTCGTTGACCCTTGACGACGCCTATGCCGTGCAAGCTAGTGGCGTCTCCCTTCGGGAGCAGCGGGGCGACCGCGTCGTGGGTGTCAAACTGGGCTTCACGAGCAAGGCCAAGGCCGAGCAGATGGGACTCTCCGACGTCGTCATCGGTGTACTGCACGACAGCATGGAAATTGCACGCGACGAGGTGACCGACCTGTCTCGGTGGGTGCACCCACGCATTGAGCCCGAGGTGGCCTTTCGGCTCGGCAAGGACATCAAGCCCACGGACACCGAGACTGAAATCCTTGCGGCTGTGCAGCAGATCGCGCCGGCTCTCGAAATCATCGACAGCCGATATGAGGATTTCAAGTTCTCGCTGACCGATGTCGTCGCTGACAATACGTCGGCGGCAGGATTCGTGGTCGGCGAATGGTTACCATTCGACGAGTTCGTCGCGGTGCACGATCTTGGAGACCTGGCAGTCCGTCTGGCTGTCGACGGCGAAACCGTACAGACAGGAACGAGCGCTGACGTCCTCGGTAACCCCCTTAACTCGGTTCAGGCAGCCGCACGAATGGCTCGAAAATATGATCTGAAACTCTCGTCCGGATCGATCATTCTTGCCGGAGCAGCGACCGCAGCGGTGGCCCTGTCCGCTGGCAGCGTGATAACTGCAAGTGTGGCGGGGCTCGGCGCGGTGTCATTCAGGAGCACATCACCGCGACCGGCGACGTCGACGGAGGCTGGAGAAAAGGCGTCACATGGACACGGCCGATGAACGAAGTACCCAGCCTCGCCGACACAAGCGGTACTTCGAGGCAATTTGTCGCGTGCGACGGTGAAATTAATCGGATCATCACGAGGAAAGCGTTGGTACGAAGGCTGGCCGCGTGCTCAAACCTTTTCCAGGTGAGACGATTGAGCCCCGTCAGGGTCGACACGCGGTCAGTTCTAATTCGGCCAACACCGTCGCATGAGCGGTCCACTGGAGAAAGTTGACACCGATGAGCGAATACAGACGACTCTTGATCGACGGGGACGTAGTCGAGGTTGCTCGTCGCGGAGACGATTTTGTGTCCGCGGATGGCACGGTGATCCACGTAGACAACGCGATTCACTTGCCGCCCTGCGAACCGTCAAAGATCATTTGCCTGCATTTGGGCTATTGGAGTCGCATCCACGAACTTTCAATCAACAACATCAAGTTCCCTTCATTTTTTCACAAGCCGGTGTCTTGTCTTAACGCACATGGTGGAATCGTCCTGCGGCCGCAGGGGTGTCAGTATCTCAACTTCGAGGGCGAGATTGCCGTCGTGATCGGACGGACCACTCGTGGCATCTCCCCAGCAGAGGCGAAGACTCACATCGCGGGCTACACCATCGCGAATGATTTTGGATTGCACGACTTTCGAGAAGCCGATTCGAACAGCATGTTACGTGTCAAGGGGAGTGATTCCCTGGGAGTAGTCGGACCCGGACTCGTGCCCGACTGGGATCCTCACGATCGGAGAATACGCACGCTCGTCAACGGCCTAGTCGTGCAGGAGGATTCGACATTAGGAATGGTGTGGGACTTCAATTATCTAGTCGCCGACGTCGCCCGAACGATTACTTTAGAGAGAGGCGATCTCATTCTCACGGGTACTCCGGCGAATTCCCGTCCGGTCCGACCGGGCGACGAGGTCACCGTGCAGGTGGACGGCTTGGGCGAACTCGCATGCAGCATCGGCGAAAGCGCTCGGGTGCTCGAGGGCTTCGGTGCTATGCCGGCCGATTCCGACGCCATCCGGGGCCTTGCACTCGGTACTGGTCTCGCGACCCCCAACGCGAGCATTCCAACAGGCCGCCCGTAGACAGCGGTGTACGGTGCGCGCCAATCTTCCACGGATATTCAGCGCAAGTTAGAGTCGGACCGTACTGAATACATGCCGATGATGCGAACACCACGCAGCGCGAGCCTTCGGAGTCGCATCGGGCGGCCACGTCATACCGGACTTTTCAGCCTCACCGACGATTGCCTGGATACCGCGGCGACCGACGTTGCTGCAAATCACTATCTGGACAGGATCTCGGCGATTCATCTTTTCGAGAAGAGTTTCCCTTCCCTCAGGAGGCTTTTCGTCTGCGAAAAGTTGAAGCGGCAACGGGCATTGGCAGGCGGGCCGCGAGGTAGCGCTCGTGCGTCAGGCGGCTACAAACTCATTGCGAACGAAAATCGTGTTTGAGAGCACCGGAGGCATATCCGTTGCGGTTCAGGCAGCGGGGCACCCGCCGCGAAGCGACGGTAGTGGGCGAGGTGCTGGGCACCCGAACCTGATCAGTCCTGCGCATCCGCGGTCGAATTTTCGCCCGCTGCATCCTCCAAGACGTCAAGCGCGCTATCGAGAAACGCGCTGATGACCTTCGCTTTTGCCGGTCCGAGTCGGTGTAGTTCCTTTTCTATGGTGTCGCTCACGCCGCCCTCTTTGAGCAGGTAACCGGTCAACCGGTCCGCTGTCTTGAGCCCCGATGAGGTGAGTTGCACGAGGTATCCACCAGCGTGCAACGGATCTCGGTTACGCACTACGAGGCCGCTCTTGCATAGGCGGTCGATCTGCTTCGTCATGCCGCCGGATGAAACCAGCTGAGCGCGGAACAGGTCCGTCGGTCGAAGTGCGAACGGCCGACCCGATCTGCGCAGCGCCAGCAGGAGCCGCGCTTCGGAAGGGAGGAGCTTGAATTCGTTCTTGCACACGGTCGAAAAGCTCCGCTCCAGCAAACGAGCCGCCCGCGTTAGCCACATCGTGAAGCGCAGCCCATCCAAGGGAAGACCGGGATCTTCGCGCGACCACTGGTCGATGCTCCCGGTGATGATGTCTTTCGGCACTTGGGCTCCTGGAAAAGTTCCTCGGGAAGATATCAGGACACGAAAAGGCACGCAACGCTCGCATCCGAGCTTGGCGTGGCTGCTTGCCTCAGGGTGGCACGAGCCAAATTCGATGCGCAAACCCCCTTATTTGTACGGTACGCATCAACGGCAGCGCGGGGAAGCTTGGTGGATGCAAATGAGCGCTCGTATATTCATCTTGCTGGCAATAAATATTGACGGCCGCACTGCCGAATCCGAATCTAAAGAGACATGCAAAATGCGCAATGCCGACCTCCAACCAAGCATCAATCGCCGAACAGCCGGCGCGGCTCCGAAGCGTCACTCAAGCCTGACCGTGATTTCGCCCCTCAACCTGCGCGGTGAGCCGAGATGGACGTCTGCAGCAGGTCGGTGAGCAGGCGCAGTCCATCTCGCTGAGCTGATCCTGCAAGGCGGTATGTTCACGCCGATCACCCGGCTACGCCGTCAACGCGACGCGCTTTCCTAGGTTGCATGAATGATTTGATTTGCTAGGAAGATGTCTCATGATACATTGCTTCCTGGGAAGATGTTTGCCGCTGTGACGTCATTTCTATTCAGGAGATCGAATGCTGACGCGACAAGACAATGAGCTGATGTGCCGAACAGGCCCAGGCACGCCGATGGGAGAGGCCATGCGCCGCTTTTGGATTCCCGTCATCCCGCTTCATGAACTTCCGCCATCTGGCGGAGATCCTATGGAGTTCGAACTGCTTGGCGAGCGGTTCGTCCTGTGGCGAGACGAGACTGGCCGGCCAGGGCTGTTCGATGATGCTTGTGCCCACCGCGGGTGTTCAATGCTGATCTCGCGCGCGGAAGGCGATGGGCTCAGATGCATCTACCATGGCTGGAAGTTCGCAGTCGATGGCACCGTCTTGGACACGCCGAACGTCGCCGATCCGAAGTACAAGCACAGAATCAAAGGCCGGGTTCGCCCCGTGCGAGAGGCCGGAGGACTGCTGTGGGCCTACCTCGGCCCCGCTGCGCAGATTCCTCCCTTTCCGCACTGGCAGTTCATGGATGTGTCCGATCGTCATCGCATTGCCGAACTGACCACCGCCGATTGCAACTACGTCCAGATCATGGAGGGGTTTGTCGACTCCTCGCATCTTTCGGTTCTGCATTCTTCGCAGCTTGAAGGAGCCGAGAAAGTCGAGCTTCAGTTCGCGCAGCAGACGGCCCATCTTCCGTTCGACGCGGCGCCGCAAATGGAGGCCGATGAGACTGACTTTGGTTTTCACTACGTCGCCATACGTCAGATTGGAGACAAGCAGATCGCGCGGGTTACGGCGTTTGTTGCACCCTTCGCGGCGGTGAATCCAAACGGGGATATCTGGTTGGCCGCCGTGCCTATGAACGATGAGCGCTGCTACTTTTTCCACGTCATTTGGGACGCGGACAAGCCGGTCGGGGAGGAGCCTCTGCTTTCGCAGAGGTTGAAGTTCACGGGCCTGGACCGGCCAACACTGGAGCGATTTGGCCTCACCTTTGGGACTTGCAATGGAAGCCTGCGCATGACTTCCGAAAACCGCTACTTACAAGACCGCACCAAGGTGCGCGCGGGGCATTTCACCGGCTACCCCAGCTTTAATCAGGAAGATACCGCGTGCAGCGTCTCGAGCGGCGCGCTCCGCGATCGCAGCTTTGAACTGCTTTGTCCCTCGGACGTCGGTGTCAGTCGATTGTACCGAGCACTGCTGGCCTGCGCCAAGGCTGCCAGAGACGGCGATCCCATCCCCGGCGCGGGCCTTGATATCAGCCATGTCAGGGGAGTCTCCGCGGAGATCACCAAGGATGCGGATTGGCGGCAACTGGTCCCTCAGCACCGCGTTGTGGTGCGTTGACAAGCGGCAGAAGAAGAAGATGCATCAATGACGAAAGCAGATTCCTCCGCAGTTCCGGACTTTCTCGCGATGACAAGCATGGCGGGGAAGGGCGCGGTAGTGCTAGGTGCCGGACAGGGCATCGGGCGCCAGGTCAGCCATGCGCTCGCGCAGGCTGGAGCGACGGTCCTGTGCGTTGATCGCGAAGCAGATCTTGCCAAGGAAGTCGCGCAGGAAGTCTCAGGCATTGCCTGTTCGGCGGATGTGACCACCCGTGAAGGAATGCAGAGCGTCTTCGACCTTGCGCGCCTGAAGCTGAAGAATCCCCAGGCGATCGTCGACATCGTGGGCCGCGCCTACATCGGCCCGATTGAAGAGCTCGACGATGACGCTTACCAGGCCCAGCACAACATGGTCTACAGGCACGCTTGGCTTGCCATCCAGCTCGGTGCGCCCTGGCTTGCCGAGAATGGCGGAGGCTCGATCGTCTTGATCGGTTCGGTCTCGGGCATCGCGAGTTTCCAGGGACAGGCACTCCATGGGTCGAACAAGGCAGCACTTCACCATCTGGGGCGATGTGCAGCCGTAGAGTACGGCCCGCGCGCGGTGCGCATCAACTCGGTGGCGGCCGGGAGCACCCGCACACCGCGTCTCAACCAAATGATAGGAGACGGCGGGTGGGACGAGGTCGCAGCCTCCGTGCCCCTGCGGCGCCCCGCCGACCCGGCCGACATTGCCAGCGTTGTGCTGTTCCTGTGCAGTGCGATGTCACGGCATGTGACCGCACAAACGCTTGTGGTTGACGGCGGGGTTACGGCAACGACGATGCGCTCAGGTGTTCAGGTTCGCCCGAAAGCTAGTGACTAGTGGTGGCGGAGAAGCGAATTGAGGTCCTTCAATGAGGAAGCTCTCGTTTAACTTGGCGATCATGCCTGAGGTAACGGCGCTTTTTGCCGACGATGATCTCTCGGTGCGGCTAGCGACGGCGCGGGCCCATGGATTCACAGGCATCGAGGGGCAGGTGCCAAAGAACCTGGATGCAAAGCGGGTACTGCTGCAAGAGCACCAGATGCAGTATGCGTGCATGTCATTCGCTCGCGGTAATACCGCGGCTGGGGAACTGGGTGTCACCGCACTCCCCGGACGCGAAGACGAGTTCAAGGGCGAACTGAACACAGCGATACGGGCGGCCGTCGCATTGGGTTGTCCCATGATCCATCCTATGGCCGGCCGGGTCCCTGAAGGAGCCGAGCGGACGTCCTATTGGGAGGTGTACCGAAAAAATCTTCGCTTCGCCTGCAAGGCTGCTGCCGACGCTGGGGTTCGGGTAATCGTCGAGCCGATTTGCGCTGCTCGCCAGCCGCTGTACCTTCTGAATACCCTTGCACAAGGCGCTGAGCTTCTCGAGGTGGCCGGAGACCTTCTGATCATGGGTGATACGTACCACGCCCATATGTCCGGGGAGTCCATTTCGGAATTCGCCCGCAAACATGCCCACTCTATCGGCTTGTTCCAGGTGGCAGGGGCTCCTATACGCCGTCAACCGTCCCCAGACGACAAGGAGCTCCTGGCCTCAGTCCAGACATTGACCGCCCAGGGCTGGAAGGGGTGGTACTCGGGTGAATATGTGCCGGAAGGTGACGTGCTGGCCTCGCTGGCATGGACAAGCGTGATCCCGTCCTGAGGTCCGCACGCGCGTCGGGCCCAGGCGATCTCACCCCCAGCCTCTCTTTCAATGTGCAAGGGAAGACGGTGTTTCTTCTCCATCGCGACGTAATGCGTGACTACGACTTTTGCAATCAGCGGCTTCATTTGGAAGCGCGTGATCGTTCAATTTTGGAGGACATATGTCGGCAAAAACTCCCTACGATCGGATGAAGGAGCTTGGCATCGTGTTGCCACCTCCGCCTGCGCCGAGCGCGAATTATGTGCAATATCGAATCGAGGACAAGTTTCTCTTCTTGGCTGGCCACGGTCCGAAGCTTGCCGACGGCACTTACAGAACGGGCCGCATCACGGGTGCCGAGGACGTCCAGCAGGGCTATGACGACGCAAAGCTGACGGCGCTCAACCTGCTGTCAACAGCGGACCACGCGCTCGGCGACCTCGGCCGCGTTACGGGGATTCTGCGTGTATTCGGTATGGTGAACGCAAGCCCCGAGTTCACGATGCACCCCAAAGTAATCGACGGCTGTTCTGAGCTTCTCGTCGCAGTTTTCGGCGAACTGGCCCGACACCCGAGGTGCGCTGTCGGCATGAGTTCCTTGCCACACGGAATAACCGTTGAAGTGGAAGCGACGTTTCTAGTTTCCTAGCTGGCGAAGCATTGAGCGCTTTTCCCCGCTGCGCATAGTTTTCCAAACGAACCCATAGGTCAATCGTGAAAATCGCCATTATCGGTGCCGGCGCCCTCGGCTCGGCCATTGCCCGCAATCTCGCCCGCAACGGAATCGACGCATCCATCGCCAACAGCCGGGGTCCGCAATCACTGAAAGCGCTCGCCGAAGAACTGGCGCCTCACATCCACGCTGTTAGCGTGACTGAGGCCGCCCAGGCCGACCTGGTATTCGTCGCCGTCAAGTGGGGCCGTCTGTCCAGCGCCCTGAAGGGCCTTGGGCCGTGGAATGGCCGGATCGTGGTCGACGCCAACAATGCGGTTCACGCGCCGTCATTCGAGGCGGTTGATCTCGGCGGTCGCGCTTCGAGCGAAGTGCTAGCCGAGTGGGCGCCGGGCGCGCGTGTGGTCAAGGCCTTTAATCACCTGGGTGCCCGCGTGCTCGAAGCGGAGCCGCAAGCCAATGGCGGCCGTCGCGTCTTGTTCCTGTCGGGACAAGACGCCGACGCTAAGAAAGCCGTGAGTGATCTGATCAGGCGCCTGGGCTTCGCACACATTGATTTGGGGGGCGTAGACCAAGGGCGAATCACGCAGTTCCCTGGTGGTCCGCTTGGGATATCGAATCTTGTGAAGTTGGACTGAACCAAGCTGAGACCGCCCGTCTGCCTTTCGTCACGTCGAAGGAAGCACTGAGTAAGTGCAATGCGCGCAAATGCGGTGTGAGCCAAATTTTTGCGTGCGGTACTCGGTGTAGGCGGGGATCATCGCGTTCTCAACGTTCGACCATTCAGGCGCACGCCAGAGCTGCCCATCTCCGCGCATCGCCGAAGCTACGCATTCTTCGCTGACTTGTAGATCACTGCGTCAACTGCCACACAGCCGTCTCCGCGGCGACGCATTATCACAGGATTCACGTCGATTTGCGTAACGCCGGACTCAAGCTGTGAGATCAATTTGCCGATAGCAACAGCCACTTCGCAAAAGGCTTGCACATCCATGTCTGGTTCGCCGCGAACACCGCGCAACAGCGGAGCCATGCGCAGTCGACCAAGCGCCTCGGCAACTTGGGTGCGGGTGAACGGCGCCAGCAGCAAACGCAAATCGGGCAGCGCCTCCACATGACGGCCGCCGGCGCCCACCAATACGATCGGACCGAACACCGGATCGATACGCGCGCCAATCATCATTTCGTGACCGCCTTGAACCTGTTCCGCGACGATCACGCCGGAAAGCACAAGGTTCTCCGCTTGCGCCGCTGCCTGGACGGCATCGAAAGCGGCGACGACGTCCTGGTCATTCTCGAGGCCGAGCCGAACTAAGCCGAGCTCACTCTTGTGGGCTACCCCGTCTGTGCAGCCCTTGACCACGACACGAGTGGCGCCAAGGCGCGCAAACACACCCAGGACCTCGGCGCTGGTGCTGCACAGTTTGTGCTGGACGACGGGCACGCCAATTGCCGCCAGTAGCTCAAGACTCTCTGCCTCGTCGAGCATTTTTTCTCGTGTGGTGGTGATCGGGCGCCCTGGTATGACTGGCTGACGGCGCGATGCATTCTCCATCAATGTCATATGGGTTAGGTAGCGCCCCAGCGCCTGGATCGCCTCTCCTTCGGTGGGATACGTCACTAGCCCCTGCTCGCGGAAGGAGTGGGCGACGGAATCCTGGGACGCGGCCACCACCAGTGGCTTGCCGGTCTCTGCGGCGAAGCGAGATGAGTCACGGGCGAACGCCTCTACGTCATAGCCCGCACCGGCGACGGCAATACCGATCATGAAGGCGTCCGCCGCTGGATCACGCGAAATCGGAGGTAATATCGCGCCAAAGAGGCTGCTGTTGGTCAGAAGAGCCGCGGTGATATCGACTGGATTGCGAACCGTTGCGAAGCCCGGCAAGATTGCGCGCAAGTCTGACTGTGTTTGCTCCTGCAATGGCTCCAGCGGCATGCCGGCGTCGGTGGCTGCATCGGCGGAGAGGACGCAAACTGCTCCCGAATTGCTGATCGCCACGAGCCGGCGGCCCCGAGGACGCCAACCCTGGAGATATAAAGGAGCAGTGGCCACCAGTTCTGTCATGGTTTGAGCGCGATAGATGCCATGCTCCTGCAAGAAGGCGTCCACAATCCGGTCTTCGCTGGCCAGCGCGCCAGTGTGAGAATTTGCGGCAACCTGACCCGCGCTCGTGCGACCGGCTTTCAACGCGACGATCGGAAGGTTGCGTTTACGCGCAATCCTTGCGGCCTCGGCGAGGTTCCACGGATCTGGAATCCCTTCGAGATACAGCATTAGCAATCGAAGCTCGGAATCCTCGGCCACCACGGTTGCCAGTTCGCAAACGGTGACATCACAGTCATTCCCGGTGGCGTGCGAATGACGTACGCCGACACCTCTGGCCCGCAGCAGGCCGTATGGAATCACTGCCATTGCACCGCTTTGGCTGATGATTCCGACCGGCCCGTCTTTCGGCTGGACCTCGGTGAACATCGTGGAAAAGCTTGCAACCGTACCTGTGCCGAAGTTCACGAGACCTTGCGAGTTCGGTCCGACGATGCGCATACCGACTGCCCGGGCGCGTTCTCGCATCTCACTTTCCAGGTGCTTCCCCTCTTGGTGCGCTTCGCCAAAGCCGGAACTCATGACGATGCAGATTCGCACGCCCCCGGCGGCACACTGGTCCACCGCTTCGACAGCGAGTTCGCCCGGTACTGCGACGATTGCCATTTCCGGTGCCTCGGGAGCCGTCTCGAGGCTGGAATAAGTGCGCAGGCCCTGGACCTCGCTCTTCGTTGGGTTGATCGCGATGATGCGGCCCCGGTAGCCGAAGCGCGAAAGATAAGCGATCGGACGCCCGCCGATTTTGTGGGGATTGTCCGAAGCGCCGATCACCGCAATGGAGCGCGGATTGAGTGCGACGCGCAGCGATTCACGTAAGTCACTTTTCATTTTGCTACATCTGAAAAATAGGCGATGGCGCGGCCAACGATTTGCCGGGATTCGCCGCGTACCCGCGCGCCAACGGTTAGCCCGGCGGCCGCGTGCCCCATGACGCGCGGGCCATCATCCAGATCCACGAGCACGATCGCGTAAGGCACGAGCGGTTTGAATTCGTCGGAAGGCGCGCGGTACACCACCGTGCTGGCGCAGATGCACCCCGCACCACCGGACGTCCTCTCCTGCACCTCTGAACACCCGCATCGTGGGCAGAAAGTTCGGCTGAACCACCACACGTGCCCGCACGCCGAACAGGCCTGGTAATCAAGCGGGCCATGGGTCAACTCGCTCATGGGCGCTCCAACACGACAGAAACATGCGATGTCAGAACCCCGCCATCGGCATGGAGCAACGAAACACCCGTTCTGGGCGCCTGCCTTTCTCCCGCTCGGCCAGTCATCTGCCTGTGAGCTTCCGTCACATGCGCCATGACACCCGCCACCCCGCAATGACCATAGGAGAGCAGACCGCCATGGAGGTTCAGTGGCATCGGGCCGGTTCGGCTGAAGTGGCCTTCGCGAGCAAGGATGCCGCTTCTCGCCCGAGGCGCGAGCCCAATCTCCTCGAGCAGCATTGCAAGCGTCACGGTGAAGCTGTCATAGATCCCTGCATACTCCACGTCCTGCAGGGTTCGACCTGCGGACTCCAGGGCCCGCGCGCAGCATCGGCCTGCACCGACAAGCGCAATATTCTCGATGGCGCTGACATGTTGCGCGTTATGGTGCTGCGCGACGCCGGCGACCTGCACCGCGTGCCTGCCGACTCGCTCTGCAGAAACAACGAACGCGCTGGCGCCATCCGCCGTCGCGCAGCAGTCCAGGAGCTTCAGGGGAGTCGCAATAGGCCTGGATGCAAGAACCTCTTCCTCGGTGATCGGCTCGCGAAATTGCGCGCCCTCGTGGCGCGCCGCATGCATGCGCATGAGAACAGCTAGAGCGGCGAAATCTCGCTCGGTGCAACGATGTTCATGCATGTAGCGCGATGCAACAAGTCCATAGTAGGCCGGAACGCTCGCGCCAAGCGGAACTTCATATTGCGGATGACCGACTTGCGCGAGCGCCTGCACGACTGAATCGCGGCTTTGCCCGGTCAGCCGATTTTCTCCCGCGACTACAAGAATGCGCCTCGCAGCGCCGGCAAGCGCCAGGATGTGCGCCAGCATCAGCAATCCGAGCCCTGTGGCCCCGCCCATCTGCATCGCCTGCGCGTACCGCGGACGAATACCAAATCGCTCCGAAAAGACTGTCGCGAGCATGAGGTGAGGAAGGGTCGTCGAATAGCCGCAAAGCACTGCGTCGACCTCATTCCGCTCGAGGCCGGCGTCCGCCAAGGCGCTTTGCGCAGCCTCGGACATTAGGTCCAGGGTGTCGCGGCCTTGGTGCCTACCGTATCGGGTCACCCCGCTGCCAACGAGCCAGCTCACGTGGCGCCCTCTTTCCTTCACTTTGCTTCCTAGCAAGATAATATGAAGGCACGGCGACTCGCAATGAGTCCGCAGTCAAATCCACGCTGCGAACCACATTCCGTAGGTCCCTGCGAGAAACCCGACGGGTGGCCGGTGCTGCAAGAGCCAGCTGAAGATCGACGGCCCGGTCGAACGGTCTTGCCAGCCGCAAAGATGTGGATGAGGTCTTCTCGACAACCATTTCCAGACCGTCATGTGCGCAGCCGATTTCCGGTAGCGATGGTTTGTGATTGCTGTACACGCCCCTCCTGTCCGGCAGCGGCGTGCATTGGCAGGGACTTGCCCTCAGGGGCCAGGTTTGGTGTGCGAACCCCACTTGAATCGGTACGTGCCGGTGAGGGGACCAGACGCTTGCGCGCGCACATGCGGGCTTGTACATTCATCTTGCTGGAGAGATATTTCATGGCCGTCACCCGCGGCCGCAAGGAGATCACTTTGAAAGGCCAGACACTTCGAATCGGCGCCGGCGCCGCTTGGTGGGGCGATCGCGTTGAGCCAGCCGCGCTGAGCGCTGAAAAAGGTGATCTGGATTACCTGTGCTTTGAAACCATGGCGGAAGCCACAATCTCGGCGGCCCAGGTGCGCACGCGGCGCGACCCAAGCTTTCAGGGCTACGACACCTATTTGGAAGATCGCATGCGTGCCGTGCTACCCGCATGCATGCGCCGCGGCACGCGCATTGTCAGCAACCAGGGCTGGATCAACCCCGATGCCGCAGCTCGGCGCGTCGCGGAGCTTCTGCGCGAGGCAGGGTATCTAGGCGTGAAGATAGCGGCGGTGAACGGCAGCCTCATCGCCGATCGCGTGCTGTCGCTCACGGACCGAATCCTGGAGAACGGCGAACCCACGGCGACACTCGCGCCCAACCTGATCTCCGCCGAGGCGTACTTGGGCGCTGAGCCGCTGGTGCAGGCGTTGCGTGACGGCGCGCAGATCGTGATCAGTGGGCGTGTTGCGGACCCGTCGATCTTCATGGCGCCCATGATGTACGAGTTCGGCTGGGACCCGCTAGACCACGAACGGCTCGGACGGGGCAGCGGCTTGGGTCACCTGATGGAGTGCGGCGCGCAGGTCACAGGCGGCTACTTCAGCGATCCGGGCTTCAAGGAAGTGCCAGATCCCTGGAACCTCGGGTTTCCGATTGCGGAGGTCACGGCAGACGGCAATGCCGTCTTGACCAAGGTTGCCGGCACGGGCGGGGCGGTCAACCTGCGGACGGTCAAGGAACAGATGCTTTACGAGGTTCATGACCCCGCCAACTACCTGACCCCCGACGTGGTAGTGGACTTCACGACTGCCCAGATCGAGGAAGTCGCTCCCGACCGGGTGCGGGTCACGGGCATCACCGGCAAGCCGCGGCCCCCGACCTTGAAAGTCTCCATCGGCTGCACGGAAGGCTTCATCGGCGAGGACATGTTCTTCTACGCGGGCCCTGGCGCGCTGCGCCGCGCGCAGCTCGCAAAGCGAGTACTCGAGGAACGCTTCCGCATCGTCAATCTGCAGGCCGAGGACGTCCGGATCGATTTCCTCGGCATGAACGCGATCCATGGCGGTGCCACGTCGGCGAATGCGCCGGAACCCTACGAGTTGGCGGTGCGGGTCGCGGCGCGTACTCGCACCCGCGAGGAGGCGGCAAAGGTGGGACGCGAGGTAGACGGCATGGCCGTGTCCGGCATCGGGCACACGGGCAAGCGGGTGCCGCACCAAGACCGTACGCGCGAGGTCATCGGAGTGTGGTCCTCCGTCGTTTCGCGAGATCAGGTGCCCGCGTCCATCAACTATTTCGAGAGCTGATCGTGAAGGTTCTGCTGCAGCACGTGGCCCACACCCGATCGGGCGATAAGGGCAATACGTCCAACATTTCTGTGTTCGCCTTCGAGCCGGAGTTTTTCCCCCTGCTGAAAGCACAGCTGAGTGCCGAGCGGTTCAAGTCCTTCCATCGCGGAGCGATCAAGGGGCGCGTTACTCGCTACGAGGCGGACAACATCGACGCGCTGAACTTTGTCTGCGAAGGCGCGTTGGGCGGCGGCGTCTCCCGCAGCCTGTGCCTTGACAACTATGGCAAGGCACTGTCCGCCGCGATCCTGGGCTTCGAAGTGGACGTTCCCGATGCCCTCGTTCCGAAACTGCATGGCGTGCACTTGCTGGCGGCAGATCGAGTTCCGTGATGACGACGATCGATACGAACCCACTACCTGACCACGCGCCCGCTGCCGCACCGGCACCCATCGTGAGTACGGACATCCGCACGGCGCTGATTGAGAAGGACGTCCTCGCGCGGCTGGAGGAAAACGGCACTGAGGTCCCGTGGCAGGTGACTCCCGGAACAGCTCGCCGCCCGCATCGAGGCGGACTCGGCCCGCTGGAAGCGTCGCTCAGGCGCGCGGAATGAAAACCTTCGATCGTTGAGGATCCCGACATGAAGCAAGAGGAAAACGAGCGGCTCACACGTGTCGGTAAGGGCACGCCTATGGGCGAGATGATGCGTCGCTACTGGCATCCCATCTGCACTTCGGCGGAACTGCCGGAACCGGATTGCGACCCGCTGCGCACAAGGCTGCTTGGCGACGACTTCGTCGTCTTCCGCGACACGGCCGGGAAGGTCGGCGTGCTGCATGAACTTTGCATGCATCGATGTGCGTCGCTGGCGATCGGCCGCGTGGAAGAGGGTGGCATCCGCTGCCTGTACCACGGCTGGAAATTCGCGGTGGACGGCACCATCATGGAGACCCCAAACCATCCGGATCCCAAGTTCGCCCAGCGGATGAAGGCACCGGCCTTCCCTGTCGTCGAAAGCGCGGGACTGGTCTGGACGTACATCGGTCCGAAGGAGCATCAACCGCCGTTTCGCCGGTTTGCCTTTGAGGACGTGCCAGACGCGAACCGGATAGTGCTGCGCATCAACGTTTCGGCCAACTTCCTGCAGCTGTGGGAAGGGGGGGCCGACACCTCGCACGTCACCCTCCTGCACAGCAACTATGCCCGTCCAGACTGGGCATTGAGCAACGGCAAGAAGGGTGCCGGCGTCGCTGAAGACTTGCTGGTAGCCGCTTTCAACGACACCGCGCCGAAGCTAGACATCGAGAACACCGGCTTCGGCTTTCATTACGCGGGAATCCGCAGCGAGCCGGGCGAAACCAGCACGCGCCGAAACGTACGGGTGGTCCCGATCTTCCTGCCCTACGGCCGGATCATTCCTTTCCGGGACTTCTCCACCTTTGTCTTCGAGGTTCCGCAGGACGACGAGCACACGAGCACGTACATGATCGACGCCGGCCCGAACATGAAGATGGACTTGGCCGAACGCCGCAAGCGCTCCGGGTTGTCGGACGCCTTCTACCGCAACAACAACTTCATCGCGAGCTGGGACGATCGCCTGGCTCAAGATCGCGAGTCAATGCGGAGCCGTGAAAGCTGGACAGGATTCCACGGCATAAGCCAGGAGGACGCGATCATTAGCCTGTCAATGGGCCCGCGCTTAGACCGAACGCTCGAGCACCTGGTGCCTGCCGATGCAGCCGTGGCCCGCCTCCGCCGCCGGTTGCTCGATTCACTGCGCCTCGTGGAGGAAGGAAAGCCTCCGCTGGCCGTTCTGCATGAAGACATGACGCAGATGCGTGCTTGCGACACGGACTGGGATATCACGCGCCCGTGGCAGGAGATCACGCCCGAGCACCGGCAACACTTCCCGGCCGAGGACGCAGAAACTGCAGTCAACCGCTGAAGACTTTCGTTCAAAGGAGATTCAGATGAATCAACAGGACAAGCAGGACCTCACCCGAGTCGGTCCGGGGACGCCCATGGGGCAGCTGCTCCGCCGCTATTGGTTGCCGGCTGGACTTTCTTCCGATTTGCCCGAGCCGGACTGCGACCCGGTGCGGGTTACATTGGTCGGCCAAGACTTTGTCGCGTTCCGCAACAGCGATGGTGTTGTGGGGCTGCTGGACGAGTATTGCGCGCACCGGGGCGCGTCTCTGGTATTAGGCCGTGTCGGCGGTGGCGGCATCGAGTGCCTCTATCACGGCTGGCGGTTTTCCGTCGAGGGAGGCATCCTCGAGATGCCAAACTGCGATGACCAGAGTGTGCGGGCACGCTACAAGGCCAACGCATACCCAGTGCGCGAGGCTGGGGGCGTCATTTGGGTTTACCTGGGCCCGGAAGAAACATGCCCACCATTGCCACAGCTCCCGTGGATGAGTAGTCCGGATCGGAATCGCTATACCCGCCTGAACATGACGCAATCAAATTTCGTTGTGGTAATGGAGGGCTTGGTCGACTCCTCCCATTTGGGCGTGCTGCACCAAGATGCCCTTCCCAAAGGCAAGACGCCGCCGCGGACGGGAGAGCATTTCGGCAAGTCCGACAGCTTCCGCAAAATGACAACTGCGCGAGCCCCTAGCGTCGACGTCGAAGACACCTCGTTCGGCCTGTATAGCGCCGCGATACGGCAAACGGTCGAAGACGGAGAACCGGGAAACGATATCCGCATCACCGCGTTCATCGCTCCCTTCACTGTCTACGTCCCGTTCGATAGGGGACGTGTCGCGTTGATGGTCGTGCCGATGGATGACGAGCGCAGCTACTTTTACAACATTCAATGGGACCCGGAGCTGCCCCTGAATGACAAGGAACACCGCGATCAGATCGACTTGGCAGCAGGTACGGCGCAGGACGTCGCCGACCGATGGGGCTTTAGCCGCCGCAGCTTCGGGCGGCCCGGAGGGGCCTGCCGCGAGAACAACTGGCAACAAGACCGGGAAGCGATGCGTCGCGGGGATTCCTATTCCGGGCTCCCGCCCTTCTTCGCGGAGGATGCGGCGATGACGGGTTCGATGGCACCGATTTCCGACCGACAGGAGTCGCTGGTGCCCGCAGACTTGGCCGTTGTCCGCATGCGGCGACTCCTTCTGAATGCGGCCAGGTCTGTCGTGGCTGGCGGCTCTCCGCCCTCCTATGAGGAGGGGCGTAGCGCCAGCGACATCGCACCAATCGTTGCGCGTCTGGATGTTGACGCGGACTGGCGCGATCTGATCCGCTTCGAGCCCGCAAAGGTACCTTGACGCTATGTCTGACTTCGATTCAGACGTAGTCCCGCAAATCCAGACTCAAGTCCGCCGGATCGGCGCCAAGTTCGACGACGACGTTCTGATCGCGACGCGAGACATCTATCGACCCCACCTCGATATGTCTCCCGCGCGCGAGCGGTGCAACATCGCATACGGGCCCCATGAGCGGCATGTGCTGGACCTTTACCGTCCGGCAGGTAAGCCGGAGGCCGTCCTGGTGTTCGTTCATGGCGGCGGGTTCATCGGTGGAGACAAGAACGAAGATGGCACCTTCTATGTGAACGTGGGGCGTTTCTTCGCGCGCCAGGGGGTGACGGCGGTGGTCCCGAACTACCGTCGTGCACCCGAATTCGGCTGGCCGAGTGGCGCCCATGACGTCCGGGACGTCATCGGCTGGGTTCGCAAGACTATTGACGGTGTTTCCGACGGAAGAGTGCCCCTCTTTGTGCTCGGGCAGTCTGCGGGGGCGAGCCATGTCGCAAGCTGGCTTTTCGACGCCGATAGCAGACAGGTCCCTTTGGGTCGTCTGGCAGGTGCGATGCTCATGAGCGGCTATTACCGCGCGGTCGGCCCGCTGCCGCCTCACCTGCAGGCCTACTTCGGGGCTGACGAGGCCCTGTATGAGGCTCGGTCGCCGTTTACCCATGCTGTGAAGACGGACTTTCCCCTCTGGTTAAGCATCGCGGAGTTGGATCCCGGCATGTTAGCTGCCCGCACGTACGCACTGGCCGAACGGGTGGCAGCTGCGAGCGGCCGGAGTCCCGCGTTCGCCTACTTCCGTTCCCACAATCATGTGTCGACTGCCATGAGTCTCGGCTCACCACAGAACGATGTGGGTGAGGAAATAATGAAATTCGTCAGAAGCTAAGAACGGTTTATATGCAGCCAGTTGATCTTAAGGTCCAGGCCATCCGGCTGGAGGCCGATAACATCGTTTCGTTTGAGCTAAGAGCGCCGGGTGGAGTGGCGCTTCCGCCATTCACGGCAGGCGCACACCTGGAGTTTGAACTCTCGAACCACCTCGCAAGGAGCTACTCGCTCGCCAACTGCCCTTCCGAGACGCATCGCTACGTCATCGCCGTGCAGAGGGACGCAGCCAGCCGTGGTGGTTCTGTCTTCATGCATGAGCAGGTGCGGGTGGGACAGACTCTGCGAGCACGCGGCCCGCGCAATAATTTCGAGCTCGACGAGCAAGCCCCACACAGCGTGCTCATCGCCGGCGGCATCGGAATAACTCCCTTGCGGTCTATGGTTCTCCGGCTGGAACAGGTGGGCCGCCCCTGGACGCTCTACTATGCGGGTCGCGATAGGGCCACCATGGCCTATCTCGCCGACTTCGAGGCTCTGTCGCACCAGGGCAGAAGTGTCTACATGCACGTTGATGCCGAACAGAGCGGTGCGTTTCTTGACTTGGCTCAAGCCGTAGACTCGGCCCCTCCTGGTACTCACTTCTATTGCTGCGGTCCCAAGCCGATGCTTTCTGCCTTCGAGACGGCGACAGCGAAGCTGCCGTCAGAGCAGGTTCACGTTGAGTACTTCACGGCAAAAGAAGAGGCCGCGACTGAGGGCGAATTTGTCGTGGAGCTCGCTAGGTCGCATCAAGAATTTCCGATCGCCGCCGGAACTTCGATTCTGGATGCACTTTTGGATGCTGGCTTAAGCCTAGATTATTCGTGCATGGAGGGAATATGCGGTTCTTGCGAGGTCAAGGTCCTGGCCGGTGAACCAGATCATCGAGACTCCGTGCTTTCCAAGGCCGAACGCGCTGCAAACGACCGGATGATGATTTGCTGCTCCGGTTGTCGCTCGGCAAGGCTGGTGCTTGACCTCTGAGCCGTGAAGACGCGATATGGCGCGCACCTCGCCGCGATGGTGAGGGATCGAAGCCGTGCTTGATGGCGCGATAGCGCCGTCCAAAAACATCGAAAAGAAGCGGACGAGTCGCGAGGGAGAGCGACCCGTGAGATTGAGGGTGGGTGCTCTCCTGGGGGCTGGCGCGCCAGGTTCACTTGGCTCAATTCGATGCGGTATGTGTCAGACAGAGCGCGCGTCACTTACAGACGAACACCCCAACCCGCGTATTGATTTCATCTTCCTGGAGAGATATCTTGTTGGCAACCCTGCGGCCTCACCAACAAAGTGCCGGAGGCCAGCGGCCATATCGGTTTGGAAAAATCCTCGACTCTAAGAAGCCAAATGATCATCGAAAATGAAGTTCAACTTACCGAGGTCGTGCTGTCCGAATCCGCAAGGACGAAGGACCCACGAATGAAGGAGATCTTCCAGGCCCTGATCCGGCATCTTCACGGGTTCGTGCGCGAAGTGCGCATGACCGAGGCCGAATTCGACAAGGCAATCCAGATCGTCACTTCCCTTGGCCAACGAACAACGGAGAGCCACAACGAAACTCGGTTGATCGCCGGCACCCTTGGCCTCTCAGCTCTGGTGTGTCTCTTGAACAATGGCGAGGGCGGCGAGACCACGGCGAATCTTCTTGGTCCGTTCTGGCGCCCCAACGCGCCGTTCACGCGCAACGGCGACTCAATCGTTCGTTCGCCCACGCCCGGAGTCCCGTTGTATTTCACCGGCAAGGTCGTGGATCAGGAGGGGCGCCCCGTCGAGGGGGCGAACATCGATGTTTGGCACGCCTCACCCATCGGCCTTTATGAAAACCAAGACCCCGACCAGGCGGATTGGAACTTGCGCGGATGTTTCCTCACGGACAAAAACGGCATCTTCAGCTACCGTTCGGTAAAACCAGTTGGGTACCCTATCCCCCTGGCGTCAGTGGCGGCTGATCTGCTCCGGGCGCAGGGACGCCACCCGATGCGTCCTGCGCACCTGCACGCATTGATTTATAAGGACGGTTACAAGACGCAGGCGTCGGAGGTCTACAGTAGCGACGATCCGCACATCGAGTCGGATGCCCAATTCGGCGCCACGCGTGCGTTACTCGGCCATTACGTCCTGCACGAAAGGGAGCCTGCACCCGACGGTAGTGCCGATGGGCCGTGGTACAGCCTTGAACACACCTTCGTTCTCGACAAGGGCGAGTCGCGGCTCCCACCACCGCCGATTACCGGCAAATCCAAGGTGCGTGCCGAGACGGGGCTCGCGTAACGGCGAAGCCTGGATGGCGCATCCTGTCGGCGTGATATCTGCAAACGCTGCTACCCAACTCGTGGCTGCTCGTGGGAAAACCGTTCCGCTGTTGACGTTCTAGGCCTGCGCGTCGCGACGGTGGGGGACTATGCATGCTTCGAACATGCCGTCCGCGTGTGCACTTCGACGCGGTGAACAAGACAGGGACGTTGGAGGCCATACGTTCAAAACTGATGTGCCGCAATGACGGAAGCCGCGTCGAAGAAACGGTCGCCGCCAGCAAGGAGATCACCTCCGAGGACAAGCCGATAGTGCTGGCGGGTCTTCGGCAGTCGCGATATTGCCGCACTCGTCGAGGACGGGACGGCTCGCTAAGTCGTTGGGCAATCGACCGCGGCACGGCAGTCATTGGTGAACACTGCGCGTGCCTGATCGTGCTTATCAGTTGCTTCTTGCCTTGTGTCCTGGAGCAAGCTCCTGCCACCGCCGCCCCACCGAAATGGTTTCGTCACACGCAATCACTGCGGACAAGTCGGCGCAGAGGCCGATCGGATCTTGTCCGTCTTGAACTAGCTGTGCCGAGTCGAGCAGTTGCTTACGCGCGCGCACCACCGCGGCATCCGCGGGCACGAGGTGTTCTTCGTGACGCTCGATGAGCGGCCCGGGCGACATCGTTATCGCTATGTCTTCCATGATGACACCGCGAATTCCAGTCCAGTCTTGCTTCATAGCGTCACGGTCTTGGCCGAACCGGTTCTCCCAGCTGCCCAGGTAACGAAAGGTCACCGGATCGAGCAGTTCGGGGTTGTCACGTCCACGCGGGCGGTCGTAGCCGCTCTTGTCGAAGGCCTCCCCGTCGAGACGATAAGCAACGTGCAAGCTGCGCGTGTTCACGTCGTCGATGGGCACCTCGAATACGACGAACTGCATCGTCGTCGAGGGAATGATGCGGGTGCTTGGCATGATCAGGGGCATGATGCGGATGTTCTTTTTCGGCTCGCCGTCCTCTGACGGCATCTCTCGCAGTGCTGCGTAGTGAAACCCGAACTCGGTGTCCTCCAGCTCTAAGTCAGGCGCTAGATCGTCGGATGCAAGCAGCGCACCAGAAGGCGAATTCGCGCCCTCAATCGCTTTGCCTTTGATCCAGCCTGGCCGCGCGGCATTCGTGTGCAGGATCCCGACGTGTGAGCTATCGGCGCCGCCTTCGTAGACCTGCATGTAGTTCGAACCGGTGTCCTGTTTGGAGACAAGGACGTTCTCGGGCGGGATCTGCATGAAGCGCCAGTTCGGAAGCGGCGGCTCAAGCTGCGGCGGCCCCATGTACGCCCATGCCAACCCCCCGGCCTCACGCACGGGATAGGCGCGAGTGCGCAGGCGCTCCTGTATGCGTGGATCTTTGCAATTGGGAACCTCCATCAGCTTGCCGTCGGTCGAGAACTTCCAGCCGTGATACAGGCAACGAATGCCCATCTCCTCCACGCGGCCCAAAGCCAGGGATGTCCGCCTGTGAAGACAGAGTTCGTCTAACAGGCCAAGCTGGCCGGAACTGTCACGAAATAGCACGAGGTTTTCGCCAAGGATGCGCACCCGCAAAGGAGTGCCGTCCGCCTCCGGCAATTCCTTGGCCATCACGATCGGATTCCAGAAGCGCCGAAAGACATTTCCCATGGGCGTGCCAGGACCCACCCGACACAAGAGTTCGTTGTTCTCCTTGCTCAACATCTCGTCGTCATCCTTCTTTGTAAAAGTGGGCCCACGCAGCATGCAGTTCGGATTCGTCTTTCTAGGAATAAGATTAGCCACGAGGCATGAACGTTGCAATAGGCTTAGATCTAAGTCTATGTGGTCCTCTAGGGAAGGCTGGGGGCTTGCAGTAAGAATCTAGCTTCTCACGCGCAAGACAAGTTGCGATCGAGGCCGCCGCGCGTCGTTTCCTGCGGCTCCAGTTGTTGAGTTGCAATAGGTTGTTCCCGCCGAGCCTGGATGGGGCAGGCTTATCGCCCAAGGCCAAGTGAAGTCTTCGGGCGTTGGTAATAGCTCAGTAGTGTTGGCAACCACGCAGTGCGTTCATGGCTGTTGGCCCAAACAAGGCCGTAGGCCCACTCGCGCATACAGGAACGGGATGAAGCGTTCGGCCTTACCGTTCGTTCGGGGTCGCTACGGTTTGGTAAAGGTGCGCTTGATGTCTAGGGGCTTGCAGGCCTTGGCGGACTGATGGCGCTGACGATGACTTCGTGGTCCACTGCACAGGCTCCATTCCTGCGCTTGAGACGACACTATGTCGTCTCAGTAGACACTGAGTACCTGTGACGAAATTTATTGCACAGCAACAGAACTGTCGGAATGGCACGCGCATCCGGGCACGGCACCAGATGATGCCGTGTTAGATCAATGTTTCCTGCCTGCGTGATCAAACAGAAGCGATGGTCAGATCACCCTTGGCGAAGTTCGCGCGGAGCAGCTTCTTGTCGAATTTCCCGACCGACGTCCGGGGGACCTGGTCGATGAAAGACCACGACTCCGGGATCCACCATTTGGCTACCTTGTCGCTCAAGAAGTCGCGCAACTCGTCGGTCGACACGGACATCGTCGGCTTCATCACGACGGCCGCCAGGGGGCGTTCTTGCCATCGGTCGTCCGGAATGGCGATGACGGCGGCCTCGAGCACCGCCGGATGGGCCGCGATCGCCAACTCGAGCTCGACCGAGGAGATCCACTCGCCGCCCGATTTGATGAGGTCCTTGGCGCGATCGGTGAGTGAGATGTAGCCCCGCCCATTGATAGTTCCGACGTCGCCGGTAGCAAGCCATCCGTCATGAAAGCTCGCGCCATCATCCGAGCCGTAGTAACTCCCCGTGACCCACGGGCCGCGCACCTGTAACTCTCCTACTGAGGCTCCATCGTGCGGGACCGAATTGCCGTTGTCGTCGACGATTCGCGCTTCGATGCCCCACAGCGGTGTGCCCTGCGTGACACGCATGTCCCAGTGGTCCGGGTCGCCCGCAGCGGGGCGGGCGATCGCCGCCAGCGGGGAGGTCTCGGTCATTCCCCAGGCCTGCACCATGCAGATGCCATGATCGCGCTCGAATCCTTCAAGTAACTCCCGAGACACCGCGGACCCGCCGCACGCCACCAGCCGTAGCGATGACACGTCGGCTTCTGGGTGCGCCTCGAGATAGCGCAGCACATCGTTCCAAACGGTAGGCACACCGCCCGATACGGTCGGCCTTTCGCGTTGGATCAACTCCACCAACGGTTGGGCCTGCAGAAACTGGTCGGGGAGAAGAAGATCCGCGCCAGCGAGTAGTGCGGCATAGATAAAACCCCACGCATTTGCGTGGAACATCGGGACAACCGCGAGCACGGTGTCATGCGGGCCAATATCGAAAACGCCAGGTGCACAGACCGCCGTGGCGTGCAGAAACGTCGATCGATGGGAGTAGGCAACGCCTTTCGGGTTCCCGGTAGTGCCCGAGGTGTAGCACATGGCAGCGGCTGAACGTTCATCGACCGTCGCCCACGGGAACGTCTCAGGCTGGCCGGCAATGAATTCGTCGTAGCGCTCGACCCGCCTGCCGTGACCTTCTAACGGTGACAGGTCGGGTTGGCCGGTGACGATAAGCGTGTGGACCGTCGACAACTGGGGCACCACGGGCGCGAACACCTCAACGAGCGACCCGTCCACGACGACGACTTGGTCCTCGGCATGGTTCGCGACGTAAGCGATTTGTTCCGCCGTGAGCCGGATGTTGAGAGTGTGCAACACCGCACCCATGGCCGGTACCGCGCAATAGGCTTCGACGTGTTCCTGGTTATTCCACATGAACGTGCCGACGCGCTCGTCGCCATTGATTCCGGCTGTCGCGCGAAGCGCATGGGCTAGTTGTGCGGAGCGCCGCCCGACGGCTGCGAACGTCACGGACCTCATCGTCCCGTCGGACATACGCGATCGCACGCGGCTGTTGCCGTGCACGGTGAATGCATGCTCGGCCAATAAGCCGACGGTCAGCGCGACATCCTGCATCGTGCTCTGCACCTATTGGGCTCCTTCCTCTGCGTGCACAGCGGCCGCAAAGCTGTTCGGCCGCAGAGCCATTCGCGCATAGTCGTACTGGCGAATAAGGTGGATACGGTGGAAGTAATGCTCTTCCACTGACCACGGCGTTGTGATGAAAGCGTCGACGATTGCCAACACCTCCTCCGTCGTGTGCATCTGGACGCCGATACCGATCAACTGTGCGTCGAGACGGGCGCGTGCCAGCCGGGCGGTTTCGGGGTTCCACGCGAGAGCGCACCTTGCGCCGACTGCCTTGTTTGCAGCGATCTGCTCATCGTTTCCGTTGTCGCCCAGTAATATTCCTAAGCTGCCGAGATCATTCGCAGTCTGCAGCGCGGTGTCGATACAAAACGCTGGGTAGTCGTCGATTTCATCTGACGGATCGGCGCCACAATGGACAACCTCGTAGCCGCGCGCACCCAGATGTGCAGTGACTCGGTTCTCGACTTTCAAACCCGCGCGATCGGCACCCAGGTATATACGCATTGGCCCAGTATAGCTCGGGAACAACAGAATTCGGATCGATCGCCATCTCAATGCACACAGAATTTGATTGTCAGACAGCCGTCAAATGTATCGCTAAGTAGGGCCGGACAGCATGCGTCGCCAACGCCAATTCAACCGGCGCAATCGCGAAGCGACTTCAGCCTTCGACGAACAACTACTCGCTCCAGGCGAGATGACGAACTATCTATTGTCGAACCATCCTTTGTTCTGAGATATCAACGGGTTCACAGCAACCGGTGATCGCGGGGCCACCTCTCCTCAACCTGAAGCGGCCGGCCTGGCCAGGACAGCGCGACGATGGCTAAGCGCCTCGAAACCCCAACGCCCGTGGTAAGCGCCGATACCGCTTGCCCCGACACCACCGAACGGCAGTTGCGGGGCGAGACAGTGCACAGCAATGTCATTGATCACCGCTCCGCCCGACTGCGCGCGGTCGATAACCGAGCGGCCCAGTCGCTCAGATGCTGTGAATACATACAGCGCCAGAGGCTTCGGCTGGGAGTTGACGAAATCCACCGCGTTGTCAACCGAATCCATGGGCACGATCGGGAGAATCGGACCGAAGATTTCGTCGGCCATGACTGCGTCGGTCGCGGAGGGGCCGACAATGACCGTTGGATGAATACGCAGCCGCGAGCGGTCCGATTCGCCGCCGAGCACCACCTGCCCGCTAGTGCTATCGATCAGAGAAACCAGCCGGTCAAATTGGCGCTCGTTGACAATCGGCATCAATGGGTCTGGCGCCGCAGAGCAGAATTCGGCGACGTTGGCCACGATCCTTGCCACCAAGTCATCGATAATTGTTGATTCAGCCAAGACATAGTCCGGTGCGATGCACATCTGCCCGGAATTGAGCAGCTTCATCGAAGCGATGCGTCGCGCAGCGACATCCAAATCGGCGTCGGCGGCAACGATAACTGGGCTCTTACCACCGAGTTCAAGCGTCACCGGGGTAAGTGTGGCGGCCGCGCCCGCCATCACCTTCTTGCCGATCTCGGTACCGCCGGTGAATACCGCGTGGTCGAACGACTGCGCCAGCAGATCTTGCGTGGTTTGTCCGTCTCCTTCGACCACGCGGATGGCATCGGGGTCGAGGTATTCCGGAACAACACGTGCCAGCAGTGCTGACGTCGCAGGCGCGAGCTCTGATGGTTTGATTACCGCTGCGTTGCCTGCCGCGACGGCACCCACCAAGGGGCCGATGCTCAAGTAGATCGGGAAGTTCCAGGCGCCGATAATCAGCACTACGCCCAATGGCTCGTACTGAACCCAGGAGCGCCCGGGCTGATGAGCCCGTGGTAACCGTATGTGGCGCGGGCGCATCCAACGCTTCAGATACGTTCGGGCGTAACGCGCCTCGCCAAGGGTCGGTGCAACGTCGCCCGCGTGTGCCGCTATCGATGAGCGGCCGAGGTCATCGGCTAGAGCTGCGGCGATATCCGATCCGCTGTCACTTAGCAGTCGTTCAATGCCGCGAAGTTGATCAAGGCGCCATTGCAGACCTCGGGTACGACCATCGCAGGTCGCGCGACGCAGGTCAGCTATTTGCATTCTGGCGTGCGCCGAGTCGGGATTGGCGCCGCCGTCGCGGATTTGCGAAATATTCTGCCGCCTCTCAAATTTGGGGAGCCGGACCAGCACCTGTCAGTACCGCACCCAAAAGCCCACCATCGACGATCAATGACTGGCCGTTGATCCAGCGCGCTGCATCTGAGGCTAGAAACACAACCACATGGGCGATCTCCTCGGGTCGTGCGTGTCTGCCGACCTTGACCTTTGCGCGGTCGAGATTCTGCTTACCCATGGTCTTCTCGAAGTCCGTCAGAATAGGAGTTTGCACCGGTCCGGGTAGCACCGCGTTGATTCGCAGCCCCGAAGCACCCAGCACCAGCCCCATCGACATGGCGTATGCGGTGATGGCTTCCTTCGAGAAGGTGTAGGCACTTCCCTGCGGCGGGTGGTCTCGGAACCACGCCGCTCCCTCCTCGAAGGTTCTGGTGGCCAGCAGGTCCCGAATCACAGGCAGCCGATCTTGCCAGCGATATCCGGCCGCCGACGAAACGACTGTCACCGAGGCCAGTGAGTTCAGAAGGTCGAGAGAGCACTCGACTAGGTGTCGAATCGCCAAGGTGTTGACTGCAAACACCTGGTCGGCGGGGGCGGTGCCGGGGATGCCCGCAATGTTCATCAATCCGTCGAAGGGACCCTTTAGTTGCGCCAGCGCGGTGTCGATACTCCCGCGGTCGGCCAGGTCCACGTTGACATGGCGGCTGACGGCAGCCGATGGATAATTGCGGTCCAAGCTGACAACTTCCGCTCCGGCGGCGAGGAGGATCTCGGCCACCGCTTGGCCGATGCCCGATGCTGCCCCAGTCACGAGGTAGCGCTGCCCGTGGAAGCCTGTCACTGTGCCACCGAAAACCGTTCAATCAGTTGACCTTTTGCTAGCTTGCCCGTTTCAAGGCGGGGTAACTCTTCAACGAATTCCACCGTGCGCGGTGCCTTGAAGTGAGCCAGCCGGTCTCGCACGTAGCTGATGATCTCGCTGCCGAGGTCATCGCTTGGCTCCGTACCTTTGCGTAGCTGTACCACTGCTTTGACCTGCTGGCCCATCTCACTGTCGGGCACCCCGATAACTGCAACGTCCAAGATCTGCGGGTGCAGCGCTAGAACGTTCTCGATTTCCTGGGGGTAGATGTTCACTCCGCCGGAGATGATCGTGAAGGCTTTGCGGTCAGTGATGAATAGAAAGCCGTCACTGTCGACGTAGCCGATATCTCCTACCGTGGACCATGTTTCATGATCGGGGTGGCGCGCGGCCGCAGTTTTTTCGGGATCGTTGTGGTAGATGAATGCTGGGGAATCCTGTTCGAAGTAGATTATTCCCGTTTGACCTTGGGGTAATTCACCGCCCGCGTCGTCGCAGATGTGGAGCACACCCTGTACGGATTGGCCGACTGACCCGCGCTTGGACTGCCACTGCTGGGTGTTGATCATGGTCATCCCGTGCCGTTCGGTGGCTCCGTAGTACTCCAGCAGAATCGGACCCCACCAGTCGATCATCGCCTCTTTGACATCGGGCGGGCACGGCGCGCCGGCGTGCACGACCAGCCGCAGTGACGACGTGTCGTACCTCTCGCGGACCGCTTCCGGCAGTTGCAGGAGTCGAACAAACATGGTGGGAACCATTTGAGTGATCGAGACCTCGTACCGCTGAATAGCCTCAAGGGCCACTTCGGCGTCAAACCGCTCCATCATCACGACGCACCCCCCTATTGCGTGCATGACGGCGCACCACTTCAGTGGCGCGGCATGATAGACCGGGGCCGGCGACAGATAGACATCGTCGCTGGTCACGTGTAGTACCTGTTGCAACAGCTCAACCAATGAGTCACCGGGTTCGTCCACCTGGCGGGTGGGCAGAGGCGGCTTGATGCCTTTGGGCCGGCCCGTGGTTCCCGACGAATACAGCAGCTCCGCACCGCACGGTTGATCGGGCAACGGCGTGGTGGTCAGCGCCAGCAGGTGGTCATAGGGAAGAAAGCCCGTGACAGATCCACCGAACGAGTAGCACTGCCACACGTCGGGAATCAACCCGACCAGGTGCTGCGCCAGCTCCGCTACACCGGCAGACGCGAACAGGATCTTGGCTTCGCTGTCATGCAGTATGTAGGCAATCTCCTCGGGCGCTAGATGACGGTTGACCAGAGTGATGTACAAACCTGAACGGATGGCTGCCCAATAGACCTCAAAGGCTTCCGGCGCGTTGTCGGTCAGTAGCGCTATTACATCGCCTCGCCGAAGTCCCAAGTGATGCAGTGAGGAGGCGAGGCGCTTCGAACTGTCATCCAGCTCCCCGTAGGTCAGCACGCGAGAACTGCCGGCCATGATGATTGCGGGTCGATCAGGTGCGTGGGCGGCGTGCGTTCCCAAAAACACTTTTAAATCCGTTCCTCGCCTGTAGTGGTTGTCTGTCCGCATCGGAGCGGCCTGCCCCGGGCCGTAGATCGCTGAAATCCTTCCTGAGAACTATCGGCGGTAGGTGCCCGTCGCAGACCTAATAGCAGGTTCACGCGATGAGGCCTTGCTCATTCAGCAAATGTGAATGTAACATCAGCATCGCATCTTGTGAATGTAACACCAGCATCGCGTACATACCGATAGTTCAGCGGGCCGACGTTCATGAAGGAGGTATGCGCCAGCGTTGATGTTTCGATGGTTGGTCTGCGTGCGTCGCCGGGTCGTGTACGGCTTAAGTGCCTGCGAAGCGAGTACTGAGAGCGGCCGTCGCAGCTGGCAGCGGCTGCCGCGAAGGACCCTGGGCGCTGAGCGTGTCGACGCGCCAGGTCGTGACCATATCGATAGGTCCGACGAAAGCCATTATCAGTGAGAATGATTGGAGGCCAACTTGCTTGTTACTCAAGCGGCTGGCAGAACGCTTGTCGACGCTAAACACAACGGCCGCCTGTCCGAGTGCGGGTTCATGCTTGCTGCTTGCGTGATGTTTCGTATGGGGTGCTGGCGGTGAGCGTCGCTGGAGTCGATGAACGGGTGGTCATTGAGGCAGCTGATCGGATTTTTCGCGCGAGTCGAAGTCGTTGTCCGGCGGAGCCAGTTCGCGGTTTGATTGGTGCTGAGGACATTTCGGTGGCTTATGCGGTGCAGCGGGAGTTCGTGCGGCGCCGGCTGGCTGCTGGTGGGATAGTTGTGGGTCGCAAGATCGGTCTCACCTCGCCTGCAGTACAGCAACAACTTGGGGTTGACCAGCCTGACCTTGGTGTGCTGTTCGCCGATATGGATGTCAGTGGTGCGTTGGTGGTGCCGCCGGGTCGGTTGTTGCAGCCGAAGGTCGAGGCTGAGATCGCGTTTGTACTCAAAAAGGATTTGGTCGACGGGGATCTTGGTGACGCCCAGGTTCGGGCGGCGGTTGATTACGGGTTGGCAGCGTTGGAGATTGTGGATAGTCGGATTGCCAACTGGGACATCGGTATTACTGACACCGTGGCGGATAACGCGTCGAGCGGCTTGTTCGTTCTGTCCGATAAGGAAGTCACGCTCGAGGAGTTTGTCCCGGCCGAGGTCGTGATGCGCATGTACGCCGATGATGTGCTGGTGTCGGAAGGGTCTGGTGGGGCGTGTTTGGGTGATCCGTTGGCGGCGTTGACGTGGCTGGCGCGTACGGCGCGAGAGTTTGGTGACCCGCTTACGGCTGGACAGATCATTTTGTCTGGAGCGTTGGGTCCGATGGTGCCTGTATCACCGGGCGTTCGCGTCCACGCGGACCTTGGGCCCTTGGGGTCGGTGTCGGCGACCTTTTCCGGGGAGGGCTGTCGTGGGTAGAACCAAAGTCGCGATTCTCGGTTCGGGCAATATCGGCACCGATCTGATGATCAAGGTGTTGCGTCTGTCCGACAGCCTCGAGATAGGCGCGATGGTGGGTATCGACCCCGATTCCGAGGGTTTGGCCCGAGCCAAGCGGCTCAACATCCCTACCACCTCTGATGGCGTCGACGGGCTCATTGGGATGGCGAACTTCGACCAGATCGATATTGTGCTTGACGCCACGTCGGCCAAGGCCCATCTCGTCAACGCCGACAAGCTGGAGCGGTATGGGAAGACGTTGATCGACCTGACTCCTGCGGCAATCGGGCCGTTCGTGGTGCCGCCGGTGAATCTAGGCGAGCACCTCGATGCTGGAATGAAGAACCTGAACATGGTGACCTGTGGCGGGCAGGCGACGATTCCGATTGTGGCGGCGGTGTCGGCCGTGACGCCGGTGCATTACGGGGAGATCGTTGCCTCCATCGCGTCGAAGTCGGCGGGGCCGGGCACGCGGGCCAATATCGATGAATTCACCGAGACCACCGCCCATGCGATCGAGTCAGTGGGAGGGGCGGAGCGGGGTAAGGCGATCATCATCCTGAACCCAGCGGATCCGCCAATGATCATGCGCGACACCGTGTTCTGCCTGATCGGCGATGCAGACCATGACGCTATACGCGCATCGGTCGCCGAGATGGTCGAGCGTGTCGCCCAATATGTACCGGGTTATAGGCTCAAACACGAGGTGCAGTTCACTCCGGTTGAGGCCGCCGAGCCGGTACACACCTTGATGCCCCACGGGGCTCGCTCCATCACCACGCGGGTGTCGGTGTTCTTGGAGGTCGAAGGCGCTGCCCACTACCTGCCCGCATACGCCGGGAATCTCGACATCATGACCTCGGCGGCGTTGCGCGTTGCTGAATCCATCGCTGGCAGAACGTCATCCGCTGTCGAGGCGGATTCGTCGGCGGGAACAGGTAGCCGATGAGCACACAGCTCTACATTCAAGACGTCACCCTGCGTGACGGTATGCACGCGATCCGCCACCGCATCGATCCGGGTGATGTCGGGCGCATTGCGGCGGCTCTTGATGCCGCCGGGGTGGACGCGATCGAGGTGGCCCACGGTGACGGTCTGGCCGGGGGGTCGGTGAATTACGGTCCGGGCAGTCACACCGACTGGCAGTGGATTGAGGCCGCGGCCAGCAACATCGGCCGCGCCGTGCTGACCAGTCTGCTGCTTCCGGGTATCGGCACGATCACCGACCTGCGGCGCGCCTATGACGTAGGTGTGCGATCGGTGCGAGTCGCCACGCACTGCACCGAAGCCGACATCTCGGCTCAACACATCGCCACTGCGCGCGAGCTGGGCATGGATGTATCAGGTTTCTTGATGATGAGCCATATGGCGCCCCCGGCGCAGCTGGCTCAACAGGCAAAGAAAATGGAATCGTATGGCGCGAACTGCGTATACGTCACTGATTCCGGTGGCCGGCTCACCATGAGCGATATGCGGGAACGGATCTGGGCTTACCGCGGTGTGTTGGACCCCACCACCCAGATCGGGGTGCATGCCCACGAAAACCTCTCTTTGTCGGTGGCAAACAGTGTGGTTGCTGTCGAGGCAGGGGTGACCCGCGTGGACGCATCCCTGGCAGGCCAGGGGGCCGGAGCGGGTAACTGCCCCATTGAAGCTTTCATCGCGGTAGCCGATCTGCTTGGTTGGCAACACAATTGCGATGTCTTCGCACTGCAGGACGCTGCAGATGATCTAGTCCGTCCGCTGCGTGATCGGCCGGTCCAGGTCGACCGGGAAACGTTGACGTTGGGCTACGCTGGTGTCTACTCGTCGTTTTTGCGTCACGCCGAAATCGCCGCTCAACGTTACGGCGTAGACGCCCGCACCCTGCTGCTGGAAGTTGGCCGCCGTGGTCTGGTCGGTGGCCAGGAAGACATGATCGTTGATATCGCCCTCGACCTCGCCGGCGACCACACGCCGGTCCGCACCTGAATCCGGCCCGCCATGTCACAACAGCCCACGCACCGGTTCGGCTTCTCGATCACCGCACGGCACCCACGATGACGACCGCCAAACCCGGTGTCGCCGTGTTGGCCCCCGTGCGCAATATCGGCGGGTTCATCGCTTTCTGCCTCGACGTGCTCATCACAATGTTCCGCCCTCCGTTCGCGTGGCGCGAATTCCTCGAACAGACATGGTTCGTCGCCAGGGTGTCGTTGATTCCGACCCTGATGCTGTCGATTCCCTATGTGGTGCTGTCGGTGTTCACGATCAATGTATTGCTCGTCGACATCGGCGCCGCCGACTTCTCCGGCAGCGGCGCGGCAGTGGGTGCGGTCAACCAAATCGGACCCTTCGTGACAGTCCTGGTGGTTGCCAGCGCCGGCGCCGCGGCGATGTGCGCCGACCTGGGAGCACGCACGATCCGTGAAGAGATTCATGCGCTCCGCGTCATGGGTATCGACCCGGTTCAAGCACTGCTGGTGCCGCGAGTGCTGGCAGCCACGGTGGTGGCACTGTTGCTGTCGTCGTTGGTCACGCTGACAGGTCTCGCCGGAGGTTTCTTCTTCTCGGTGTACTTCCAACACGTCACCCCGGGGGCGTTCGTGGCCGGCATGACGTTCATCACCGGACTCAGCGACGTCGTGATCGCCATGATCAAAGCCACCCTGTTCGGAATCACCGCCGGCCTGGTCGCCTGCTATCAAGGCATCACAGTCGGCGGGGGACCGGCCGGAGTCGGCAACGCGGTCAACGAAACGGTGGTGTTCTCATTTGTGTTGCTGTTCATCATCAACCTAGTGATCACCGCCGTCGGATTTGAGATCACATGAGTCTGACAGTTGTTGCTGGACAACGATTTCCCCGCACCGTACGCACGCTGGGCAGACTGCAGTTAGGTTGGCGCCAAATCGGTGAGCAGACCAGGTTCTACGGCAAGACCCTGATCTCGGTGGCCGATGTCGTCGTGCACTACAAAGCTGAGTTGTTGCGACAGGTCGCCTCAATGAGTCTGGGAGCGGGTGCGCTGGCCGTCGTCGGCGGCACGGTCGCGGTGGTCGCCTTCTTGACCATGTCCACGGGCGGTGTCATCGCCGCACAAGGCTACAACCAGTTTTCGCAGGTTGGCGTCGAGGCTTTGGTCGGTTTCGCCTCAGCCTTTCTCAACACCCGTCTGATCACGCCTAACACCGCGGCGATTGCCATGGCGGCCACCATCGGTGGCGGTGCGACCGCCCAGCTCGGCGCGATGCGCATCAGCGAGGAGATCGACGCGCTGGAGGTGATGGGTATCCGGTCAATCGCATACCTCGCGTCGACGCGAGTGTTGGCTGGCGTGGTCATCGTCCTGCCGCTCTACAGCGTCGCGTTGATCATGGCCTACACCGCCGCCCGATACGGAACGACCGCAATCTACGGCCAGTCTCGCGGGGTGTACGACCACTACTTCAACACCTTTCTGGTGCCTGGCGATGTGATTCGTTCGTTCATCGTCACCGTCGCGGCTGCGGTGATGATCATGCTCGTCCACACCTACTACGGCTACCACGCGACCGGCGGACCAGCGGGTGTGGGCGAGGCGGTCGGGCGAGCAACTCGTACCTCGCTTGTGGCCACTGCGGTGTTGGTCCTCTTCATTTCTCTGGCCCTCTACGGCCAGACCGGACTCTTCAGCTTCTCGGGGTAGCGCCAATGTCGGGCCATTGGGGAAAGCCCCGGATCTCCTCGGGGTGGTTGGCAACCATCTCGGTGGTTGCGGTCGTCGCCGCGATGGCGGTGTGTCTGGGTGTGTTCAACCGGTCTTTCACGCCGTCGGTGCCGGTGACGCTCACCTCCGAGCGATCGGGGCTGGTAATGGAGCCCAACGCCAAGGTGAAGATGCGCGGCGTGCAGGTGGGCCGTGTCGCCACGGTTTCCGGGGGCACCGATTCGGTGAGCATCCAGCTCGAGATCGATCCCGATCAAATCCCCTACATACCGGCCAATGTCGAGGCACGTATCGACGCCACCACAGTGTTCGGCGGCAAGTTCGTGGATCTGGTCTACCCGAGTGACCCGAGCTCGCAACGGTTATCGGCAGGAACGGTACTGAAGTCATCCAATGTCGCTGTCGAGGTCAACACCGTGTTCGAGAACCTCGTCGATCTCATCAAGCAGATCGACCCAGCAAAACTCAACGCCGTGCTGTCCGCCCTCGCGGAGGGGCTGCGAGGCCAGGGCGAACGCATCGGGCAAGCCACAAGCGCCGCCAATGAGGTTCTGCTGGCGCTCAATTCACGCACGGACACGATTCGCGAGGACTGGCGCGCTCTGCGAGCCGTCAGCGACACCTACGGTGCTGCCGCCCACGACATGCTCGATATCCTGTCGGCGTCGGCCACAACCAGTGTGACCGTCACGAACCAGGCCAAGCAGCTCGACGCGTTGCTCCTGGGTGTCGTGGGCTTATCCCAAAGCGGCATCAGCGTGTTGGGCCCGAGCAAGGACAACCTCGTCAAGGGAGTCAACCTCCTGGAGCCGACGACCAGCCTGCTGATGAAGTACAACCCGCAACTGGGCTGTCTGATTTTGGGCGGCAACAACGCGCTGGAAACTCTGACCGACTACGCCGCCGGCCGCAACGGCAAGTCGATCATTATGGATGCGGCGGTGTTGTTGGGCGACGACCCGTACCGCTACCCGGACAATCTGCCTATCAACGCTGCCAAGGGCGGACCCGGCGGCAAGCCAGGCTGCGGTTCGCTGCCCGACGTGAGGGATAACTGGCCGGTGCGCTACCTGGTCACCAACAGCGGGTTCGGCACCGGCATGGATGTGCGCCCCAACCCAGGCATCGGATTCCCCGGATGGGCCAACTACTTCCCCGTCACTCGGGCAGTGCCCGAGCCGCCCAGCATCCGCTACCCGGGTGGCCCGGCCCCCGGACCCATTCCATACCCAGGTGCCCCCCCATACGGTGCCCCGCTGTATGGGCCCGACGGCAGCCCGCTATACCCGGGGGTCCCGCAGCCACCGACCTCCGCGTCGGCGGGACCCCCACCCCCGGTTACGCCGTCGTCACCGTGACCGCGCGGCATGCCCCACAGCCACCACCAGTACGACTTGGAAGAGGTGAACTACCTTGCGACGTAATCTATCTGGGCTTCTGTTACGTCTGGGGATCTTCGTTGTCGTGTGTGCGCTCGGCGCGTTCGGCTTGATCGCGATTTTCGCGCAGCTGCGCTTTCAGGAAGAAAGGACCTACAAGGCGCTCTTCACTACGGTGACAGGCCTGGAGAGCGGCAACTTCGTCCGTATCGCCGGCGTCGAGGTAGGCAAGGTCAAAGACATCACGATCAGAGATGACTCGAGCGCGCTGGTCGAATTCAATGCCGACGACTCCGTGGTATTGACCGAGGGCAGCCGGGCGGTCATTCGGTACGACAACCTTATCGGCGGTCGGTATCTGGCGCTGGAAGAAGGTGCCGGTGGCACCAAGACCCTGGCCCCTGGCGAGACGATCCCGTTGGATCGGACCGCCCCCGCTCTGGATCTGGATGCGCTGATCGGGGGGTTCCGCCCGCTTTTCCGTGCCCTGGACCCCGATCAAGTCAACGCGCTGTCGGGTCAGCTCATCTCGGCGTTTCAAGGCCAGGGCGCGACCATCGGGTCGATCCTGTCCCAGACGGCGGCTCTGACCAACACATTGGCCGACCGTGATGAATTGATCGGGCAAGTCATCGTCAATCTCAACACCGTGCTCGGGTCGCTGGGCGACCACAGCGACCAGTTCGGCAAGGCGGTCGACTCACTTTCGGAATTGGTCCAGGGCTTGGAGGCACGCAAGCATGACCTGAGCACCGGTCTGGCCTATGCCAATGAGGGTGCTGCCACAATCGCGGATCTGCTCAGGCAAGTGCGGCCGCCGCTACAGAGGGTGGTCCAGGAGACCGACCGCACTGCGGGACTCGTTGTTGCCGATCATGACTATGTCGACGATCTGCTGAAAACCCTGCCCGAGGCCTACCGGATCCTGGGCAGACAAGCGCTCAACGGCGACTTCTTCAGCTTCTATATGTGCGACCTGGTGTTGAAGCTGAACGGCAAAGGCGGCCAACCGGTGTACGTCAAGGTGGCGGGCCAGGACACGGGCAGGTGCACCCCCCGATGAAACCATTCCGGGAACGCAACCCGATCATTATCGGAACCATCGGCGTGACTGCGCTCATCGTCATCGTGGTGGGCGGCTTCAACTTCACCAAGCTTCCGTTGATCTCCTCCGACACAACCTATTCGGCGTATTTCGAGGATGCGGGCGGGCTGACCACCGGAGGCCCGGTGCAAGTGTCGGGTCTACGTGCTGGACTGGTGAAGAGCATCAGCCTAAAACCCCAGGGCGTATTGGTCGAATTCACGGTGGCCGACGACATTCGTCTTGGCCCGCGCACGGAGGCTGCCATCAAAACGATCGGTCTGCTCGGCAACAAGATCTTGGCCGTCACACCCCGCGGTGACGGGCGATTGGCGGACGTGATTCCCATCGAACGCACGACTTCTCCATACCAATTGCCTGACGCCGTCGGCGATCTCACCGCGACCATCAGTGGCCTCAACACCGACCAGCTGTCGGAATCGCTGCAGACGTTGAGCGAAACGCTGCGCGACACCCCACCGGACCTCAAAGCCGCTGTCGACGGGGTAGCCCGCTTCTCCCAAACCCTCAGCACCCGCGATGAGCAATTACGCGGCCTGCTGGCCAACGCTCGCAAGGCCACCACCGTACTGGCTGAGCGTAGCGATCAGATCGCGGGGCTGATCCACGACACCAACGCCCTGCTGACCGAGCTCCGCACCCAATCTGCTGCGCTAGACGAGATTTCGGGCAACCTCTCGGCGATGGCTCAGCAAATCCGGGGCCTCATCGACGAGCAACGAGACACCCTGAAGCCGGCGCTCGACAAGCTCAACGGGGTCCTTGCGATCGTCGATAACCGCAAAGCAGAGGTGCAGGAGTCACTCAAAGGACTCAACAACGTGATACTCGCACTGGGTGAATCCGTGTCGGGCGGACCGTTCTTCAAGGCCTACATAGCCAATTTGCTTCCCGGCCAGTTCGTGCAGCCCTTCGTCGACGCCGCCTTCTCCGACCTCGGTTTGGACCCCAACGTGCTGGCACCATCAGAGCGCCACGATCCGCAAATTGGTCAGCCGGGCACGCCTGCACTGCCGGTGCCTTATCCGCGCACCGGACAAGGTGGCGAGCCGAATTTGACACTGCCCGACGCCATCACCGGTAACCCGGGCGATCAGGGGTGCGGCCCGCCCGGTCTGCCGCTGCCCGGTCCTACAGGCTGCTACCCCTACCGCGAACCGCTGCCGGCGCCGCCGCCGGGCGGTCCGCCACCGGGCCCGCCCGCCGTGGCGCCGCCCGGCCAGCAGCACATTCCCGAGCCGACACCCAGCTCGATCTTCCTGCCCGCACCCGGTGAAGTGGGGCACGCGGGCACCGCAGGCGGTGGTCAACGATGACCTCGCGGATGACATCGCGCAACGCCCGTATCGCCTTGGCTTTAGCTTTGGTCGCTTCCCTCGTCGGCGGGGTCTACCTGGTGATCAACACGACGCGACAGACCACCCGTACCCACATCGTGGCGTTCTTCCAGAACACCAACGGGCTGTTCGTCGGCGACGACGTCCGTATCCGCGGTGTGAACGTAGGCCGCATCGAAGCCATCGAACCCCAACCAACCCGAGCCAAGGTCACTTTCTGGGTCGACGACGCCTTTAAGGTGCCCGCCGACGCCAAAGCTGTGATCCTCTCACCCACACTTGTCACCGCCCGCGCTATCCAGTTGACACCCCCATACCGCGACGGGCCGGCCCTGCCCGACAACGCGGTCATCCCGCAAGACCGCACCGCGGTCCCCGTGGAGTGGGACGACGTCCGCGACCAGCTAAAGCGCCTCACCGCCGCGCTGCAACCCACCCAGCCCGGCGGAGTGAGCACTCTGGGCGCGCTGGTCAACACCACCGCCGACAATCTGCGCGGACAAGGACCCGCCATCCGCGACACCATCATCAAACTCTCCCAAGCGCTTTCGGCCCTCGGGGACCACAGCGACGACACCTTCAGCACCGTCAAGAACCTGTCCACGCTGGTGTCGGCACTGCAGGACAGCACCACACTGATGCGCCAACTCAACGACAACCTTGCCTCGGTAACTGTCCTGATGGCCAACGACCCGGACGAACTCGGCAACGCCGTCTCCGACCTGAATGCTGTTCTGGGCGGAGTGACTTCCTTTGTCGGCGAGAACCGCGACACAATCGGCACCACCTCGGACAAGCTCGCCTCGGTGAGCCAGGCGCTGACCGACAGCATCGGTGACATCAAGCAGCTGTTGCACTCCGCGCCGACCGCGTTTGCCAACCTCGTCAACATGTACCAGCCCGCCCAGGGCACGCTCAGCGGTGCCCTGGCGGTCAACAATTTCAGCGATCCGATCACCTTCATCTGCGGCGCGATCCAAGCCGCATCCCGCCTCAATGCCGAGCAGTCTGCGAAATTGTGTGTCCAATACTTGGCGCCGATCGTCAAAAACCGTCAGCTCAACTTCCCCCCGTTGGGTGTGAATCCCTTCGTCGGCGCCTGGGCCCGACCAAACGAAGTCACCTACAGCGAGGACTGGATGCGCCCGGACTACGTCCCCCCGCAAACCACACCCCCGGGCCCGGGGGTGTGGTT
>NZ_LQIH01000010.1:0-126986 GCF_001499835.1 Mycolicibacterium novocastrense
AAGACCAACGGCGAGGGCGGTCGCGGGTTGGCGATCGCCGGCATTGCCGTCGGCGCGGCGGGGGGTAGGCGGGAGGCGGCGAATACCCCGACGGCGGGTCGTATGCCGGCGGAGCCTGGTACGGCGAGCCGTACGCGGGCGGTTGGTCGGCCGACCGCTCGGATGACGAATCGTCGCTTGACGGCGGCGTGGTCGGGTCGGGCGGCCAAGTCTGCGACTGCTCGATCGACGGCGCCTCGTAACCGGCGGACGTCGGCTCGGAGGCACCTCCATCGGATTCGGATGGTGCGTTTCGTGCTGCGTCCTCCCCGGGATTTGTCATGCTTGTCAACCTAGCGCAATTCTCGGGCACGATTGCGGCCATCGCGGCGTTGTCCCTTACGAGACAGCAACTTAACGATTCGCGGCAAAGAGGAGATAGAGGACCGATGACCAGCCCGTTTCAACCTGGAGCAAATCCCGGCGCAACGCCGGGTGGCCCAAATATGGGCCGCGGCCCCGCTGGTCTGCCCACGCCGCCGAAGGGGTGGCCCATCGGTTCGTATCCGACGTACGCCGAGGCGCAGCGCGCCGTGGACTACCTCTCAGACCAAGAATTTCCCGTCCAGCAGGTGACGATCGTCGGTGTCGACCTGATGCAGGTGGAGCGGGTCACCGGCCGGCTGTCGTGGCCCAAGGTGCTCGGCGGTGGTGTTCTGACGGGTGCGTGGCTGGGCCTGTTCATCGGCTTGATTCTCGGGTTCTTCAGCCCCAACCCGTGGGCAGCACTGGCCACCGGCCTGATCGCCGGTGTGTTCTTCGGCCTCATCACGTCCGCGATCCCATATGCGATGGCACGCGGCACAAGAGATTTCAGTTCTACGCTGCAACTCGTGGCGGGACGCTACGACGTGCTGTGCGATCCGCAGAACGCCGAACGCGGACGGGATCTGCTGGCGCGCTTGACCATCTGACGCCCACCCCTTTTCGGCGAGTGTGCGGGTCTGCAGACGACACACCGCGCACAAAGCGGATGTTGCGCACGCTCGCGATTGCGTAACGGTGCGCGCCGCGCGCCGCCGAGGTGTTGCAAACCATACACTTGTGGCAATACGGTTTGCGCGCGGGAGATTCCCGACATTCGGCGCGGACGGAGGCGGGTGGTGCGCTTCGCCAGCATGCGCGGCCCACGGCGGATGGGCGCCGCGGCGATCGCTGCGCTGACGGCGGCGTCAACGCTGACGGCGTGTGGTTCCGACAGCGGCGGCATCGTCATCAACTACTACACGCCTGCCAACGAGGCGCAGACGTTCACGGCCGTCGCCGAGCGGTGTAACGAACAACTCGGCGGCCGCTTCACCATTCAGCAGATCAGCCTGCCGAAGAGCGCTGACGACCAACGGCTCCAGCTCGCGCGGCGGCTGACCGGAAACGACAGAAGCCTCGACGTCATGGCGCTCGACGTGGTGTGGACCGCCGAGTTCGCCGAAGCCGGTTGGGCGTTGCCGCTCTCCGACGATCCGGCGGGTCAGGCCGAGGCCGACGCGAGGGCCAACACGCTGCCGGGCCCACTGGAAACCGCTACGTGGCAGGACAAGCTCTACGCCGCGCCGATCACCACCAACACCCAATTGCTCTGGTACCGAGCCGATCTGATACCGGAGCCACCATCGACTTGGGATGACATGGTGGCCGAGGCGACCCGGCTGCACGCCGCCGGTGGGCCGAGCTGGATTGCGGTACAAGGAAAGCAGTACGAAGGCTTGGTCGTCTGGTTCAACACCCTGCTGGAAAGCGCGGGCGGTCAGGTGCTTTCCGACGACGGCCAAACCGTCACGCTGACCGACACACCCGAACATCGCGCCGCCACCGTCAAGGCGCTGCAGATCATCAAGAGCGTCGCCACCGCACCCGGTGCGGACCCGTCGGTGACTCAGACCGACGAGACCACCGCACGGCTGGCGCTCGAACAGGGCAAAGCGGCGCTCGAGGTGAACTGGCCCTACGTGCTGCCGTCGCTGCTCGAGAACGCGATCAAGGGCGGGGTGACGTTCCTGCCGCTGGACAAAGACCCGTCGCTGGCCGGCAGCATCAGCGACGTCGGAACGTTCTCGCCCAGCGATGAACAGTTCGAGACCGCCTTCGAGGCGAGCAGGAAGGTCCTGGGATTCGCCTCGTATCCGGGCGTTCGGCCGGGTGAGGCGGCGAGGGTCACCATCGGCGGCCTCAACCTCGCCGTGGCGAAGACGACGCAACACAAGGCCGAGGCGTTCGAAGCCATTCGATGCCTGCGCGACATGGAGAACCAGCGGTACACCTCCGTCGAAGGTGGACTGCCCGCGGTGCGCACCTCGCTGTACAGCGATCCGGCATTCCAGGCGAAATACCCCCAGCACGAGCTGATCCGCCAACAACTCACCAACGCCGCGGTGCGTCCCGCCACGCCGCAGTACCAAGCGGTTTCCACCCGCATCTCCACGACGCTGGCTCCGATCACCGACATCGACCCCGAGCGCACCGCAGACGAACTCACAGAGCAGGTGCAGAAGGCCATCGACGGGAAGGGGCTGATCCCGTGACGGCGCCACCCGCGGCCGCGACCGCGCCGGCACCGAGCGCGACCGGCAGCGACGACACCCGCTCGGAACGCAAGTTGGCCTTCCTGCTCATCGCGCCCGCGGTCGTATTGATGCTCGCGGTGACGGGCTACCCGATCGCCTACGCGGTGTGGCTGAGCCTGCAGCGCAACAACATGGCCGCCCCCGACGACACCGAGTTCATCGGGCTGGAGAACTACGTCACCATCCTCACCGACCAGTACTGGTGGACAGCCTTTTTCGTCACGCTCGGCATCACCGTCGTCTCGGTGGCCATCGAATTCGTCCTCGGCATGGCGCTGGCGCTGGTGATGCACCGCACCATCTTCGGCAAGGGCGTCGTACGAACGGCGATCCTCATCCCGTACGGAATCGTCACGGTCGCCGCGTCATACAGCTGGTACTACGCGTGGACGCCGGGCACGGGGTACCTGGCGAACCTGCTGCCCGAGGGCAGTGCCCCGCTGACCGAACAGCTTCCGTCTCTGGCGATCGTGGTGCTGGCCGAGGTGTGGAAGACGACGCCGTTCATGGCGCTGCTGCTGTTGGCCGGATTGGCGCTGGTGCCACAGGATCTGCTCAACGCCGCCCAGGTCGATGGTGCGGGCGCCTGGAAACGGCTGACCAGGGTGATCCTGCCGCTGATCAAGCCGGCGATCCTGGTGGCGTTGCTGTTCCGCACCCTCGACGCGTTCCGGATCTTCGACAACATCTACATCCTCACCGGCGGGGCCAACAACACCGGTTCGGTGTCGATCCTGGGATACGACAACCTGTTCAAGGCATTCAACGTGGGTCTCGGCTCGGCGATCAGCGTGCTGATCTTCCTGTGCGTGGCGATCATCGCGTTCATCTACATCAAGATCTTCGGTGCCGCGGCGCCGGGGTCCGCCGAGGAGAATCGCTGATGGCTGAGCGCGTCGGTGCGTCACGGGTCACCGGTTGGACGATCGTCAACGTGCTGGTCATCGTCTACGCGCTCTTCCCGGTGCTGTGGATCCTGTCCCTGTCGCTCAAGCCGACGTCAAGTGTCAAGGACGGCAGGCTGATTCCCGCCGAGATCACCTTCGACAACTACAAGGCGATATTCCAGGGCAACATCTTCACCTCGGCGCTGATCAACTCGATCGGTATCGGCCTGATCACGACTGCCATCGCGGTGGTGATCGGTGGGATGGCCGCGTACGCGGTCGCGCGGCTGGACTTCCCGGGCAAGCGGCTGCTGATCGGCGTCGCCCTGCTGATCGCGATGTTCCCCCACATCTCGCTCGTCACACCGCTTTTCAACATCGAGCGCGCGGTCGGGCTGTTCGACACCTGGCCCGGACTCATCATCCCGTACATCACCTTCGCGCTGCCGCTGGCGATCTACACGCTCTCGGCGTTCTTCCGCGAGATCCCCTGGGATCTGGAGAAGGCGGCCAAGATGGACGGTGCGACGCCGGCGCAGGCGTTCCGCAAGGTGATCGCCCCGCTCGCCGCGCCCGGCATCGTCACCGCCGCGATCCTGGTGTTCATCTTCGCGTGGAACGACCTGTTGTTGGCGTTGTCGCTGACCGCAACCGAACGCGCCATCACCGCGCCGGTGGCGATCGCGAACTTCACCGGCAGTTCACAGTTCGAGGAACCGACCGGATCGATCGCGGCGGGTGCAATGGTCATCACCATCCCGATCATCATCTTTGTCCTCATCTTCCAACGACGGATCGTCGCCGGACTGACATCCGGTGCGGTGAAGGGGTAGTTCCATGGCCGAAATTGTGTTGGACCGGGTGACCAAGAGTTACCCCAACGGCGCGACGGCCGTCCACGAGTTGTCGATGACGATCGCCGACGGCGAATTCATCATCCTCGTCGGCCCGTCGGGATGCGGAAAGTCGACCACGCTCAACATGATCGCGGGCCTGGAAGACATCACCTCGGGCGAACTGCGCATCGGTGGCGAGCGCGTCAACGAGAAGGCGCCCAAGGACCGCGACATCGCGATGGTCTTCCAGTCGTATGCGCTGTACCCGCACATGAGCGTTCGGCAGAACATCGCCTTCCCGCTCACGCTGGCCAAGCGGAAGAAGGACGAGATCGCCCGCAAGGTCGACGAAGCCGCGAGAATCCTTGATCTGAGCGAACTTCTGGACCGCAAACCGGGACAGTTGTCGGGCGGTCAGCGGCAACGCGTGGCGATGGGCCGCGCGATCGTGCGTGATCCCAAGGCCTTCCTGATGGACGAGCCGCTGTCGAACCTCGACGCCAAGCTGCGTGTACAGATGCGCGCGGAGATCGCCCGCCTGCAGGACAGGCTCGGCACGACCACCGTCTACGTCACCCACGACCAGACCGAGGCCATGACGCTGGGCGACCGTGTGGTGGTGCTGCGCGCGGGGGTGGCCCAGCAGATCGGAACTCCCGAGGACCTCTACAACCGCCCGGCGAACCTGTTCGTCGCCGGCTTCATCGGCTCGCCGGCCATGAACTTCTTCTCCGCGACCATCACCGACGTCGGCGTGCGGCTGCCGTTCGGCGAGGTGACCCTCACTCAGGAGAATTACGACCTGCTGGCCCGGCGCAACGCACCGAAGAACGTGATCGTCGGAATCCGGCCCGAGCATTTCGAGGACGCCGCCGTGCTCGACGGGTATGCGCGCATTCGCGCACTGACCTTCGATGTGAAGGTGGACATGGTCGAGTCGCTGGGCGCCGACAAGTACCTCCACTTCAAAACCGAAGGCGCCGGCGCGCATTCAGCGCAGCTTGCCGAGCTGGCCGCGGAGTCAGGCGTCGGCGAAAACGAGTTCGTCGCAAGGGTTTCGGTCGATTCGACCGCCAAACAAGGCGACACGGTTCAGTTGGCGTTCGACACGTCAAAACTGGTCGTGTTCGATCCCGAGACGGGCAACAACCTCAGCCTGCCCGACGCCGATTCATCCGCGCCACCCGCGCCACCGGCCGAGTGATCGACGTCCCCGCGAAGGTCCGCACCCACCTGCGCGAGCACTTCGCCGCGCAGGGCATCGATTCCGAGCCCGACGAGGCCAGCGTCACATTCCTGGGCACCGAGACCATCGACGTGCTGCGGTTCGGGCCCGACGCCGACGGGGTCATGCACCATGTGTCGCTGGGCTGTTCGCGTCATCCGATGTTCGATCCGACCGAGATGGTGACCGACGTCGTACACGGTCCGCGTGCGGAGGTGATCGTCGCCTTGCGTGGGCCATCGCCGCGGGGGTTGCACCGGTCCATCGCGATTGTGGCCGCCGCGCCAGCGGTGGAAGGGCTCGTCCTGGCGCCCGATGCGTTGATCGACTTGGAGACACCGCTGTGGGAGTCCACACCGTTCACCGCGTTCCTGTTGAGCGACAGCGCGATCGGCGATGTGCCGTTGGCCGGCCCGCTGGAACCGGTGAAGGTGTTGGCCGCCACACCGATCACCGCCACCGAAGCCGCGTGGGTGCGCCTCAAGGGTGCCGACGCGATGCGCGAGGCGTGGCAACAGGACGGCGTCGACGTGCTCGACCCGGCGCGCCCGGCGGCCAAACCGAGCTGAGCTCCGCGCGAAATTGCGTTCCGGCAGCGAAATGTCGAGAGGCGCCTGCGGGAATGCGATTCGGGAGTTCAGAGCCAGTGGTTGCGCCGGAAGGCGCGAAACAGCAGACCGCAGATGACCACCATGAACAGCAGCACCGCGGGATAGCCCCAGGTCGCCGACAGCTCGGGCATGTGCTCGAAGTTCATACCGTAGATGCCGGCGATCGCCGTGGGCACCGCGGCGATCGCCACATAGGCCGAGATCTTGCGCATGTCGGTGTTCTGCTGCATGGCCACCTTGCCGACGGCCGCCTGCACGAGCGAGCTGAGCACCTCGTCGAAGCTGGCGATGCGATCGGACGCCTTGATGGCGTGGTCGAGCACATCGCCCATGTACCGCAGGATCTCGACGGAGATCAGGTCGCTGTGCTCGGAACCGAGACGTTGCAGGTCGGTGGCCAACGGGCCGACCGCACGGCGGAGTTCGACGATCTCGCGCTTGAGCAGATAGATGCACTCGATGTCGGTCCGGTTGGTCGGGGAGAAGACGTCCTCCTCCATCGCGTCGATGTCGGTTTCGATCGACTCGGTGACCTCGAGGTAGCCGTCGACGACGTGGTCGGCGATCGCGTGCATCACCGCATAGGGGCCGAGCTCCAGCAGGTGCGGCGAGGCCTCGAGGTGTTTGCGCACCCCGGCCAGCCCGCCGTGTTCACCGTGCCGGACGGTCACCACGAAGTCGGGTCCGACGAAGATCATGATCTCGCCGGTCTCGACGATCTCGCGCGCCTTCGCGATCGACTCGTGTTCGACGTAGGTGACAGTCTTGAGGACGAGGAACAAGGTGTCGTCGTAGCGTTCCAGCTTCGGCCGCTGGTGTGCGTGCACGGCGTCCTCGACGGCGAGCGCGTGCAGACCGAAAACATTCGCGACCGTCTGCATCTGGCGTTCGTCGGGTCCATGGAAGCCGATCCAGACGAAGGCGTTCCGGCCTTCGCCGCGCAGCTCTTCGACCTTGTTCTGGGCCGCGTCGTGGGTGAAGCTTCCGGGCAGTCGAGTGCCGTCGCAATAGACGCCGCAATCCACCGTCGCGTGTGCCACGGGCACGCGGACCGGGTCGGCGGCCACGCCGTCGCGGCTGTTCTTCACGGTCGCACGTCCGGGTTGTCGGCCCGGACTGAACGACGGCATCGGCGCAGCCTTCCTGAACGACGCACGCCCGGTTTCGGGCCGTGGTCGATGCTACGCGGCTGGGCGCGTCGGCTGCCTGCTAGTTTCGTTCCCGACGCAATCCGCCCGCGGTGCGGGCCACGTACATCTGTCCAAGGAGCATCTGACGTGAGCACAACTCCCCTCAAGGTCGCAGTCACCGGTGCCGCCGGCCAGATCGGCTACAGCTTGCTGTTCCGCCTCGCGAGCGGATCACTGCTCGGCCCCGACCGGCCGGTCGAGCTGCGGCTCCTCGAGATCGAGCCGGCGCTCAAGGCGCTCGAGGGTGTGGTGATGGAGCTCGACGACTGCGCGTTCCCGCTTCTTGCCGGCGTGGAGATCGGCGCCGACGCGAACAAGATCTTCGACGGCGCCAACCTGGCGCTGCTCGTCGGCGCCCGCCCCCGCGGCCCGGGCATGGAGCGCAGCGACCTGCTCGAGGCCAACGGCGCGATCTTCACCGCCCAGGGCAAGGCGCTCAACGAGGTGGCCGCCGACGACGTGCGCATCGGGGTGACCGGCAACCCGGCCAACACCAACGCGCTGATCGCGATGTCCAACGCTCCCGACATTCCGCGCGAGCGGTTCTCGGCGCTGACCCGCCTCGACCACAACCGGGCGATCAGCCAGCTGGCCCGCAAGACCGGCGCCAAGGTCACCGACATCAAGAAGATGACGATCTGGGGCAACCACTCGGCCACCCAGTACCCGGACATCTTCCACGCCGAGGTCGGCGGCAAGAACGCCGCCGAGGTGGTCAACGACCAGAACTGGATCGAGAACGACTTCATCCCGACCGTCGCCAAGCGCGGCGCGGCCATCATCGACGCCCGCGGTGCCTCCTCGGCGGCGTCGGCCGCCTCGGCGACCGTCGACGCCGCCCGGGATTGGCTGCTGGGCACCCCGGCTAACGACTGGGTGTCGATGGCGGTGTACTCCGACGGTTCCTACGGTGTGCCGGAGGGCCTGATCTCGTCGTTCCCGGTGACGACGAAGGACGGCAACTGGTCGATCGTGCAGGGGCTGGACATCGACGACTTCTCCCGCAGCCGCATCGACAAGACGACGGCCGAGCTCGCCGACGAGCGCAAAGCGGTCACGGACCTCGGCCTGATTTGAGCCGGCGGGCGATTAGGTTACCTACCAGTTCGTCGTTAACCTGGGCGCCGTGTCGCAAGCGGTAAGAGACCTTCCATTGACCGGATCCAATATCGTCCTCAGCGATGAGGAGATCTTCGCGGCCCACGTGGGCGGCAAGCTCTCGGTAGCGCTGAACGCGGCCCTCGACACCGAGCGGGCGTTGTCCGTCGCCTACACCCCGGGCGTGGCCCAGGTCAGCCGTGCCATCGCCGCCGACCACACGTTGGCCGCCCGCTACACGTGGGCGAGCCGCATGGTCGCGGTCGTCAGCGACGGCAGCGCGGTGCTGGGGCTGGGAGACATCGGACCGGCGGCGTCGCTGCCGGTGATGGAGGGCAAGAGCGCGCTGTTCAAGGCGTTCGCCGACTTGGACTCGATCCCGATCGTGCTCGACACCAAGGACACCGACGAGATTGTCGAGACCCTGGTGCGGCTGCGCCCGACATTCGGGGCCGTCAACCTCGAGGACATCTCGGCACCGCGGTGCTTCGAGATCGAGCGGCGCCTGGTCGAGGCGCTGGACTGCCCGGTCATGCACGACGATCAGCACGGCACTGCGATCGTCGTGCTGGCCGCCCTGCTGGGCGCGGCCAAGGTCGTCGACCGCGAGATCGGATCGCTGCGGGTCGTCGTCTCCGGCTGCGGTGCGGCCGGCATCGCGTGCGCGAAGATCCTGATGGCAGCCGGTGTCAGCGACATCACGCTGCTCGACTCGCAGGGCATCGTGCACAAGGGCCGGGAGAACCTCAACTCCTACAAGGCCGATATGGCCGAGTCGACCAATCCGCGCGGGCTGACCGGCGGCATCGCCGAGGCGCTCGACGGTGCCGACGTGTTCCTCGGGTTGTCCGCGGGCGTCGTGCCCGCCGACCTGATCGCCTCGATGGCGCCCAACTCGATCGTGTTCGCGCTGTCGAACCCGGATCCGGAGATCCATCCCGACGACGCCAGCAGGTACGCGGCCGTCGTCGCCACCGGGCGCAGCGACTTCCCGAACCAGATCAACAACGTGCTCGCGTTCCCGGGCGTGTTCCGCGGCGCGCTCGACGCGGGCGCGCGCCGCATCACCGAGCGGATGAAGGTGGCGGCCGCCGAGGCGATCTTCTCGGTGGTCGGCGACGACCTGGCCGCCGACCGCATCGTGCCCAGCGTGCTGGACCCCCGCGTCGCACCAGCCGTCGCGCAGGCGGTCGCCAGTGCCTCCCGCGACACGTCGGGCGGCTAGTCACCAGTGAGCCGGCGGCTGGCGCTGGCGCTCGTCGCGGTGATCGTGGCGGGCAGCGCGGCGTGCGGCGGGGACACCGAACGGCCGTCGATAGCCGTCGGCGCCACAGCCGATCCCGAGTCGACGTTGATCGCCCACCTCTACGCCGCGGCGCTGCGCTCGTACGGCAGCCCCGCCCACGTCAAGATCGAGGACGACCCGCTGACCGGGCTGGACTCCGGTGTCGTCCGCGTCGTCCCGGGATTCACCGGACGGTTGCTGCACAGGTTCAATCCCGAGTCGGCGGCACGCGCGCCGACGCAGGTGTATCGGGAGATGGTCTCCGCGCTGCCCGAGGGTGTCGCGGCGGGGGACTACACCACGTCGGCAGAGGACAAGCCGGCGCTCGCGGTGACCGAGACGACCGCCGAGAAGTGGGGCGGGCGCGACGTCACCGCCGCGGTGCGCAACTGCGACCGGCTGGCCATCGCCGCGGTCACCGATGCACCGCGTCCGGCGACGATCGGCACATGTGAACCCAAGGTGACCGAATTCCCCGACAGCCAAGCGGCTTTCGACGCCGTGCGCGCCGGCCGGTTTCCCGCCGCATGGACGACGACCGCGGCCCCGGGCGTCCCGCCCGAACTGCTGACGCTGTCGGATCGCACGTCGCTGATCCGCGCCGAGAACGTGGTGCCGCTGTCTCGCCGCAACGAGCTCAACGAGTCACAGGTGCTCGCGCTCAACGAGGTCGCCGGTGTGCTGGACACCGCGGCGCTGGCCGAGATGCGCGCCAAGGTCGCCGATGGCGCTGATCCAGGTCACGTGGCCGACGCGTTCCTGGCCGAACACCCCCTCGGCGACTCCTAGCGTCATCGCCGAAACTGAAGGTATTCGTCACGAAATCGCGGAACTTCGCACAAAGCTTCAGGTTCGGCGCGGGCGATCAGTGCGCGTTGGGCACCAGGCGCTTCATCACCGTCAGGAACAGTCGCTGATAGCCCGATCCGGTGAGCCGCACGATCGCGTCGAGGATCTTCGCGTCGGCCCCGACGAGCACCCGCGCCCGGTTCTTGCGGACGCCGTCGAGGATGATCTTCGCGGCCTCCTCGGGCGTGGTCCGCGTCAGCCTGGTGTCGAACGTCTTGGTCAGGCCTTCGCGGTCGACGCCCTCGGCGGCGGTCGAATTTCGCATGATCGCCGTCTTGATCCCGCCGGGGTGGATGGTGGTGACCTTGACCGGGTGGCCGGCGGCCTGCATCTCCTGGCGCAGCGCCTCGGTGAACCCGCGGACCGCGAACTTGGCCGAGTTGTATGCCGACTGGCCGGGAACCGAGAAGATGCCGAACAGGCTCGACACGTTGACGACGTGCCCGTCGCCCGAGGCGATCAGGTGCGGCAGGAACGCTTTCGTGCCGTTGACGACGCCCCAGAAGTCGACGTCCATCACCCGCTCGATGTCCTTGTACGGGGTCACCTCGACGTCGCCGACATACGCGATGCCGGCGTTGTTGTAAATCTGGTTGACCTTGCCGAAGTGCTCGACGACCGCGTCGGCGTACAGCTCGAAGGCCTCGCGCTCGGTGACGTCGAGGCGGTCGGTCTTCACCGGCGCGCCGATCGCCTTCAGCCGCTCCTCGGTGGCCGCCAGGCCCTCGGCGTCGACGTCGCTGATCGCCACACTCGCACCCGACTTGGCCAGCTCGATCGCCAGCGCCTGTCCGATACCCGACCCGGCACCGGTCACCACGGCGACTTTCCCGGCGAAGCCCTGCATAACCACTCCCTCGTGTTGTAGCCGTCAAGAGGTTAGCCGGAACCGCCGGTCCGCCCACTAACGGGTTGATCCCACGCACCGGGTGCGCGCAATCAACCGGTTAAAGGCCCTTCTCCAGATTGAATTGCCCGACTCCTCCTCGGGGCTCGTCCCTCGCCCCGCATCGTCGCCGCGCGCTCTCAGGCGAACGCCTCGCGCCGGTTGTCGTCTCCTCGGCGTCCGCCTTCGTGCCTCAGGCGAACGCCTCGCGCCGGTTGTCGTCTCCTCGGCGTCCGCCTTCGTGCCTCAGGCGAACGCCTCGTCGATGATCTCCTGCTGCTCGACGGCGTGCACCTTCGACGAGCCCGACGACGGCGCCGACATGGCCCGCCGCGAGACCCGCGTGATCCCGGTCAGCTTCTCCGGCAGGACCTCGGGCAACGTCAGCCCGAACGTCGGCCACGGACCCTGGTTCGCCGGTTCCTCCTGCACCCAGAAGTACTGCTCGACGTTGGGATAGCGGTCCAGTGTCTCGGCCAGCCGGCGCCGCGGCAGCGGAGCGAGCTGCTCGACGCGCACGATCGCCACGTCGTCGCGCTGATCCTTGTTCTTGCGGGCGGCCAACTCGTAGTAGAGCTTGCCGCTGCACAACAGCATCCGCTTGGCCTGACTGCGATCCCCGTCGCCGTCGGTGTAGGTCGGCTCCTCGAGCACCGAACGGAACTTCTGCTCGGTGAAGTCGCGAATGTCGCTGACGGCGGCCTTGTTTCGCAGCATCGATTTCGGCGTGAACACGATGAGCGGCCGGTGAATGCCGTCCAGGGCGTGACGCCGCAGCAGGTGGAAGTAGTTCGCCGGCGTGGACGGCATCGCGATCGTCATCGAGCCCTCGGCCCACAACAGCAGGAACCGCTCGATGCGTCCGGACGTGTGGTCGGGGCCCTGGCCCTCATGCCCGTGCGGCAGCAGCAGCACGACGTCCGAGCGCTGGCCCCACTTGGCCTCACCGGAGCTGATGAACTCGTCGATGATCGACTGTGCACCGTTGATGAAGTCGCCGAACTGCGCCTCCCACAACACCAGCGCATCAGGGTTGCCGACGGAGTAGCCGTACTCGAAGCCGACGGCCGCGAACTCCGACAGCGGGGAGTCGTAGACCATGAACCTGCCGCCGGTCGGGTTGCCGTCCTTGTCGACGGTCAACAGATCCAGCGGGGTGAACTCCTGACCCGTCTTGCGGTCGATGATCACCGAATGGCGCTGGGTGAACGTGCCGCGGCGGGTGTCCTGCCCCGACAGCCGCACGGTCTTGCCCTCGGCGATCAGCGAGCCGAGCGCGAGCAGCTCGGCGAACGCCCAGTCCACCTTGCCCTCGTAGGCCATCTCGCGGCGCTTCTCCAGCACCGGCTTGACCCGCGGGTGCACGTTGAAGCCCTCGGGCACCGACAGATGCGCATCGCCGATCCGCGCCAGCAGCGACTTGTCGACCGCGGTGTTCGTGCCGGCGGGCACCATCTGATCGGCTTCCACCGAGGCGCTCGGTTCGATCTCGTGTTTCTCGAGTTCGCGCACCTCGTTGAAGACCCGTTCCAGCTGGCCCTGATAGTCACGCAGCGCGTCCTCGGCCTCTTTCATCGAGATGTCGCCGCGGCCGATCAGCGCTTCGGTGTAGCTCTTGCGCACACCGCGTTTGACATCGATCGCGTCGTACATGCTCGGCTGCGTCATCGACGGGTCGTCACCTTCGTTGTGTCCGCGGCGGCGATAGCACAGCATGTCGATGACGACGTCCTTGTGGAACTTCTGCCGGAAGTCGACCGCGAGCCGGGCCACCCAGGCCGCGGCCTCGGGGTCGTCGCCGTTGACGTGGAAGATCGGCGCACCGACCATCTTGGCGACATCGGTGCAGTACTCCGAGGACTTGGCATCCGAAGGCGATGTGGTGAAACCGATCTGGTTGTTGACGATGATGTGGATCGTCCCGCCGACGCGGTATCCCCGCAGCAGCGCCAGGTTCAGCGTCTCTGCAACCACGCCCTGGCCGGCGAACGCCGCGTCACCGTGCAGCATCAGCGGCACGACGCTGAACGCCCCGGCGCCCTCACCGTCGCCGTCACCCTTGTCGATGATGTCCTGCTTGGCGCGCACCAGGCCCTCCAGGACCGGGTCGACGGCCTCGAGGTGCGACGGGTTGGCCACCAGCGAGACGTCGATGTCGTTGTCGCCGAACATCTGGATGAACTTGCCCGACGCGCCCAGGTGGTACTTCACATCGCCGGAGCCGTGCGCCTGAGACGGATTCAGATTTCCCTCGAACTCGGAGAAGATCTGCGAGTAGGGCTTGCCGACGATGTTGGCCAGCACGTTGAGCCGGCCGCGGTGCGGCATGGCAATCACGACCTCGTCGAGGGCGTGCTCGGCACACTGGTCGATCACCGCATCCATGGTCGGGATGACCGTCTCCGCGCCCTCCAGCGAAAAACGTTTCTGGCCAACGTATTTCGTCTGCAGGAACGTCTCGAACGCCTCGGCCGCGTTGAGCTTGCTCAGGATGTACTTCTGTTCGGCGACCGTCGGCTTCTCGTGCTTCTTCTCGATGCGCTCCTGCAGCCACTGCTGCTGCTCGGGCTCGAGGATGTGGGTGTACTCGACGCCGATGTGGCGGCAGTAGGAGTCGCGCAGCAGTCCGAGCACGTCGCGCAGCTTCTTCTCGTCCGCGCCGGCGAACCCGTTGACCTTGAACTCGCGGTCGAGGTCCCACAGCGTCAGCCCGTGGGTGAGGATGTCCAGGTCGGGGTGGCTGCGGAAGCGGTTCTTGTCCAGCCGCAGCGGATCGATGTCGGCCATCAGGTGGCCGCGGTTGCGGTAGTCCGAGATCAGCTCGATGACGCGGGCGTTCTTGTCCTCGACCGAGTCCGGGTTGTCGGTGCGCCAGCGCACCGGCTCGTAAGGGATGTGCAGTTCGCGGAAGATCTCGTCGAAGAAGTCGTCGTCGAGCAGCAGTTCGTGAATGGTGCGCAAAAAGTCGCCGGATTCGGCGCCCTGGATGATGCGGTGGTCGTAGGTCGACGTCAGCGTGACCAGCTTCCCGATGCCCAGTTGCGCGATGCGTTCCTCGCTGGCGCCCTGGAACTCGGCGGGGTACTCCATCGCGCCGACACCGAGGATCGTGCCCTGGCCGCGCATCAACCGCGGCACCGAGTGCACGGTGCCGATGGTGCCCGGATTGGTCAGCGAGATCGTCACACCGGAGAAGTCGTCCATGGTCAGCTTGCCGTCGCGGGCCCGCCGCACGATGTCCTCGTAGGCGGCCACGAACTGGCCGAAGCCCATCGTGTCGGCCTTCTTGATCGCGGCCACCACCAGTTGCCGGTCGCCGTCCTTGCGTTGCAGGTCGATGGCCAGGCCCAGGTTGGTGTGCGGCGGGGTGACCACGTTGGGTTTGCCGTCGATCTCGTCGAAGTACCGGTTCATACCCGGGAACTTCTTGACCGCCTGCACGAGCGCATACCCGATGAGGTGGGTGAACGAGATCTTCCCGCCGCGGGTCCGTTTGAGGTGGTTGTTGATGACGATGCGGTTGTCGATCATCAACTTGGCCGGGACCGCGCGAACACTGGTCGCGGTCGGCACCTCCAGCGACGCCGCCATGTTCTTCACGACGGCCGCGGCCGCGCCGCGCAGCACCTGAGTCTCGTCGTCGCCGCCAGAGTCCTCGGCGTCCTTGTCCTTGGTCTTGGCCTTGGCGGACGCCTTGTTCTCCGATTTCTTGGCCGACTCCTTGGGCGCCGACTCCTTCGCGGGCTCCTTGGGCTTGGCGGGAGCCTTGGCCGGTGCCGACGACTTCGACGCCTTGCCCTCCTTGGCCGAGGTCTCCTTGGCGGGCCGGGCGGCCCCGTTGCTGTCGGACCGCTCGGGCGCGGGCGCGGGGGCCGGCTCCGGCGGGCTCACCGGCCCGGCGGTGCGCTGGCCGTTCCCGCTGCGGCCCTGACTCTCTGAGGTCGGCTCAGGGGAGTAGTCGACAAGGAATTCATGCCAACTGGAATCTACCGACGAGGGATCCTCGCGGAACTTGCGATACATCTCCTCGACCAACCACTCGTTCTGTCCGAATGGTGAAGGTGAGCTCACGGTAGCTACTCGCCTCGATTCTTCGCTTCACGCGAGCACATCTGAACGCTCGCCAGGTTCTGTACGGATTACCCGCATTCCGCCGACTAAAGGCTAGCGCCGAAGCATCGGCCAGACCACGACAACGACCTTCCTGGGCACGCGCCGTCAGTCCTTGGGCGCGGGCAGCACGTGCAGCACCGTCGGCCACCGCGGTGGTGGGGTGCCGAACGCGCTGCGCGCGTTGCTGATGATTCGCTTGCCCATCAGGCGGTTGCCGACACCGCCGACGACCGCGCCGACGCCGACCGGCAACGTCTTGCCGAACGCGAGCGCGCCCCGCTTGAGGGTGTAGCGCTTCACGAAATACCTCAGCAGCCGCGAATTCAGTTGCGACAGCGCGGGCAGCGGCAGGGTGGCCGCCCCGTCGGCGACCCAGGCGCCCCGAGTGCGGCCCCTGCCCATCAGGTCGGCGATCGCACGCTTACTGTCCTCGCCGACCAACACGGCCAGCACCAACGCGCGACGCCGCTCCTGATGCTCGGCCGGAATCCCGTGCACCTCGGCCACGGCCAACACGTACAACGCCGTCGCCTCCAAGAAGACGACCGTCTCACCGGCCACCGACGCCATCGCGGTCAGCGTCCCGATACCGGGAAACGCCGCGGCCGATCCGACGGCGGCGCCGCTGGCCATCACCGCGCTCAGGTAGCGCTTCTCGAGTTTGGTGATCACATCGGCCGGCGTCGCGTGCGGGTCCTGTTCGCGCAGCCGGTCGACGTAGGCCTTGACCGCGGGAGCCTGCACGCGCGACCCGCGCTCGATGATGCGGGAGAGCGCCTTGGCGGCGACGCTCGGATCCTCGGCGGAGCCTTCGCTGACCGCCGGTGACTGGCTCTTGGCCTTCGACCGGGCACTCATGGGGCCTCCTGTCCGAACGACTCGTTTCAGGCTATCGCTTCGGCCAACGAACGACGGCGGCGGTGAGTGCCCCGGCCGTGATCGCGCTCACCTTCGGCCGGACCGGGAAGAAAATAATCAGAAGCGACGCTAACCATTCCCATGGCACCATCAACCGCTGTGGATCTGACGACTGCCCCGACTCCGTTCCAGGAGGGCACGACTCCGAGCCGCATCCGGATGATCGTCGTACTGGGTGTCATGGTGGCCTTGGGCCCGCTGACCATCGACATGTACCTGCCCGCGTTGCCGAGGATCGCCGAGGAGCTCGGAGTGTCCTCGTCGATCGCGCAGCTGACGTTGACCGGGACACTGGCCGGGCTGGCGCTCGGTCAGCTGGTCGTCGGGCCGCTCTCCGATTCGCTGGGCCGCCGCCGGCCGCTGATCGCCGGAATCGTGCTGCACATGGTCGCCTCGCTGATGTGCATGTTCGCCTCCAACATCGAGGTGCTCGGGTTGGCTCGGGCGCTACAGGGGATGGGTGCCGCAGCGGCCTCGGTGGTGGCGGTCGCGGTCGTCGGCGATCTGTTCACCGGGTCGGTGGCCGCCACGGTGATGTCACGGCTGATGCTGGTGCTCGGCGTCGCGCCCGTGCTGGCTCCCTCGCTGGGCGCCGCGGTTCTGCTGAAGGCCTCCTGGCACTGGGTGTTCGCCGCGCTGGTGCTGATGGCGGGGGTGTTGCTGGTGGTTGCGGCGACGGCCCTGCCCGAGACGCTGCCCGTCGCACACCGTCGCCCGCTGAAGGTGCGCGGCATCGCCGCGACGTACCTGGAGTTGCTGCGCGATACCAGGTTCGTCGTGTTGGTTCTGGTCGCGGCGCTGGGCATGTCGGGGCTGTTCGCCTACATCTCGGCCGCGCCGTTCGTCCTGCAGGGTCGCTACGGTCTGGATCAGCAGGCCTTCGCGCTGGTCTTCGCCGCCGGTGCGATCGCACTGATCGGGGCCACGCAGTTCAACGTCGTGCTACTGCGCCGGTTGCGGCCGCAGACCATCGTGTTGTGGGCCCTGACCGTGGCCTCGCTCGGCGGTGCGGTCTTCGTCGGGATCACGGTCGCCGACGTCGGCGGGGTGGCCGGATTCGTCGTCCCGGTATGGATCGTCCTGGCGGCCGTCGGCTTCGTCATACCGAACGCGCCGGCGCTGGCGTTGACCCGGCACCCCGACGCCGCGGGCACCGCGGCGGCTCTGCTCGGTGCCGCGCAGTTCGGTCTGGGTGCCGCGATCGCCCCGCTGGTCGGTGCGCTCGGCAACGACGAGTTCGCTCTGGCCGCGGTGATGACGGTGGGTATGGTGATCGCGTTGCTCGCGCTCATGGCCGTCGGTGTGGCGGCCGAACGCGCGGACGACTCCGAACGCGATGTCACCGCCGACGTCGTGCCCGAGCCGGCCTGACGCTTCGCAGCGCGTGGTCCCGCCTTGTCGGGATCGACCACGCTCCGTAGCGTCGGCAGCATCGCCGAGTGCTAGTCGACCCAGAATGTTGTCAACCCTCTTCACCAGGCAGAACGCCTCAACGAACCCGTGGCATGCGCTGTGGGCGATGATGGTCGGCTTCTTCATGATCCTGGTGGACGCGACGATCGTCGCCGTCGCCAACCCGTCGATCATGGCCAGGTTCGGCGCCAGCTACGACGCCGTCCTGTGGGTCACCAGCGCCTACCTGCTCGCGTACGCGGTGCCGTTGCTGGTCGCGGGCCGCCTCGGCGACCGGTTCGGCCCGAAGAACCTCTACCTTCTGGGCCTGACGGTGTTCACCGTCGCCTCGCTGTGGTGCGGGCTGTCCGACACGATCGGGATGCTGATCGCCGCGCGGGTCGTGCAGGGCGTGGGCGCGGCGCTGCTGACGCCGCAGACGCTGTCCACGGTCACCCGCATCTTCCCCGCCGAGCGGCGCGGCATGGCGATGAGCGTCTGGGGCGCGACGGCCGGCGTCGCGACGCTGGTCGGTCCGTTGGCCGGCGGGATCCTGGTCGACGCCCTCGGGTGGCAGTGGATCTTCTTCGTCAACGTCCCGATCGGCGTGGTGGGCGTGGCGTTGGCGCTGCGGCTGATACCCGAACTGCCGAGGCAGCGGCAGCGGCTCGACGTGCCGGGGGTGATCCTGTCGGCGGTCGGGCTGTTCCTCATCGTGTTCGCCCTGCAGGAGGGGCAGGCCAACAGATGGACCCACTGGGTCTGGGGTCTGATGGCGCTGGGCACCGGGGTGGTGGCCGCGTTCCTGTTCTGGCAGGCGGCCAACCGCAACGACCCGCTGCTGCCGCTCGAGATCTTCCGCGACCGCGACTTCTCGCTGTCGACGTTCGGTGTCGCGACGATCGGATTCGTCGTGACCGGAATGATCGTGCCGGTCATGTTCTACGCACAGGCGGTGTGCGGGTTGTCGCCGACGCAGTCGGCACTGCTCACCGCCCCGATGGCAATCGCCACCGGTGTGCTCGCGCCCGTCGTCGGACGGATCGTCGACCGGTGGCACCCACGCCCGGTGGTCGGGTTCGGGTTCTCCGTCCTGGCGATCGCGATGACCTGGCTGTCACTGGAGATGACGCCCGCCACTCCGATCTGGCGGCTGGTGTTGCCGCTGACCGCTACGGGGGTCGGCATGGCGTTCATCTGGTCACCGCTGGCCGCGACCGCGACCCGCAACCTGCCGCCGCGGTTGGCGGGGGCGGGTTCGGGTGTCTACAACACCACCCGCCAGGTCGGGGCGGTGCTGGGCAGCGCCAGCATGGCGGCGTTCATGGCGTGGCAGGTCAACTCCGAGATGCCGTCGTGGGCTTCCGATCCGGCCCAGGGGGGTGATGCGGGTGCGACGCAGTTGCCGTCGTTCCTGCACACGCCGTTCGCGGCCGCCATGTCGCAAGCGTTGCTGTTGCCGGCATTCGTCGCACTGTTCGGTGTGCTGGCCGCGATGTTCCTGCTCGGCTACCCGCGTCGCCCGCTCGAGCACACCGCCACCGTCGCACCCGACGACGACGAGCCGTTCGTCGACGACGATGACGACTACGTCGAGTACACCATCGACTGGAACGACGGCGCCGCTTCGTGGGTGCGTGCCGAGCGGGAGCCGGCGACCGAGCCGCTGTCCGCGCGTGAGGAGCGCCCCACCGAGCAGGCCGACGACTCGTGGCGCGCCATACTCGACCAACTGCTCGCCGACATTCCGCCGGTACCACCGGCCAAGCCTGCCAACGATCCGATCGGATTGTCGCACAACGGGTTACATGTCGACACCGGACGGTGGCTCACGTGGCTGGACTCACCGCGGCCCGATGACGGGGCCTATCCGCGCAGTGGGGGCCGCGACCACCCCGACCGCCCCGACCGCCACGAGCGGTCGAACCCGGGGCGGTTCCGTTCCAGTGGCAGGCATGCGCGCGACGACCACGACTGACGACGGAAGTTAGTCGAACAGCACCGCGGGATTGAGGTAGCCGGTCGGGTCGAAGGCCGCCTTCACTGTTCGCATGGCCGCGATGTCGGCGTCGGTGCGCGACATTCCCAGATACGGGCGCTTGCGGGTGCCCACGCCGTGCTCGCTGCTGACGTTGCCGCCCAGGCGGGCGATGAGGTCCATCATCGCTTCGTACAGGGCGCGTTCGGCGTGGCTGTCCAGCGTGCACCGCACGAGGTTCAGGTGCAGGTTGCCCTCGCCGACATGACCGAACAGCACCGGGATCGCCTCGGGCGCATGGTCGGCGACGAGCTGGGCGGCATCTGCGGCGAACTGCGCGATGGCCGAAAGCGGAAGTGAGACATCGAATTTCAACGGCGGGCCGTACACGCCGAGCACTTCGGCGACGGCCTCGCGCACCTGCCAGAGTCGCTGCTGTGCGGCGGTGTCGACGCTGACGGCGGGTTCGCCGCACAGGTCCGCGCCCTCGAATGCCTCGGCCAGCCGGTCGGTCTGGTCGGTGTCGCCCGCCAGTTCGATCAGCAGTTGCCAGGCACCGTCGACGGGCGCGGGCACCCCGGCGTGCTCGGCGGTCAACGCGCTGGCGCGCGCGTCGATCAACTCCAGCGCGGCGATACCGTCCAGGTCGCGGAAGGTCCGCCCGGCGGTCACGAGCGCATCGAGGCCGGCGAACCCGCAGATCGCGGTCACCCGGTGAGGCGGCGTGGGGTGCAGCCTGAGATCGAGCGCGGTGATGACGCCCAAAGTGCCTTCCGCGCCGACGAACAGCGACGCCAGGTCGTAGCCGGTGTTGTCCATCCGCACCCGGCTGTGCCGGTGCACGACCGAACCGTCGGGCAGCGCGACGTTCAAGCCGATCACCTGCTCGCCCATGTTGCCGTAGCGGACGGTGCGCAGTCCGCCGGCGTTCGTCGACGCCATGCCCCCGACGGTCGCGGTGTCGCGCGCGGCGAGGTCGACGCCGAACACCAGACCCGCCCCGCCGGCCGCCCGCTGCACTTCGGCCAGAGTGACCCCGGCGCCCACCGAGATTCGGCGTTCGGTGACGTCGACGTCACCGATGCCGCGCAGCCGCTCGGTGGACAGCAGCACGTCGTCGTGTTCGGGAACGGTGCCGGCCACCAGCGATGTCCGTCCACCCTGCACGGTGACGTACGCCTCGGCGTCGCGGCATGCCCGCAGCACCGAAGCGACCTCGTCGGCCGACCCCGGTCGCACCAGGGCGCTGGCCCGGCCCCGGTACCGCCCGGTGTGGTCGACGGCCCGGGCGGCGAGCACGTCGGGATCGGTGCTGACGTAGCCGTTCCCGACGATCTCGGTCAGTCGGTCGGTCAAGCTCGTCACGCGGGTTCCCCCAGCGACAGGAACGCGCCCAACTCGGTCAAGCGGTCCGGTGTGCCCGGCAGATACTCGGTCAGCGCCTGCGAACGGACGATCACGCTGAGGTATTTCGCGCGGCTGACCGCGACGTTGAGTCGATTCCTGTTGAGCAGAAACGATATTCCCCGCGGAACATCGTCGATGGAGGATGCCGTCATCGATATGAACACCACCGGCGCCTGCCTGCCCTGGAACTTGTCCACGGTGCCGACCGCGACGTCGGACAGCCCGGCCGCCTCGAAGTAGTCGCGCAACAGCAGAACCTGCGCGTTGTAGGGGGCGACGACCAGGACGTCATTCTGGGTCAATGCGCGGGTGCCGTGCTCGTCGGTCCAGTCGCTGCCGAGCAGCGTCAGCGTCGCCGCGACGATGGCTTGGGCCTCCTCGGGGCTGCTCGTGGAGTTGCCGTCGTGGGGGATGGACACCACGCGCACACCGGGATCCTGGCCGGCGAGGCGCCGCGCGGCGGGTCGGCCCTCCGCGGACTTCAGCTTGCCCTCATAGGACAGCCGGGACACCGGGGCGCACACCGCGGGATGCATCCGATGGGAGCGGTCGAGAAAATAGCCGAATTCTCCGGGCAGCGTGCGGTTTTCCTGCACCAGCCAGCCCAGTGCCGATGCGTCGACCGGCTCGGGATGGTGGCCCTGACTGACCTGCGGCAGCTGCTGCGGGTCGCCGAGCAGCATCAGGTTGTCGGCGGCCCTGGCCACGGCGATGGTGTTGGCCAGGCAGTATTGGCCCGCCTCCTCGATCACCAGCAGGTTCAGGCTGCGGGCCTCAACGCGCGTGTCGTTGGCGAAATCCCATGCGGTGCCGCCGATGACGCACCCGGCATGGTCGGCGATGAACGCCGCGTACTCGTCCTTGTCGATCGCCTGACAGCCGACGTCGTCGGGGCAGTCCTTCTTGGCGATGCGCTCTGCGTCCACCCCGGCCTTGACCAGGTCGCGAAAGAGGTTCTCCACCACCGCATGTGACTGCGCTACGACACCCACGCGCCACTGATGGTTGTTGACCAGGGCGGCGATGATCCGGGCGGCCGTGAACGTCTTACCGGTCCCGGGCGGGCCGTGCACCGCGAGATACGACGAGTCCAGGTCGAGCACCGCGGCGGTGATGTCGGCGGTGACATCGCCGGTGTGGGGCAGGGGCGCACCGCTGCGGGTGCGCGGTGGCCGGCGCAGTAGGATGTCGACCACCGCGGTGCGCGGCAGATCCGGTAACGCGGCGCCGACGTCGGCGGCCGCGGCGTCGATCGATTCGCGTAACTTCTTGGTCGGCACGATGTTTCGCGGCGTGAGCGCGAACGGTGTCTGGGTGAACGTGCCGGCAGGGGTCTCGCGTTCGCAGATCACCACCCGGGTGGGGACATTCGGGTCGTCGACCTCGATGACGTCGGCATTACCCGCGGCACGCCGGTCCGCGTTGTCGGCCATTCCCGCGGGTGAAGGCGGTTCATACAGTGCGAACACCTCTTTGCTGATGCCGCCGCCCTCCAGCGCCCCGGTCAGTTCCAGCCAGCGCTGCTGTTTGCGGGCGCGCGTCGACGGTAGATGCCAGTCCTTGACGACCGCCACGCCGTCGGTGTCGACCAGGAACACGTCGCTGGTGTCGCCCCATTCGTCGACGGGGCTGTTGAGCCGGTCGAAGTGCGCCCACCAGAACGGTTTGTCCTCGCGGCGGTGATATCCCCGCGCGGCGGCCATCAACGCCACGGCCGTCTGTTCCGGACTGCGCTGCGCCACACCGTCGCCGGCGAAGTCCATCAGCGTGCGGGCCAGGTGATCGCTGTCCTCGACCGCGATGCTCTGGGCGACGGGTTGCGGTCCGAGCGGCGGCACGCTGGACTCGATCGCGATCTTGATCAGCCAGTCGCGCAGCCGGTGTGTCGATCGGCAGTCGTAGCGGTTGTAGTCCTCGATCTTCTTGAGCATGTTGCCGGCTTCGTCGTGGCGACCTTCGGCCCGCAGTTCGCAGAACCGCGCGTACATCGTGATCGACTCCGTGGCGGTGGTGACGTCGCCGGTACGCAGCTCGGAGCCCATGTACAGCGGCTCGAGGGACTTCAGGCTGTAGTTCTCCGTACCCACCCGAATGCTCTTGCGCACCAACGGATACAGGTCGACCAGTACGCCGCTGCGCAGCAGGTCGTCGACCTCGTCCTCGCCGACACCGTAGCGGCCGGCCAGCCGGAGAAGCGCCGACTTCTCGTACGCCGCGTAGTGGTAGATGTGCATCTTCGGATACTTCTTGCGGCGCTGGCGCACCAGCTTGAGGAAGTCGACGAGGGCCCTGCGCTCGCTCGCGCGGTCGTGCGCCCACAGCGGGCGGAAACCGCCGCCCACCTCGAGCACGCCCCACATGTACTCCAAGCCCCACTCGTGCCCGTCGGCCGTCCACAGGGGGTCGCCTTCGAAGTCGAAGAACAGGTCACCCTTGTCGGGATCGGGTAGCAGCGTCAACGGCTGTGGGTCGACGATCTGGTACGGCGGCTTGCCATCAACCCGCGGGGCCAGCTGCAACCGGGCCTGGTCCCGAAGCGCGGTGAACGCCCGCGTCGAAAGCTCGGCTACCGGACCGTCATGTCGCGCGAGGTCGGCGACCGTGGTGATGCCCGCGTCGAGCAGACGTGCCCGCTGGCTCACCCGCATGTTCGCGACCAGCAGCAGGTCGTCGCCGGCCCGAACCTGGGCCTCGCATTCGGGACAGCGGAAACAGGCCCGCACGGATTCGTCGGCCCAGTCGACCGGTGCGCCCGAGGCGAAGTGGTCATCGAGCAACCGCTGCAGGTCGTCGCGCCGGGGCCGGTAGACCGGGAGCAGCTCGTCGATGCGGTAGCTCGCGGTGGCGCCGTCGCCGAGGATGAGCTCGACCTCATCGGCAACCGGAACGTCCGCGGCGGCGAGCGTTTCGGCGTAGGCGGCCAACTGCAGCAGCGCCTCGACTTTCACCGAGCGCGCGAGCTTGGTGTCGCGCAATCGATATCGCTCACCCTCGGCGTCGCGCTCCAAGATCAGGAAGTCGGCGAAGCCGACGAACCGGCCGTCGAACATCGCGGCTTGGTAGATCACTTCTGCGCGACGCTCGACAGCGCGGCGCGTCTGCTCGGCGGCGGCGGTCAGCCCGTCGATCGTGTACGGGGGCCTGCCGATGATCGCGACGTCGGTGCGGTCGCGCAGCAGATCGAGGTGCCGCTTCTCATGCTCGTCGCCGAGCTGGGCCGTCCTGGCCAACAGCTCGTCTTCGCTCGCGACCGCGGGGCCCCGCCCGAGCTTGGCGTCGAAGGCGCGCAGCAACGCGTACTCGCAGCGGGCGGCCGCTGCAAGGTCGGATGCGCTGTATACGACGCGGGTTTCGGCGCCGTCGGAGGCCACGAACACGCTGCCACTGTATGTGACCCGGGCGACACCTCCCCGCTCCGCCGAACGTGGGTTACCCGCACACTCGACGCGGGCCGCGCGTAACACGAGCCCACACTCGACGCGGCCCGCGCGTGACACTCGCCCACACTCGACGCGGCCCGCGCGTGACACTCCTTCGTCCCCAACGCCACGCGTATCCACAGGACCGCCGTTCGCCGGCCCGCATCGACCGTTTGCGAGAGACCACGTACCGACAGTGACCGCATGGATACGAATGCATCGCCGTTCATCGGCACTGAAGCGCTGGCCGCTGGAGTGGTGACAAGGCGGACGTTGGTCAGCCGCCACAACATGATCTATCGGAATGTCTACCTGCCGAAGGGTGCGACGTTGACACCTGACAGACGAGCGGCGGCCGCGTGGTTGTGGTCCGGCCGAAACGCCACCCTCGCCGGATCATCCGCCGCGGCCTTACATGGGTCTCGCTGGATCGACGAGGACCTGCCCGCCGAACTGATTCGCGTCGAGGCATGTGATGTCGACGGAATCGTCATCCATAGGGCGAAGCTGCGTGATGACGAAGTCGGCATCGTGCGCGGAATGCCGGTCACCACTCCGGCGCGGACAGCATTCGACCTCGGGCGGAGGAAAGGGCTCGAGAGGGCGATCATCGCGGTCGATGCGTTGGCGAACGTCACTGGTCTCAAGCCGGTCGACGTCGCCCGTCTCGCCGAAAACCATCGCGGCGCACGCAGTGTGGTGCAGTTGCGGCGGGTTGTGGAGCTGATGGACGGCGGCGCCGAGTCACCGCAGGAAACCCGCACACGCCTACTCCTGATCGCAGCCGGGTTTCCGAGGCCGCAGACACAGATTGTCGTCGCTGACGAGTATGACTCCTTCGTCGGCCGCGTCGACATGGGCTGGGAGGAATACAAGGTCGGCGTCGAATACGACGGTCCGCAACACTGGGACGATCCGATACAGCATGCACGCGACATCGACCGGCTGGCCGAACTGGCGGGTCAAGGCTGGCTGATCATCCGGATCAGTCGCGATCACTTGCGCTATCGCTCGCATATCTTTCTCGCTCGCGTACGGGACGCGATGCAGGAGAGAGGTTGGCCGCATTCGGACACGGTTCGGCTCAACGCGCAAATTGCTCGGCTATAGCCCGCCGAGTGTGGGCTCGATACACGTCGCCGCCGCGAAAGGTGTGCGGGTAACCCACGTTCGGCGGATCCGTCAGCCGCCGGTGTTGCCGATCAGCTCGACGCCGTTTCCGTTCCAGCGGAACCTGACCACACTTTCGAGGCCGGGCACGCCGTTCGAGTAGCGCAGCGCGACCGTGTCGCCCGTGCTCTCCGACGTGTCCACGCCGTTGAACCCGTAGGTGTCAGGTGCCCCGCTCGGAATGAAGTTGCCGAGGTGGAACATCACCGCCCGCGTGTTGGGGTTGGTGGCGTTGGTGTTGGCCTTGACGATCACGACCGACAGCTGCGCGCACTCGTTGTAGTTGCCTGCGATCGGCTCCGGATTCCAGCCCTGGTCGCTGCGGGGGTCGCGCGGCAGCTCGGCCACCGCCCTGGTGATCTCCGGGGCGGCGAGGTTGACCGCGCAGGGGTCGGCCGCCGGTGCACCGGACGCGGCGGCGGGGGGAGCGGCCGAGGGCGGCGGTGCGGCCGGCGCCGGTGCCGAAGCGGGCATGGCGTCGGGCGTCTTGGAGACGGTGGAGTCGCTGGCTCCGCACCCGACGGCGACCACCAGCACCGCCGAGAGCGCCGCCACCGAGCCGAGCAGGCCGTTGAGTCGAACCGTGCACATCACCTGAGCCACCCTTGCAAATCGCATCGACCAGGTCGCGCCGACACACCGCGTGGCGAATCGGGCTGCTCACTGGCACTAGACTCGACGCCGATGACCTCCGCCGAGTCGGATGCGAGCCCCGACGGCTCGACCGGCGACCTGACCTTCGACGACCTGCAGATTCACCCTTCGGTGCTGCGGGCCGTCGTCGACGTCGGCTACGAGACGCCCTCGGCGATCCAGGCCGCCACCATCCCGGCCATGATGGCGGGTTCCGACGTGGTGGGTCTGGCCCAGACCGGCACCGGCAAGACCGCCGCGTTCGCGATCCCGATCCTGTCGAAGATCGACACCGCCAGCCGGGCGACCCAGGCGCTGGTCCTGGCGCCGACACGCGAATTGGCGCTGCAGGTGGCCGAGGCGTTCGGCCGCTACGGCGCCCACTTGCCGGAGGTCAACGTGCTGCCGATCTACGGCGGCTCCTCCTACGGTCCGCAGCTGGCCGGACTCAAACGCGGGGCCCAGGTCGTCGTCGGCACACCGGGCCGGGTGATCGACCACCTCGAGAAGGGCCGCCTGGACCTGTCGCGGCTCGACTACCTCGTACTCGACGAGGCCGACGAGATGCTGCAGATGGGCTTCGCCGAGGACGTCGAGCGCATCCTGGCCGACACCCCCGAGTTCAAGCAGGTCGCGTTGTTCTCGGCGACCATGCCGCCGGCGATCCGCAAGATCACCAAGAAATACCTGCACGATCCGGTCGAGGTCACGGTCAAGGCGAAAACCGCCACCGCCGAGAACATTTCGCAGCGCTACATCCAGGTGTCGGGCCACCGCAAGATGGATGCGCTGACGCGTGTGCTCGAGGTGGAAGAGGGCGACGCGATGATCGTGTTCGTCCGCACCAAACAAGCCACCGAAGAGGTCGCCGAGCGACTCAAGGCCAGAGGCTTCGCCGCGGCGGCGATCAACGGAGACATCCCGCAGGCCCAGCGCGAGCGCACCATCGCCGCATTGAAGGACGGCAGAATCGACATCCTGATCGCGACGGATGTCGCCGCACGCGGACTGGACGTCGAACGCATCTCCCACGTCCTGAACTACGACATCCCCAACGACACCGAGTCCTATGTGCACCGCATCGGTCGCACGGGCCGGGCGGGCCGGTCCGGGTCGGCGTTGCTGTTCGTCACCCCGCGCGAGCGTCACCTGCTCAAGGCCATCGAGAAGGCCACCCGGTCCAAGCTGGTCGAGGCGGAACTGCCCACGGTCGAGGACGTCAACGCCCAGCGGGTAGCGAAGTTCCGCGACTCGATCACCGAAGCGCTCAGCGCCCCGGGCGTCGACGTCTTCCGCAACATCATCGAGGACTACGAACGCGAGCACGACGTGCCGATCGCCGACATCGCGGCGGCGCTGGCCACCCAGGCGCACGGCGGTGACGAGTTCTTCATGGTCGAACCGCCACCGGAGAAACGGCGCGAACGTGACGAGCGTCCCCGCCGCGACAAGCCCGACCGCAAACCACGCGAAGGCCTGGCCACCTACCGCATCTCGGTGGGCAAGCGGCACAAAGTCGGGCCCGGTCACATCGTCGGCGCCATCGCCAACGAAGGTGGTCTGCACCGCAGCGACTTCGGCCACATCACCATCCGCCCGGATTTCTCGTTGGTGGAGCTGCCCGCCGATCTGCCCAGGAAGACACTCAAAGCCCTTGAGAACACCCGTATCTCGGGGGTGAAGATCAACCTGCAGCCCGACCGACGGCCGGACAAGGGCCGGCACAAGCAGAGATGACGCTGTCGCGCGGCTTGGACGCGCAGGGCGGATTGGAATCCGTCAGCAGGGCCGAACGAGTCTCCTCGCTCACCGGTATCCGCGCCGTCGCCGCCCTGTTGGTGATGTTGACCCACGCCGCCTACACGACGGGCAAGTACCCGCAGGGCTATGTCGGTCTGGTGTACTCCCGCGCCGAGATCGGCGTGCCGATCTTCTTCGTGCTCAGCGGGTTTCTGTTGTTCTCGCCGTGGGTGAAGGCCGCGTACGCGGGGTCCTCCCCGCCGTCGACGCGCCGTTATGCCTGGCGCCGGGTGCGACGGATCATGCCGGCTTACGTGGTCACCGTGCTGGCGGCCTACCTCGTCTACCACTTCCGCACCGCGGGCCCGAACCCCGGGCACACCTGGGAGGGGTTGCTGCGCAACCTGACTCACACCCAGATCTACACCGACAACTACCTGTACTCGTATCTGCATCAAGGCCTCACCCAGATGTGGAGCCTGGCGGTGGAGGTCGCGTTCTACGCGGTGCTGCCGCTGCTCGCGTGGCTGCTACTGGTGGTTTTGTGTCGACGACGGTGGCGTCCGGGCCTGCTGATCGGCGGACTGTCCGCCCTGGCGCTGATCACACCCGCATGGCTGGTCCTCGTGCACACCACCGATTTCCTGCCCGACGGCGCGCGGCTGTGGCTGCCGTCGTACCTCGCCTGGTTCATCGGCGGGATGCTACTGGCGGCGCTGCAACCGCTGGGGGTCCGGGCCTACGGCCTGGCGTGCATACCGCTGGCGGTGGCGTGCTATTTCATCGCATCCACACCCATCGCCGGGGAACCGACCACCTCGCCCGCCGAGTTGCGCGAGGCGTTGGTGAAGGCGTTCTTCTACGCGGTGATCGCGACGCTGGCGGTGGCGCCGCTGGCGCTGGGGGATCGCGGCATCTACGCGCGTGTGCTGTCAAGCCGGCCGATGGTGTTTCTCGGCGAAATCTCCTACGAAATCTTCCTGATCCACCTGATCACGATGGAACTGGCGATGGTCGAGGTGCTGCACTATCCGATCTACACCGGTTCGATCGCCATGCTGTTCCTCGTCACCTTCGTGATGACGGTCCCGCTGGCGTGGCTGCTGCACCGGTTCACCCGCGTGCGATCGTGAGGCCATCAACCCGTTAAGCACCGCGCAGGCTTAGGGTAGCCTAACCGCAACAGCGACACGGAGGGCTAGTTATGTCGGACAAGAAGCCAACGCGCGGTTTTCAAGGCGCGGTGCTCAAGCTGCTGCGCGCCGGCGACTATCGGCTGACCGTGACGGGTAAGCGGGAGATCAGCCCGCACTACCTGCGGCTGAGCTTCGACGCCGGGGGCATGCTCGAAGGCTCGCCGCTGCACCCGACGATGTGGATCCGCATGTGGTTCGCCGACGGCGAGAAGCTGCACCAGCGCGGCTACACCCTGGTCGACCCGAACCCCGCGGCCGACACCGTCGACATCGAGTTCGCCCTGCACGACGGCATCGCCTCGCATTGGGCGGAGAACGCCCAGCCCGGCGACACAATCGAGGTCACGGTGCTCGGCAGCAACTTCACGCTGCCCGAACCACCGCCGGCCGGCTACGTGATCGTCGGCGACACCGCGTCGCTGCCCGCCATCAACTCGTTGCTGACCGCGATCGGCGACGCCCCGGCGCGGGTGTTCCTGGAGGCGGCGCACGACGACGACCGCCAGCTGCCGGTCGCCCGCAGCACCGACGTGATGTGGGTGGACCGCAAGAACGCCGGCGAGGCACTGGTGGAAGCGGTGGCCGCGGCGGCGTTCGAGGCCCCCGACCACTTCGGATGGGTCGCCTGCGACAACCGCACCACCCGCGCGGTGGCCAAGGTCTTCCGCGAGGGGTACAAGATCTCGAAGAAGTCGATCAAGGCCCAGGCTTACTGGGTGGCCTGACGTCTCCGGACGCTACTGGGTGGCCTGACGACTGGGCAGCACTATCGGTACGACGAACTCCTCGAGCATCGACCGTTCGTCGTCCTCATCGTGACCGGGGAACAGCATCAGCGAGGTCATCACCCGTACCAGCCACCGCGCGCGGTGCGCGACCAGTTCCGGGTCGTCGGGACCGAGCGAGATGACGAACGCCTCGGTCAGCGCCTTGATCACCTCGGACTCCTCGGCCATCTCCGCGCCGATCGGTCGCTGGGTCGTGGCGAACCACGAAGACAGGGCCGGGCTTTCGCGCACGTTGCGCAGTGAGGCCAGCATCCCCTCGATCAACCGCTCACGCGGATCGGTCAGCGCGTTGATCTGTTCGGTCATCTCGCGGTACAGCCGGTAGCTTTCCCGGTGGACGTACGCGGTGTAGAGCGCCTCGCGGTTCTCGAAGTAGCGGTACAGCGTGGCGCGAGAACATCCTGCCGCAGAAGCGATCTCGTTCATGCCGACGGTGGCGGCCTCTTTCTGGGCGAACAGTTCGCCCGCGGCGTCGAGGATGCGGTCCGCGGCCACTTCGGTGCGCCGCGCGGCCAACCAGTCGCCGGCCATCAGGCGACTACCTCGAACGGGACGGACAGCGGTCGCCGCACATAACTGCCGCCGGCCCAGACGATTCCGCTCTCGTCGACCTCGAAGTCGGGTATGCGCGTCAGCAGTTCGGTCAGCGCGACGCGGGACTGCATCCGCGCGGCCGCCGCACCCAGGCAGTGGTGCGCGCCGTGGCTGAACGTCAGGATGTTGCGCGGTCTGCGTGTCACGTCGAGTTCGGATGCATCGTCCCCGAATTGGCGTTCGTCGCGGTTGGCCGAGGCGTACAGCAACAACACCCGCCTGCCTTCCGGGATCGTGGTGTCGGCCACCGTCACGTCGCGGGTGACGGTGCGGGCCAGCCCCTGCACCGGTGAGGTCATGCGCAGGAACTCGTCGACGGAATCCGGTATCAGGTCCGGGTTTTCGACGAGAAGGCGGCGTTGGTCGGGTCGCTGGTGGAGCAGCTGCACCGAGCCGCCCAGCATGCCGGTGGTGGTGTCGTTGCCGCCGGTGACCATCGTGAAGGTGAAGGCGAGGATCGAGAGCACACCGGCGATGTCGCCGTCGGCCCCCACACCCGCGGCCACCAGATGCGACACGGTGTCGTCCTCTGGTTCAACGCGCCGGCGTTCGATGAGATCGGTGAAGTAGGCCATCATCTCGCCGAGGTTGTCGCCGAGCGTGTCCAGCGCACCGCCGAGCCCACCGTCGGCGGTGTTGGCGGCCACGATCGCGTCGGTCCAGCCGTCGAACTTGCCGCGGTCGGCCTCCGGTACGCCGAGGTAGTGCGCGACCACCATGGACGGCAGCGGTTTGAACAATTCGGCGACGATGTCCCCGCCGCCGTTGGCGCGCAACCGCTCGATCCGCTCGACGACGTAGTCGCGGACTTTGGGTTCGACCGCCTCGACCTGCCGCGGCGTGAAGCCTCGCGCCACCAGCTTGCGGAACTCGGTGTGTACGGGCGGGTCCTGCATGACCATCGGCGGATTGTCGGCCAGGCCGATCAGTTCGAGCTCGCCGTAGTTGACGGTGAGCCCCTGAGCCGAGGAGAACGTCTCGTGATCACGCGCGGCGGCCCAGATGTCGGCATGCCGCGACATGACGTAGTAGTCGTGATCGGGCCGCTCGCGCGGCACCACGTGATGTACGGGATCATGGTTACGCAGCGCTCGGTACATCGGCCACGGATCGGCCCACGTGTCGGCGTCGGCGAGTTGGAATCGAACCGGCGTGTCATGAGACAGGGTAGCCGTCACGTCTCATTCGTACGACACTATGCGCGAACCTGTCAATAGTATCGACCGCGAAACCGACGGATTGGTCGCGGATCGCGCTGATCAGCAGCCATTACGTCGGTCCCGACGCACATCAGATTCCCGCGCCCGGGTTGAGGATGTTGTCCGGATCGAGCGCCTGCTTGATCCGCCGGTTGAGTTCCATCGCCTCCGGGCCGATCTGACCGGCCAGCCACGGCCGCTTGAGCCTGCCGACCCCGTGTTCGCCGGTGATCGTGCCGCCCAGGCTCACGGCAAGGTCCATGATCTCGCCGAACGCTCGGTGCGCGCGTTCGGTCATCGCCGGGTCGGTGGGGTCGTAGACGATCAGCGGGTGCGTGTTGCCGTCGCCCGCATGCGCGATCACCGAGATCAACAAGTCGTGGTTGTCCGCGATCTTGGCCACGCCGCCGACCAGATCGGCCAACGCGGGCAACGGAACTCCGACGTCCTCGAGCAGCAGGGAGCCCTTCAACTCGACGGCCGGAATGCAGAACCGCCGGGCGGCGACGAAGGCCTCGCCCTCCTCGGGGTCCGATGTCGAAAAGACTTCCTTGGCACCGTGTTCGGTGAAGACGTCGGCCATGAAGCGGGCGTCCTCGGCGCCGGACGGACCCCGGTCGTCGGAGGCGGCCACCAGCATCGCGGCGGCGTCACGATCGAGGCCCATCTTCAGTTTGTCCTCGACGGCGTTGATGGCGGCCGCGTCCATGAATTCCAGCATCGAGGGCCGGATCCTGGCCGTGATCGCGACGACGGCCGCCGCGGCCGCCTCCACGGAGCCGAATGCCGCGACCACCGTGCACGCCGCCGACTGCGCCGGCAGCAGCTTCAGCGTCACCTCGGTCACCACGCCGAGCGTGCCCTCGCTGCCGACGAACAACTTGGTCAGCGGGAGCCCGGCGACGTCCTTGAGCCGTGGACCACCGAGCCGCACCGCCGTGCCGTCGGCGAGCACCACCTGCAGTCCGAGCACGTAATCCGTTGTGACGCCGTACTTCACACAGCACAGACCACCGGCATTGGTGGCGACATTGCCGCCGATACTGCAGATCTCGAACGACGAGGGGTCCGGCGGGTACCACAGCCCGAATTCGGCGACCGCCTTCTTGACCTCCGCGTTGAGAAGACCGGGCTGGACGACGGCGGTGCGGGTCACCGGGTCGACGGCGATGTCGCGCATCTTCTCGGTCGTCAGCACGATGGCACCGTCGACGGCCGATGCGCCGCCCGACAAGCCGGTGCCCATACCGCGCGGCACCACCGCGATCTTGTTGGCGGTCGCCCAGCGCAGGACGGCCTGCACGTCTTCGGTGCTGCGCGGCCGCACCACCGCAAGCGGTGTTCCCGCGTTCGGGTCGAACGCCCGGTCCTGCCGGTAGGACCCCAGGATGTCTGGATCGGTGACGACGGCTCCCTCGGGCAGCGCGTCGACCAGATCAACCAGGGGCGAGTTCACAGCGCCATGGTACGAGCCCGCGCCGGGGACAGGCCCGCACCATGGACAGGTCCACGGCCGCTCGAAAACACGCGCAGGTAGCGAAACTGCGGGATATAGTTCCGCCGTGATCAGCGGGGATCCGCTGACGGGACGTGACGGCGAACTGGTGACCATTCGCCGCGCACTCGGGGGCAGCGACACATCCGGCGTGGTGATCGTCGGGGCCGCCGGGGTGGGCAAGACCCGGCTCGCACGTGAGGTGCTTCGGCTCGCCGAACGCGGCGGGCAGCGAACGAACTGGATCGTCGGCACCGAATCCGCGAAGGCGCTGCCGCTGGGTGCGTTCACCGCGGCCATCGACGACGCCGTCGCCGATCCGCTGCCCAACGTGCGTCAGCTGATCAATTCCCTTGTCGCCCAACAACGTCGCGGCCGTACCCTGATCGGTGTCGACGACGCGCATCTGCTCGACGGGCTGTCGGCGCACGTGGTGCACCAGCTCGCGCAGACCCGGGCGGCCCGCCTGGTCGTCACCGTCCGTTCGGGCGCCGACGAACCCGATGCGATCACCGCGCTGTGGAAGGACGGGCTTCTCGTCCGCCTCGACCTTTCGCCGCTATCCGTCGACGCGGCCCGCGGCATGATCGAGCAGAGCCTGGGCGGGGTCGTCGACGCCCGTAGCGCTCAGCGGTTCTGGAAGCTGACCGGCGGCAACGCCCTCTTCCTGAGCCAGTTGGTCAAAGACCAGATCGACGCCGGCCGGATACGGCAGACGGCGGGGGTATGGATGTGGGACGGCGATGTCGCGGTGTCGCAGAGCATCAGCGACATGGTCGGGCGCCAACTGCGCGAACTCACCCCCGATGTCGCCCTCGTCGTCGACACACTCTCGCAATGCGAACCACTACCGGTCGGCACCCTGTGCGACGTCGTGAACCGAGAGGCGCTCGAGACGGCCGAGCGGATGCGGCTGGTGACCGTCGAGCGAAGCGGAGCAGATCTGGTGGCCCGCCTGGCCCATCCGCTGTTCGGGGAAATGCGGCGCGCGGCCGCGGGCGAGATGTACCTGTCGAGGATCCGTGGCAGGTTGGCCACCCGGCTCGCCCAAAACCGCGAGCCCGACGTGCAGGCGACCGTGCGGCGGGCCCTGCTCGCGCTCGAATCAGACCTGGCACCGGATCCCGACGTCTTCCTGACGGCGGCGCGCGGCGCGATGACACTGCTCGACCTCGAACTCGCCGACCGGTTCGCGACCGCGGCGGCCGACGCCGGTGCCGCCGAGGCGCCCGGCTTGCGCGCGTTGAACCTCTTCCTGCTCGGCCGCGGTGACCAGGCCGAGGATGTGCTGAGTCGGATGGCCGGCCAAGGCGCGGCAAGCGCACACCGGTGGTCGATTGTGAGGGCGACCAACCTGATCTGGATGCTGGGCCGTATCGACGACGCGTCTGCGGTGCTGGCCGGGCTGGCCGCGGGGCCCGAGTCGACGGCCGAGCAGTTCGCGCGTATGGCCGCCGAGGCGTGCGTCGATGCCGCGTCGGCGCGATGTGACGCCGCAGACCAAAAGGCCACGGCGGCACTGGAGTCGGGGCTGCTGACCGACTTCGACGCGATGTTGGCCGCGGTGGCGCTGACGATGGCGCTGGGGGCGCTCGGCCGGGCCGACGAACTGACCGCCGTCGCGGAGTCGGCGATGAATCGGGCGATGACGTCGTTTCAGGCGTCACACATGCGGTTCTGGTTCGCCAGCGTGTACGCCCGCGCCTGCCGGCTGACCGGGCACATCGGCGAATGTGAGGCGATGGCGCGGCGAGTGGCCGACTCGGCCAAAGAGATGCCGAGCCTGGCCTACGCCAATCTGGCGTCGCTGTTGGGACACGCCGAACTCATGCGGGGTAACGCCCGCGCTGCGGTGACGCTGCTGCGCGAGGCGTCGGCCGGTGCGCAAAGGCACGGTGTGACAAGCGGTTTGCGGCCGGCGACCTGTTTCGGCCTGGCGGAGGCGCACGCGAAACTCGGTGAAGGGCAGGCGGCCGAGGACGCGATCGCCGAGGCGCGGGCGAGTGTGCCGTCCGGCTACGTGTTCATGCAGACGGCGTTGAGCATCGCCACCGGATGGTCGTTGGTGGCCAACGGATGCGTCACCGACGCCATCGCCACCGTGCGATCGGCAGCGTCCCATGCCCGCACGCGTCGTCAGCCCACTCACGAGCTGGCGTGCCATCAGGCGGCGGCGCAGTGGGGCGACACATCGTGCGCCGCGCGCGCACGCGAACTCGCCGACGAACTCCGGCTGCCGTTGGCCGATGCGGTTGCGCGCCATGCGGAAGCGCTTGCCGCCGACGACGGCGAAGAGTTGCTCGCGGTCGCCAACGCCTACCGCGCCATCGGCGACCGTGCCGCCGCGGCCGACGCCGCCGCACAGGCGGCGGTCGCATTCACCCGCGGCCAGTACCGCAAGCGGGGCCTGTATGCAGCGGCCGTGGCCAAGGAACTCAGCGATGCGTGCGGGGGACTGTGCACACCGGCCCTGAGGGTCCCGGCCGGTCAACCGTTGACCGGCCGTCAACGCGAGATCGTCGAGTTCGTGGTGGCTGGATTGTCCAACCGCGAGATCGCCGACCGGCTGGTGATGTCGGTGCGCAGCGTCGAGGGCCACATCTATCGCGCGTGCCAACGGGTGGGGGCGAGTTCCCGTGACGAACTCGCGGCGATCGCCAGGCAGGGTCCCGCCCGCTAAACCGTTGGCGGGCGGTCGAGTTCGCGGAGTGCGGGCAGGAACACGGCGATGACGCCCAGCAGCAGCATCGGCAGCGCGAGCGCCAGGAACGTCACATGCAAACCTGCCGAGTCGGCCAGCGGCCCGGCGATGATCAGCCCCAGCGGACCCGCCGCGTAGGCGAGCGATCCCATCACGCCCACCACCCGGCCCCGCAGGTGCTGCGGCGCCCTCGTCTGCATGACGTAGTTGTAGATCGGTTGGATCGGCCCGTAGAACAGGCCGACGATCGCCGAGAGCACCAGGATCAGCGGTAGCGGCGGCAGGAAAGCGATGATCGTCATCGCGACTCCGAGCGTCAGCACCGCGGTCAACATCGTCACCCTCCGGTTGATGTACTTCGACGACACCGCATAACCGAGCGCTCCCACCAAGCCGCCGATGCTCAACGCCATCAGCACCCAACCGAGTTGCACGGGTTCGTCGCGGTCGGTGAAGTACTTGGGGAACAGGACCGACTCCATCGGCATGTAGAGCCCGGTCACCACCAGGTCGACGACCGCCAGCGTGCGCAGGACCCTGTTGTGCCAGACGAACCTCAGCCCCTCCACGACGCCCGCCCACACCCCCTCGGGCAACGACGTGCGGTCCGGCGTTCCGGCTCCTTCCAGCCGCAGCAGCGCGATCGCGACTATCGAGACCACGAACGCCGACGCGGTGACCCACATGGTGTTGATGCCGCCTAGCGTGGCGATCAGCAGGCCGCCGATGCCCGGTCCGACGATGTAGGCGAGGTTGAACACCGCCTCGTAGACGCTGTTGGCGCGGTCCAGTGTCCACCCGGCCCGAGCCGCCGCCTCGGGCAGCATCGTCTCGCGAGCGGTCATTCCCGCCGGGTCGAAGAAGGCGCCCAGCGCGGCCAATGTGGCCAGCACCGCGACGTTGACGGCCTCCAGTCCGAACGTCAGCGCCAGCACCGGCACGGCGGCCACCGACAGCGCGGACAACGCGTCGGAGATCATCGAGACCAGCCGCCGGCCCAGATAGTCGACCGCGGCCCCCGCGATCAGCGTCGCCACCAGCAGCGGCAGCGAACCCGCCATCGCCACGATCGAGGCATCGAGCGCAGAACCGTTGCGCTGCAACACCAGCCATGGGAACGCGACGAGCGATATGCCGTTGCCGGCACCGGCCGTGAGCGCGGCGAAGAAAATCAGCAGCAGGGGACCGCGCCGGCTATTCATCATGAGTTATCGCGGCAGAATCTAACAGCGCGCAGGCCCGTTCGGCATCGGAATTTCTCACCGTGCACAGTGGAGCTGTGCAACTCCTGCCTCACCCGCGGACCGGTGTGCGGTTCGAGTCGCCGGTTCCTCCCGGCTCCGGCTGGCCGGGTGACCCCGCCACACCCCAGACCGCCGTCGCGACGACCGCCGCGCACGTCGTCTCGATGGCGGCGGCGACGCAGTCGCTCACCGAGCTCGACGCCGAGGTGTCGGTGTGCCGGGCCTGTCCCCGTCTGGTCGAGTGGCGGGAGGAGGCCGCCGTCGTCAAGCGCAGGTCGTTCGCCGACGAGCCGTACTGGGGCCGTCCGGCTCCCGGCTGGGGATCATCGCGGCCGAAGGTGTTCGTCGTCGGCCTCGCACCCGCGGCCCACGGCGCCAACCGCACCGGCAGGATCTTCACCGGCGACCGGTCGGGCGATTTCCTGTTCGCCGCGCTGCACCGGGTGGGCCTGGCGAACCAGGCGCTGTGCGTCGACGCGGCAGACGGGTTGGCGCTCAACGGAACGCGCGTGGCCGCCGCCGTGCGCTGCGCACCGCCGGCCAATGCGCCGACACCCGCCGAACGGGCCACCTGCGCTCCGTGGCTGGACGCCGAATGGCGGTTGACGGCGGCGCACGTGCGCGTGGTGGTCGCGCTCGGCGGGTTCGCCTGGCGGGCGGCGCTGCAGATGCTGCGCACGGGGGGTGTTCCGGTGCCGGTGCCCGCGCCGAAGTTCGGCCACGGTGCCACCGCCGAGATGGGCGGCGTCACCCTGGTGGGCTGCTATCACCCCAGCCAGCAGAACACGTTCACCGGCAAGCTGACCCCGCAGATGTTCGACGACGTTTTCCGCACCGCTAAGGCGCTAGCGTCCGTCGGATAGTCGCGAACTGCGCGACGGCCAAGTTTTGCAGGGCCGACGCCGAGAAGTCGGCATAGTGCGCGATGGTCCACTCGTCGAACACCTGCAGGATCGCGAAGACCAGCTCGGCCTGCAACGGCTCCGGCAGGTCGGTGCGCACGGCCCCGCAACGGCGACCGACGCGCAGCACCTCGTGCACCCACTCCCGGACGGCGCCGAGCGTCGTGGCGACGGCGGTTTTCACCGGATCGGGGGCCTGCAGGTAGAACATCCGTCCCAGCAGCAGGAAACTGTGTTCGCGCTGCGAAACCGATATCAGGTTCGCGAAATATCGTTCGACTTTCGACCAGAATTCGGTTCCCGCGAAATGTTCGGGCGCGACGACGTCAATCTCGGCCGCGACCTCGGCGATCAATTCCTGCAGGACGAATTCGTAGAGTTCCGCCTTCGACGACAGTATGTAATAGAACGAGCTCTTGCTCATCGCGCACTGCTCGATGATCCGGTTGAGCGAGGCGTGTTCATAACCGGCAGAACCGAATTCGAGGGCAGCCGTCTCCACCAGCCGACGGCGCTTCTCCGCAGGCATGCGGGCGATCCTTGCCGAGGTCACGCCTCACGGTAGCAGCTGTGGACCACCCGGTCCACACAATGGTAGCGTGAAGAACATGTTGAGTCCGACAAGCCTTGAAAAGCAATACGAACGGGCGGCCGCGGACGAAATGCGAATTCTGGTTGTCGGCGCCGGCATCGCCGGGGTCACGGCTGCGCAGCTACTGCGCGGCGACGGTCGCCATCCGGTCCTGATCGAGCGCGCCGAAAGTGCACCCGCGCAGGGCTACATGCTCGCGTTGATGCCCATGGTCGACGCGGCACTCGACGACCTCGCGGTGCGTGACGCGTACCGCGCGGCGAGCGTGCCGCTCAAGCGGTACGCCGTGCGGGGCCACACCGGCCGCTTGTTGCGGACGGACTCGACCGTCGACCTGATGTCGCGCTACGGCGACTACCGCGGCATTGCCCGCGGACCGCTTATCGACGTGCTCGCCGGTGCGGGTTGCCCGGTGACCTACGACGCGGTGGTCACCGACCTGGCCGAGACGTCGTCCGGCGTCGACGTCCGCGTGCGGAGCCACGGCGCCGATCACCGCATGCACTTCGATCTCGTCGTGATCGCCGACGGAATGCATTCGAAGACACGCGGTTTCGTGCTCGACGGGCAACCGGTGGAATGGGTGGACACCGGCTGGGGCGGCTGGGTGGTGTGGGCGCCCGACGAAGGCGACCCCGACCTCGGTGAGGAGCTGTGGGGCGCCGGCGGCATGGTCGCGATGTATCCGGTGGCCGATGCGCTCGGCGTGTTCCTCGGCGGGCCGCGAGAGGACACCGCGGCGGGTCCCGCACCCTTCGTCACATCGATGCGCCGTGACCTGAAGACCGTCGACCCCCGCCTGGACCGCGCGATGGCCGCCGTGGCCACCGACCCGGATCCGTACTACTGGTCGCTGACCGACTGCCGCGCGCCGCGCTGGACCACCGGGCGCACCGTCCTGCTCGGTGACGCGGCGGCCGGGTTCCTGCCGACCGCGGGAGTGGGGGCGGGCATGGCGATGGAGTCGGCGTGGGTGCTCAGCCGCATGCTCCGCCACGCGCCCCGCATCGCACTCGGTGAGCTGCTGCGTGCCTACGAACACGCCCAGCGTCCCCGCGTGGAGGCGGCCCAGGACAACTCGCGGCAACTCGCGAAGGTGATGTTCCGCCGCAGCCGGACACTGGCCGTCGCCCGTGAGCTCGCGATGCGCGTGATGAGCGTCGAACGCGCTCTGCGTCCCATCCAGCGCCTCCTGCAACAGCAACCCAACCCCGAAGCGCTGGTAGACGGGGTACGGGGAACGTCCATGCGCTCGAATGCGTTGTGAGGACCATGCGTCTCTCAGTCCTCGATCTCGTGCCGGTGCGCACCGACCAGTCGACCTCCGACGCGCTGGCAGCGTCGACGCGGCTCGCGCAGACCGCCGACCGCCTCGGCTACACCCGCTTGTGGGTCGCCGAGCACCACAACATGCCCTCGGTGGCGGCGACCAGCCCGCCGGTGCTCATCGCGCACCTGGCCGCACACACCGAACACCTGCGGGTGGGGTCCGGCGGTGTGATGCTGCCGAACCACGCACCCCTGGCCGTCGCCGAGCAGTTCGCACTGCTGGAGGCGGCCCATCCGGGACGCATCGACCTCGGCATCGGCCGCGCGCCGGGCTCGGACCCGGTGACGTCGATGGCGCTGCGCGGCGCCGCCGGTCGCGACGATCGTGACATCGACGCCTTCCCCGACTATCTCGACGACGTCGTCGCGCTGATGAGCGCGCGCGGGGTGCGCGTGCCGATCCCGAACCAGCACTACGTCCTCAAGGCCACCCCCGCCGCGGTGACCGAACCGAAGCTGTGGCTGCTGGGGTCCTCGATGTACTCGGCACACCTGGCCGCCGCGAAGGGGTTACCGTACGTGTTCGCCCACCACTTCTCCGGCCAGGGCACCGCCGAGGCCCTCGAGGTCTACCGCTCGGAGTTCCGGCCCAGCGACCTGGCGCCCGAACCGGTCACCTTCCTCACGGTCAACGCGGTGGTCGCCGAAACACGCGATGAGGCAGAGGCTTTGGCATTGCCCAACCTGCAGATGATGGCGCGGCTGCGCACCGGTCAGCCGTTGGGCCCGCTGGATCTCGTCGAGGACGCCCAACAGCAGCAGCTCGCACCGCAGGCGCAGCGCATCGCCGAAGCCGCCTTCGGGCGAGCCGTCGTCGGTGATCCGACCGAAGCGGCCGAACAGGTGCGCGCGTTGGCCGACCGGTTCGGCGTCGACGAGGTCATGATCAACCCGGTGGCCTCGGCCCGCCGCGGCACCGATCCGGCGACCGCGCCGGCCCGCGACAAGACACTGGAACTGCTGGCCAAGGAGTTGTTCTAGGCCGGGGTCAACCTGACCACCGGGATCGGACGCGACGTCCGCTTCTGGTAGCCGATGTAGCGGTCTTTGTTGCCCCGCATGTCGTTGACGATCTTCCACAGCCGCGGGAAGTCGGGATCGTCGTGGGTGACGGGGGTCGCCGTGACCTTGATGCGCTTGGGTCCGACGTTGATCTCGACGTTCGGGTCGGCTTTGAGGTTGTGATACCACCCGGGTGCTTTCGGCTCGCCGCCCTTGGACGCGACCACCAGGTAGTCATCCCCGTCTCGGGTGTAGGCGAGCGAATTGGATCGCTGCAGACCGGTTTTCGCGCCGACCGTGTGCAGGATCAGCATCGGCGGTGCGCCCGGAATGGTGTGGCCGATGCGGCCGTTGGTGCCCTTGTAGAGCTTGTCGTGCAGCAACAGCATCGGGTAACCGATGTACTTCTCGTACCAGGGCATGCTCATGGGGCTCAGTCTTGCGCAGCCGAGTCGAGTTCCGCCAGGGCTTCGCGCAGCAGCCGTCCCGACTCCTCCCGGTCCGGGTCGCGGCGAAGGAGCATGTTCTTGGCGAACGAGAGCTTGTCGCCCCCCTGTCGCGGCAGCACGTGCAGATGGATGTGGAACACCGTCTGAAACGCGGCCTTGCCGTCGTTGATCACCACATTGTTGCCGTCGGCGTGAAGTCCGGACCGGCGCGCGGCGCGCGCGATCCGCTGACCCGCCCGCGCCAGGGTGGCGACTGTCTCCGGGGGCGTGTCGGTCAGGTCGACGGTGTGTCGCTTCGGGATCACCAGGGTGTGGCCGCGGCTGAACGGGCGGATGTCGAGGATGGCGAGAACGTCGTCGTCTTCGTAGATGCGGATGGCCGGGGCCTCGCCGGCGACGATGGCGCAGAACACACAGGACATGTTCGCCACGGTAGCGGTTCTCCCACCCGGGCTTGTCTTCGCGGGCAGGCCGGCGTCCGTGTTCTACGCCGCGGCCCCTGAAAGGGACTCGCGCCAGATGGCGAGCTTGTCGGCGAATCGCATCGTCTGGGCGGGACTCGTCGACGGCAGTCGCCGGTAACGCAGATCGTTGGAGACTTCGACGAGTCGCGTGAAGTTCTTCTCCGCTGCCGCGCCGTTGAACAGAACCAGTTCGATGCCGTCGTGCTGATCGAAGAAGCCCTGAAAATCGTTCGGCACCATGCTCTCCGGCTTCACCGCGGAGTCGAGGCTGCCCTCACGCCGGCACGAGCGCAGGACGTCCCAGACGGCAAACCCACGAGCCGTCAACCCGGCGCATCGCTGCTCGTACGGCGCGTCCGCAGCGAACCCGAAGACTTCGGCCATGATGTGCCAGAAAGCATTGCGTGGGTTGCCGTAGTACTGCTGGGCGGCGAGCGACATGACGCTGGGCATATTGCCCAGGATCAAGGTGTGCGCACCGTCGCCGGCGATCGGCGGCAATCCGTACAGCACCGGCGAACCCATCCTTCGACTATCGCATGCGGTATACGTTGAGCCGGTGGCCGAGGAGTTCGACGTCGAAGGGTCCGGTCTGCTCGACGGACTCGAAGGTGACCAGCGCGCCGAGCGCGCCGAGCTGATCGCCTGGCTGGTGAGCAAGGGCATCGACGTCGAGGTGATCCGAAATGCCTTCCTGCCGATGCTCCTCGGCGCGCGTCAGGCCCTCGGCGACGATGGCGTCTACGTCTCCGCCCGGGAGACCAGCGAGACGACCGGCATCGATCTCGAACTGCTGCAGCGTATTCAGCGTGCGATGGGACTGCCCGCCGTCGATGACCCCGATGCGAAGGTCCACCTGCGTGCCGACGCCGAAGCCGCGGCGTACGCGCAGCGTTTCATCGAGATCGGAATCCTGCCGGACCAGATCATCCAGATCACCCGCGTGCTCGCAGAGGGACTGTCGAAGGCCGCCGAGGTGATGCGATACGCCGGGCTCGCTACGGTGCTCGACCCGGGCGCAACGGAACTCGTCATCGCCGAGAACGCCGAGGCCCTGGTGCGTATCGCCGATCCGCTGCTCGGCCCGATGATTCAGGACATGCTGCGGTTGCAGCTGCGCCACCTGATGGAGACCGAGGCGATCACCGCCTCCGAACGCGCGAAGGGCCAACGGCTACCGGGTGCCCGGCTCGTGACGATCTTGTTCGCCGACCTCGTCGGTTTCACCCGGCTCGGCGAGGCGGTGCCGCCGGAGGATCTGGAACGACTCGCCCATCGGCTTTTCGATCTCGCACACGAGGCGTCGGTCCCGCCGGTGCGGTTCGTCAAGACGATCGGAGACGAGGTGATGCTCGTCAGCCAGGAACCGGTGCCTCTGCTCGAGGCGGCACTGACCCTCGTCGAGCAGACCGCCGACGACGAGGACCTCCCGCGGCTGCGCGTCGGCTTGGCGACGGGAATGGCCGTGAGCCGCACCGGTGACTGGTTCGGGGGAGCGGTGAACCTCGCGAGCCGCGTCACCGGCGCCGCGCGGCCGGGAACGGTTCTCGTCTCGGAGTCCACGCGCGATGCCATCGGTGACGATGAGCGGTTCTCGTTCTCGTTCGCGGGGGCACGGCACCTCAAGGGCATCAAATCCGACGTGAAGCTGTTCCGGGTACGACGAGCGGGCTGACCTGCCGGCCGGGCGAACAATTGTTCGGCTCTGTCCCGCCGGCCCAGAAAACCATCCAAAGCAGCGAAGGCCCGTGAGACGACCGCCCGCATTTCGAAACGGCCGCCGGTGTGGGTGATCTACGATCCAGGCATGAGCCGGGTCGCAAAAGCCGTGCTGGTCACGCTGTTCGTCGCATCGTCCGGTCTGCTGGGCGCGGGAGCGGTGAACGCGCAGCCGCCGCAGCCAGCATGCGGGTACACGCTGTCGCCACCGCAGGTCGTCAACACCGGTGGCGTGAGCAAGGTCAGCGCGACGGTCTCGTTCATCGCGTGCGGTGCGCCGTTCCAGCCGGCGTACAGCGTCGCGTGCGTCCACCGCGCCGGTCACGACTCTCAGGGGCAGTGCACGCAGGCGCGCGGGCCGGGCGCCGCGCAGGTGTTCTTCGAGCCGTACCAGCCGGGCGCGCAGTACATCGCGAGCGGACGCGGCTGCGGCAAGGTCTTTGCGGACGCACTCGAACCGAACTGCGACATGCTCGGCCCGATCAACGTCACGCTGTAGCGGCGAACCGGCGCAGCCGAAGGCTGTTGCTCACGACGAACACCGAACTGAATGCCATCGCCGCACCGGCGATCATCGGGTTCAACAACCCGGCCGCCGCCAACGGCAACGCTGCGACGTTGTAGGCGAACGCCCAGAACAGGTTTCCCTTGATCGTTGCCAGCGTCCTGCGCGACAGGCGGATCGCGTCGGGTACCGCGTTCAGGTCGTCGCGCACCAACGTCAGATCGCTGGCCTCGATCGCGACGTCGGTGCCGCTGCCCATCGCGAGTCCCAGGTCGGCCTGAGCCAGCGCCGCGGCGTCGTTGACGCCGTCGCCGACCATCGCGACCACCTTGCCCTCTGCCTGCAGGCGCTGCACCGCGTCCACCTTGTCCTGCGGCAGTACTTCGGCGACGACCTCGTCGATGCCCACCTCGGCGGCGATGGTGCGGGCCGCGGCCTCGTTGTCGCCGGTCACCATGATCGGTTTCAGGCCCAGCGCACGAAGCCGCGAGATCGCTTGGGGTGACGTCGGTTTGACCGCATCGGCCACCACCAACACCCCGCGGGCCGCGCCGTCCCATCCGGCGACGACAGCGGTGCGCCCTTGTGACTGCGCCTGTCGGACCGTGGCTTTCAAGGATTCGGGAAGCTGGTGCGACGACAGCAGCCGTTGCCGTCCGACGGTCACGTCGCGGCCCCCGATCCGCCCGCGCACCCCGAGGCCGCGCAGGTTGGTGAAGTCTTCAACCGACGGCAGCTCACCGAGCTTGTCCCGGGCGCCCCTCACGATCGCCCTCGCGATCGGATGCTCGGAACCGTCCTCGACCGCGCCCGCCATCCGCAGCACGTCGTCGGACTGTTCACCGTCTGCGGCCACGACATCGATCAACGTCATCCTGCCGGTGGTGATGGTCCCCGTCTTGTCCAACACGATGGTGTCGACGCGGCGGGTCGACTCCAACACCTCCGGCCCCTTGATCAAGATGCCCAGCTGCGCGCCGCGTCCGGTGCCGACCATCAGCGCGGTCGGCGTCGCCAGCCCCAGCGCGCACGGGCACGCGATGATCAGCACCGCCACCGCGGCGGTGAAAGCGGTCGCGACCGATCCGCCGGTGCCCAACCAGAAGCCCAGAGTCGCAACCGACAAGGCGATCACGATCGGCACGAAAACACCCGAGATCCTGTCGGCCAGCCGCTGCGCGTCCGCCTTCCCGCTCTGGGCGTCCTCGACCAGTCGCGCCATCTGGGCGAGCTGCGTGTCGGTCCCAATCCGCTTGGCCCGCACTACCAGTCGGCCGTCGACGTTGACCGTCGCACCCACGACCTCGTCACCGGGCCCGACGTCCACCGGAACCGCCTCGCCGGTGAGCATCGACGCATCCACCGCCGAGGCACCCTCGATGACCACACCGTCGGCGGCGATCTTCTCACCGGGCCGCACCACGAATTCGTCGCCGACACCGAGCTGGTCGATCGGGATCCGTTGTTCGCCGGTCTTTCTGCGGACCACGACGTCCTTGGCGCCCAGCTCCAACAGTGCGCGCAACGCCGCGCCGGCGCGCCGCTTGGAGCGCGCTTCGAAATACCGCCCGGCCAGGATGAACGTCGTGACCCCCGCAGCGACCTCGAAGTACACGCTGCCCGAACCGTCGGTGCGTGAGAGCGTCAGCTCGAAGCCGTGCGTCATCCCCGGGGTGCCTGCGGTGCCCCAGAACAGCGCGTAGACCGACCATCCCAGCGCGGCGAGCGTGCCCATCGAGATCAGCGTGTCCATGGTGGCGCTGCCGTGGCGCAGGTTCGCCCACGCCGCACGGTGGAACGGCCACGCCCCCCACACCACGACCGGCGCCGTCAACGTCAGCGAGAGCCACTGCCAATTCGTGAACTGCAGGGCGGGGATCATCGCCATCGCGATCACCGGAACACTCAGGGCGAGTGAGACCAGCAGCCGGTGCCGCAGCGCGGCGGTCGGATCCTCTTCGACGACGGTCACCTGATCGGTGGCCAGGTGTGCTTGGTAGCCGGCGTCTTCGACGGTGGCCACCAACGCCTCCGGTGTCACGTCTGCGCTGTACTCGACGCGCGCCTTCTCGGTGGCGAAGTTGACGGTGGCCGTCACACCGTCGATCTTGTTGAGCTTGCGCTCGATTCGGTTCGCGCACGACGCGCAGGTCATACCGTCGATCGACAGCTCGATCGTGTCAGTGGCCATGGCCGGCCTCCCCGTGACCGTCCGCGGTGACGTCCGGCTGTGCGGACGGATCGATCGACACGGTGAATTCGGCCGTGTGCACGACGTCGCGGTGCTGGAAATCCAGGAACAGGCGATACTGCCCCGCGCTGGGGAACGTGGTGTGGAACTCGATGGCCGGCCCCGGCGCTGTACTGGCGTCGCCGGGCCCACCCATCGGGTGCACATGCAGGTATGCGAGGTCGGCGGCCCGCAGCGCGACGAGGTGACCGTAGGCGCCCAGGTACGGCTGCAGATCGTCGACCGGGTCGCCGTTGCGGTGGACCGTCAGCGTAAGTGTCGATGCCTCACCGGCTTTCGGGGTTCCGCTGAGCGTGACGGTGTATTCGCCGACAGTCGACGACGTGTCGACCGCCGGCAGTGGCGCGGGGGAGTACGGGCCTGCGACGTGCACGTTGGCGCCGAGGGTGAGCGCGGGACCGCCGGTGGGCACGAAATCGGCGAAGACGCGGTAGTCGCCTGCGCGACTGAAATCGACGGGAGTGCGCCACGTGCCGCGGTCATCGAGTACGGGGTGAAGGTGCTGGAAGGCGGACAGGTCGTTGCGAATTACGATCAGGTGCAACAGCTTCTCGTGAGTTTCGTCGAACTGCTTCACCGGAGTGCCGCGTCGGTCGAGGATCCTGAACTCCAGTGGCGAGGTTCGGTTCGCCGGGGGGAGCGATTGGGCCACGTCGAGCGTGTAGCCGCTCGCGGTCACCTGTAAGCCACCGGGGGCCTCGGCGGATTGCGCACGATCGTCGTGCGCGGCGGAGTGCTGCTCTGACGCGGCATCATTCTCGGGACCGAACGAGCGGCCGACCCACATCGATGCGGCGAACACCACCGCGAGTGCGGCGATGAACGCGGCGACGCGAGGGGCGGTTCTCATCAGCTCGCCAGCTGGTAGCCGGCCTCTTCCACGGCGGTCCTGATGGCGCCGGCGTCGACGGGTGCGACACTGTCGATGGTCACCGCTCCGCTGGCGACGTCCACGTCGACCGATTTAACACCCGGGACCTCCCCGAGTTCCTCGCGCACCGATGCGGCGCAGTGTTCGCAGGTCATGCCGGTCACGGTGATGGTGGTGGTAGCCATGACGCCAGCGTACCTGATACCCCCTAGGGGTATCTACCGGGTGTGCTGCCCGACTGCTGCTCGACGACCATGGCAGCATCGGCGCACATGCGAGTTCTCGCCCAACGGGTCACTTCCGCGTCCGTCACCGTGGATGGCGAGGTCGTCGGGGCGATCCGGCCCGACGGCCAGGGCCTGCTCGCGCTGGTCGGCGTGACGCACGACGACGACGCGGTCACGGCTCGGCGAATGGCCGAAAAGCTCTGGCAGCTGCGGATTCTCGACGACGAGAAGTCCGCGTCGGACGTCGGCGCCCCGATCCTGGTGGTCAGCCAGTTCACCCTGTACGCGAACACCGCCAAGGGCCGGCGGCCGGCGTGGAACGCGGCCGCGCCGCGCGCGACCGCCGAGCCATTGGTCAGCGCGTTCGCCGATGCGCTGAGCGACCTGGGGGCGTCGGTGGCGACCGGCGTCTTCGGCGCGCACATGCAGGTTGCGCTGGTCAACGACGGCCCGGTGACGGTGCTGCTCGAGCTGTGACTATGCGGTGGCCACCGGCGGTGCGCCCTCCGAGGGCTGCACGATCACGAACCCCTGCCCGTGGAACGCGACCTGAATCGCCTCGCCGGAGCCGCGGCCGATCAGCGCGCCGGCCTTGAAGCTGGTCTTGAGCTGAGTCTGCAGATTCGCCGACCAGGCCACCACCGCGTTGGTGTCGGCGAACGTCGGCGCCTCGGCGGCGTTGAGCACGACCGGCGGACCGTCGGTTGTCAGCGCCACCCAACCGGTTCCGCGCAGCGTGGTGTTGAACAGGCCGCCGGTCGCGATGCTGCCGCCCCGCACGCGCTCGATGTTCCAGTTCAGGTTCGACGAGAACGCCAGCACGTTCTTCCCGCTGATCGACAACCCGGAGTTGGTCAGCTGCAGCAGATGCACGTCGTAGCCGCGCTCGGCGAGAAAGACATCGCCCTGCCCCTGACAGCGCATCAGCGGCAGACCCTCGCCGGTCAGCGCCTTCTTGATGAACTTGGAGGCGCCGCCGCCCTCGAACGCGAAGTCGACGTTGCCCTGGTAGGCCACCATGGAGCCCTGCCGCGCCATGAACGGCTCCCCGAGGCGCACCCGCAACATCTTGGTGTTCTGGTTGGCGATGGCCTTGGCCTCTTTCTCGCTGAACCGGCCGTCCACCAGATCGCCGCTGATGCCTCCGAAGCCGTCGCCGGCCGGCTGCCCGACCGCCATCGCCTGTCCGCCGGCACCGTGCTGTGGCGGAGGTTGGGGCGCCGGGGGAGGTCCGCCGAGCGGCGCTGTGCCGACCCGACCCTGATGCGACACCTGGTCGGTCCAGTTGTACCCGTCCCACCAGCGGTACTCGTAGCGACCTTCGGGATCGGGTCGCCAGCTTCCGTTGTTCGGTGCTGTCATGGCCTACAAAGTAATCGGACGGCCCCGGTGCGGTGAGGCACTTTCGCACTGATCCATCCCGCCCGGAACCGCTCGGCGGCTGGCATTCTTGTGCCATGGCAAAGGAAATCGACCGGGTGCGGGCGCAGAGCGCCTTCGCGGTCCTCAAGCAGCATCCGGGCATGGTGCTCTTCGTCGCCTCGCCTGCTCTCATCGCGGTCGGCCTGGTGTGGTGGTTGGTCAGCCCGACCCTGGCCGTGCTGCTGTTGATCGCTGCCATCGTCGGCGGCGGCGCCGTTCTCCTGCGCAAGCGGGGCTGACCCTTCCGACCTGTTATCGGCGGTGACCTGGAGCGTTCGCTGTCGGCGAACGGACGCCAGTTAGACCTGTAACGGTGTAAGCATGTAATCATGCGACACAATATTCATGGCCGACGCCGCCAGGGCGGCTGGCAACAGGCTCAGCAGCCCGACGCGGGCGACGCCGCCGACTGGTTCGCCGGCCGGCTTCCCGAGGAGTGGTTCGCCGAAGACCCGACGGTGGTCGTCGACCGCGAGGAGATCACCGTCATCGGTCGCCTCGCAGACCCCGACGGCGGCGAGAGCGAAGCACGCGCATCCGGACGGGCCGCGCGCTTCCGTGAGGAAACCCGGGCCGAACGCATGCGCATCGCCGACGAGGCGCAGGCGCGCTACGGCCGCAAGGTCGCCTGGGGCATCGACATCGGGACGCCGGGCGCCGACAACCATGAGCGAATCATGTTCACCAATTTGGCCGTTCCGGTGATGACGCGACTGCGCCAACCCGAACGTCAGGTGCTCGACACGCTGGTCGACGCGGGTGTGGCACGGTCACGCTCGGATGCACTGGTGTGGTCGGTGCGGCTGGTCGGCGAACACGCCGAGGAGTGGCTGGGCAAGCTGCGCGAGGCGATGCGCAACGTCGACGAACTGCGCGCCGAGGGACCGAACCTCTAGCTCGTCGCGTCGGCCTCCTCAACGCGGCTCGTGCCTCGCCGCTTGATCGTCGCCCGACGAAATCAGCTCCACGCCAACGTATTGCGAACTCAACGCCGAGGTCTGGGACAGCGGGTCCACCGGTGCGCCCTCGACCAGCAGGTTGCGGTTCACGCCGTAGGAGATCGGATTGCTGGCCCCGCGTGGGTCGAAAACGCGTGAGCCCCAACCGTGATCGATGATGACCACCCCTTCACGCGGTCGGTCGTCCACCACCGCCGTCAACTCGACCGCGCCGACGGGGGAGAAGACCCTGACGAGGTCGCCGTCGCTCACCCCGAGGTCGGCCGCGTCCTTCGGGTGAATGATCACGTCGTTGCCCTTACCGGCGGGATGCAGTCCGGGTAACTCGTTGAGCCAGGAGTTCATCGAGTGCCGGTGCCTGCGGTTGGCCAGCTGGAACGGATAGCCGACCGGTGCGGCGGGAAGCGGGTCGGCGAGCAGCTCGCGGGCCCGCGCGACGAACTCGGGCGGCGCGGCGTGCACCTTCTTGTCGTCGGTCCTCAACGCGTCCCGGAAATGCCCGAATTCGCGGGGGCCCAACACCCAGCCGTGCGGGTGCGATATGACGTCTCGCCATTTGATCTTGCGCCCGTTGACCTTTCGTGAGGTCGCCACGACCAGGCGGTCGATCCAGTGCGGGCCGAACTCCAAGGCAGGCTTACGGGCCATGCGCGCCGCGGCACGGGTCGCCTTGATGAATCCGTTGAGGCCCTTGGCGCGAAACAGCGGTCTGCGCATCGCGATCGCGAGGTCGGTGAAGATGCGCCACTCCTGCCGCACACCCGGCGGCGGCTCGACGGCCTTGGCGCCGTACTGCAGATACGGCTCGTCGTGCATGTTGCTGGTGAACGCGAGCAGGTCGTTGCGCTCGAGCCAATGCGCCGCCGGCAGCAGCCAGTGCGCATGGCGGTGACTCTCCCGCTGGACGAAGTCGATCGCGACGAGCAGGTCCAGATCGGCCAGCGCGCGGTCCAGCTTGTCGCCGTCGGGGCCGGAGACCACGGGGTTGCCGCAGTTGATCAACAGCGCGCGGATCTGACCGTGGCCCGGTGTGGTGATCTCGTCGGGCAGCTCGCTGAGTGCGTGTGCGCCGGCGACCATTTCGCGGCCCAGCAGCCGACTGTAGTGTGGCTTGGCCCTGACCATCGCCGACATCCGGATGGCGTCGACGTAGCCGGGTTCAAAGCGGCGTCCACCGGGACGGTCCATGCGTCCGGTGATCACGTTGAGCACATGCCCCAGCCATTCGGCGACGGTGCCCGCCATGTGCAGCGACACCCCGGTGCGGGTCACCACCATGGCCCCGCGCGCCGCGGCGAAATCGCGGGCCACCCGCTCGATCTGGTCACGGGGAACGTCGCAGCGGGCGGCGAGATCATCGAGATCGGCGTCGGCGACCAGCGCACGGAGGTCGTCGACGCCGGTGGCCAGCTCCGCGCAGTCCTGCCGATGTTCGAGACGCTCGTCGAGGATGACCTTCACCATCGCCAACAGCAGCGCCCAGTCCTGTCCGGGGCGCACCGCGAGGTGCAGGTCGGCCTTCTCGGCGGATTCGGTGCGCAGCGGGTCGACCACCACGATCGTCGCGCCCTGTTGTTGACGTGCCATCGCGCGTCGCCACCCGCCGGGCACGCTCTCGAGCCAATTCCATGCGCTCACAGCGGGGTTGGTGCCGACCAGCAAGAAGTAGTCGCAGTTGTCGACATCGGACACCGGCACCATCAGGATCGAGCCGTACATCGCGTCCGCAACGACGTGCATCGCGTTCTGGTCCACCGAGCCCACCGCGTAGCGATTCTGGGTGCCGAGCGCGTCCAGCCAGCCGTTCATGAAGATGACGTTGGAGGAGGAGAAGCCCGCCGGGTTGCCGTAGTAGACGCCGACCGCGTCGGGTCCGCCCGCCTCGATTGCGGCGTTCATCCTGGCCGCGATGTCGGCGATGGCCTCGTCCCAGGTGGCTTCGACATAGGAATCCCCGACGCGGCGCATCGGTTGCAGGATCCGGCGCGGGTGCTCGATGAGTCGGTGCGCGGTGCGACCCTTGGCGCAGAAGTCCCGCCAGCTGTGCGGGTTCTGCTTGTCGGCGGCGATCTTGGTGACGCGGTTGTCGTCCACCGTCACCTCCAGCCCGCAGGAGGCCAGGCAGATCCGGCAGAACGTATACACCGTTTCGCTCATCACCCCGAGCGTACGACGCTCAGGCCTGCGTCATGGACCAATAAGCGCCATGCTTAGCGAGCAACTCGGCGTGGGTACCGCGTTCGACGATCTGACCCGCGTCCATCACCACGATGAGGTCGGCGTCACGGATGGTCGACAGCCGGTGGGCGATGATGAAACTCGTTCGGTCGCGCCGCAATTCGGCCATCGCCTGCTGGATCAGAAGCTCGGTGCGGGTGTCGACCGAACTGGTCGCCTCGTCGAGGATCAGCAGGCCGGGCCGGGCCAGCACCGCGCGCGCGATCGTGATGAGCTGCTTTTCGCCGGCGCTGATCGAGGCGCCGTCGTCGGTGACGTGGGTCTGATAGCCGTTGGGGAGCATGTGCACGAACCGGTCGACGTAGGCGGCTTTGGCCGCCGCGATCACCTCGTCCTCGGAGGCGTTGGGTCTGCCGTAGGCGATGTTCTCGAAGATGGTGCCGGCGAACAGCCAGGTGTCCTGAAGCACCATCCCGATGCGGGACCGCAGCGATTCCCTGCTGACCGTCGAGATGTCCACACCGTCAACCAGGATCCGGCCGGAGTCGACGTCGTAGAACCGCATCAGCAGGTTCACCAGCGTCGTCTTGCCCGCGCCCGTCGGCCCGACGATCGCCACCATGCTGCCGGGTTCGGCGATCAGCGACAGGTTCCGGATCACCGGTGTGTCGGGGTGGTAGCCGAACGTGACGTCCGCGAACTCCACCCGACCGGCCGGCCCGCCCGTTCCCGGCGCTGCGACCGGCAGCCGATCCGCGGGATCGGGCGCCTCCTCGTCGGCGTCGAGCAGGTCGAAAACCCGCTCCGCACTGGCCACACCGGACTGCAGCGTGTTGTACATTCCCGCGACCTGCGTCAGCGGCTGGTTGAACTGGCGGACGTACTGGATGAACGCCTGGATGCTGCCGAGCGTGATCTGGCCGGTGGCCACCTGCAAGCCCCCCACAACGGCGACCGCGACATAGCTCAGGTTTCCGATGAACGTGGTGGCCGGCCCGACGAGACCGGAGAAGAACTGGGCGCCGAAGGCGGCGTCGTAGACGCCCTCGTTGCACTCGCGGAACCGCTTCTGAGCCGCGGCGCGATGACCGAAGGTCTTGACGATGGTGAAGCCGCTGTAGGTCTCCTCGATGTGGGCGTTGAGCCTGCCGGTGTTCGCCCACTGCGCGACGAACAGGCGTTGCGACCGGCGCGCGATGACCCGGGTCGCCCACAGCGACAGCGGCACCGTCACCACGGTCAGCAGCGTGAGAAGCGGTGAGATGGTCAGCATCATCACCAGCACCGACAGCACCGTCAGCACGGACGTCAACAGCTGGCTGATCGTCATCGACAACGAGCCCTGGATGTTGTCGACATCGTTGGTGACCCGGCTGAGCACCTCGCCGCGCTGACGAGAATCGAAGTAGGACAGCGGCATTCGGTGCAGCTTGTCCTCGACGTCCGAGCGTAGTCTCACCATGGTCCGCTGCACCGCGACGTTGAGGAGCAGGGCCTGCAACCAGACCATCAGCGCAGCGACGAGATACAGGCCCAACGCGAGCAGCAGTGTGCGCCCGACGGCCCCGAAGTCCACACCCTGGCCGGGGACCACGTTCATCCCCGACAGCAGATCGGCGAACGTGCCGTCACCGCGCGCGCGGGCCGCGTCGATGGCCTGCTCCTTGGTGATCCCCGCGGGCAGCTGACGGCCGACCACGCCGTTGAACAGAAGATCGGTGGCGTGTCCCAGGATTCGCGGCCCGATGACACTGATCGCGATGCCCGCGACGCCCAGGAGTATCACGCATGCGGTCAGACCCCGCTGCGGTGTCAGCCGTTTGACCAAGCGGATCGCGGAGCCGGTGAAGTCGCGTGAGCGCTGCGTGGGCGCCTGCTGCATGCCGCGGATGGGGCGGGCCATCGGGCCGCTCACTGGGCGTCCCCGACGATGGCGAGCGACTGCGATTCGGCGAATTCGGCGTACTGCGGGCAGTCCGTCAGCAGGGTTTCATGAGTGCCGATGCCGACGATCCGGCCGTCGTCGATCACCACGATCTGATCTGCCTGGGTGACGGTGGAGATGCGCTGGGCGACAACGATGACCGTCGCTTCTGCCGATGCCTCGCGCAGCGCCGAGCGCACGCGGGCGTCGGTGTGCACGTCGAGTGCGGAGAACGCGTCGTCAAACAGATAAACGGCGGGCCGGCGGATCACCGCGCGGGCGATGGCCAACCGCTGCCGTTGTCCACCAGAGAAATTGGCGCCACCCTGCGTGACCTTCATGGCCAGGCCGTCGGGATGCGCGCGCACGAAGTCGTCGGCCGCGGCCACCCGCAGCGCGGCCCACATCTCGTCGTCATCCGCGTCGGCCTTGCCGTACCGCAGGTTGTCGGCGACGGTGCCCGAGAACAGGTATCCGCGCTGCGGCACCAGGCCGAGCGCCGACCACAGCTGCTCGGGGTCGTAGTCGCGCACGTCGACCCCGTCGAGGTACACCGATCCGCTCGTCGCGTCGTACATCCGGCAGATCAGCGACACCAGCGTCGACTTGCCCGACCCGGTGGAGCCGACCACCGCCGTCGTCGTACCCGGTCGTGCCAGCAGCGAAATATCCTGCAGCACAGGTCGTTCAGCGCCGGGATAACAGAACGTCGCGGCGTCCAACCGGACCTCACCCCGAATTCTCGACGGCCGCACCGGGTGTTCGGGGCTGACGATCTGCGGTGCGACGGACAGCACCTCCGAGATCCGCTCGGCGCACACCGACGCCCGCGGGATGATGACGAGAATGAACGTCGCCAGCAGGACGGCCATCAGGATCTGCATGAAGTAGGCCAGGAACGCGATCAGCGAGCCCACCTGCATCTGTCCGGCGTCGATGCGCAGCCCACCGAACCAGATCAACGCGACGCTCGAGACGTTGATCACCAGCGTCGTGGTGGGCAGCATCAGCGCCTGCCACCGTCCGGCTTCGAGCGCGGTGTCGGCCAGCGCGTGGTTGGCTTCGGCGAACCGGTTGCGTTCGAACGGTTCCCGCGCAAAGGCGCGGATCACGCGCAGGCCGGCGAGTTGGTCGCGCATCACCCGGTTGATGCCGTCGACCAGTCGCTGCATCCGCCGGAAGATCGGAAGCAGATGTCGCACGATCCAGTAATTGGACAGGGCCAGGATCGGCACGCTCACCAGCAGCAGCCAGGACAGCCCGGCGTCCTGGTGCAGCGCCATGACGATCCCGCCGATCGACATGATCGGCGCGGTGACCAGCATCGTGCAGGTCAGTTGGACCAGCAGCTGAATCTGTTGCACGTCGTTGGTGGTGCGGGTGAGCAGTGACGCCGCGCCGAACCGTGCGGTGTCCTCGGCCGAGAACCCGGTCACGTGGTCGAACATCGCCGCGCGCAGATCGCGGCCGACACCCATGCCCGCCCTTGATCCGAAGTAGACCGCCCCGACCGCGCACACCACCTGCAGCGCGGTGACCGCGAGCATCACACCGCCGAGTTCGACGATCCGGCGCAGATTCCCGACCGCGACGCCGTCGTCGATGATCGCCGCATTGACGGTCGGCAGGTACAGCGAGGCGAGCGTGCTGACCAACTGCAGCGTGGCGACGGTGACGAGCAACGCCCGATATGGCCGCGCGTACTGTCGCAGCAGCGCCCATAACATTCCGTTACTGTCGCACATCCGATATATGGGCAGGTCAACCGGCATGTCGGTGGTTGACCTCACAAGCTGCCGCTACAGTGCATGGCGTGACTCACAGCACGCGCGTGACCCGCTGCCTGGCCCTCGCGGCCGCGGTGGTCATCCCGCTGTCCGCATGCTCGGATTCCGAACCCGCCGGCCCGCAAGTGCCTGAGGACACCCCAGCTCCCGCGGAGAACGTCTCGCACGGCCCGTTCTTCGCCCAGTGCGGTGGTATCAGCGACCAGGAGGTCATCAAGCAGACCCGGGTTCCGGGGCTGATCAACACCGCCAAGACCTCCGTGGGGTGCCAGTGGCTGGCCGGTGGCAGCATCCTCGGCCCGCACTTCTCGTTCACCTGGTTCCGCGGCAGCCCGATCGGGCGTGAGCGCAAAACCATGGAACTGTCCCGCACCGCGGTCGAGGACATCAGCATCGAAGGCCACGACGGGTTCATCGGGTACAGCGAGGACCCGATCAACGGCGTCAACCTGTGCGAGATCGGCATCCAATTCGACGATGACTTCATCGAGTGGTCGATCAGCTACGCCAGCAAGCCGTTCCCGGATCCGTGCGAGGTGGCCAAGGAACTGACCCGCCAATCGATTGTGAACTCCGAATGAGAACCGCGTCCGCTCGTCGGCTGATCGCGGGCACCTTCGCCGCGCTCGCTTCGTTGTCCGTGCTCACCGGTTGCACCCAGACGGTGGAAGGCACGGCGGCCAAGTCGGGGTCCGGTGGGGGACCGCGCAACGAAGACTCCGAGCGGCAGTACCCGAACCTCCTCAAGGAGTGCGAGGTGCTGACCGAGGACATCCTCGCCGAGACCGTGGGCGCCGACCCGCTCGACATCCAGAGCACGTTCGTCGGCGCCGTGTGCCGCTGGCAGGCGGCCAACCCGGGTGGCCTCATCGACATCACCAGGTTCTGGTTCGAGCAGGGCGATCTGGACCACGAGCGCGAGGTGGCCCAGCGGTTGGACTATCGGATCGAGGACCGCAGGGTCGCCGGGATCCAGTCCATCGTGATGCGGCCGAACGATCCGAACGGGGCGTGCGGTGTGGCCAGCGACGCGGCCGGTGTGGTCGGCTGGTGGGTCAACCCGCAGTCGCCGGGGATGGACGCCTGCGGTATGGCGATCAAGCTGATGGAGCTGACGCTGGCCACCCGCGCCTGACCGCTAGCGCGCGACGTGGAAGTCCACCAGCGCGGCGCCGTCGAGCGCGACGTCGGCCCACGTCTGCCGCGTGCGCAGCACCGCGATGGACGATGTCGGGAACTTCAGCGAGATCTGTTCGGCCGCAGCGACGTTGGTGCCGTCGGCGGTGGCCAGGCCGAGCGCGACCCCCGACATCGCCGGTTCGTGGCCGATCACCAGCAGGGTTCCCACCTCGAAGTCGAAGTGTGATTGCACGCGGTTGATCTCGTCGATCACCGTGCCCGCAGTCGCGTCGTAGAGGCGGTCGCGGTACTGGACCGGCGCGGCGACGCGGGTGCGCGCGAGCGTCTCGCGGGTGCGGGTGGCGGTGGAACACAGCACGGCGTCGACGGCGGGCACGTTGGCGCGCAGCCAGTCACCGGCCAACCCGGCTTCGCGCACGCCTCTGGGCGCCAGCGGACGGTCGTGATCTGCGACCCCTGGCGGATAGTCCGACTTGGCGTGCCGGAGCAACAGCAGCGTGCGGTACACCGGACTAACCGTAAGGCATGCCGCCGCACCTCCCGGGACTTGTCGGCGTCCCGCCCTACACTCGCGGTGCCCGGCAAACACGACGAGGGGAAGGCGGCGCTGAGATGCGATTCGTGCACACCGCCGACTGGCAGCTCGGCATGACGCGGTACTTCCTCAATGGTGAGGCGCAGCCCCGTTATTCGGCGGCGCGCCGCGACGCGGTGGTCGAATTGGGCCGGGTGGCCGCCGACGCGGGCGCGGAGTTCGTCGTCGTCGCCGGCGACGTCTTCGAGCACAACCAACTGGCACCGCGCGACGTCAGCCAGTCGCTCGAGGCCATGCGCGCCATCGGCGTTCCGGTCTACCTGCTGCCGGGCAACCACGACCCGCTGGACGCCTCGTCGGTCTACACCAGCCCACTGTTCGTCGCCGAGTGTCCCGGCAACGTGCGGGTGCTCGACCGCGCGGGGGTGCACGAGGTGCGGCCCGGCCTCGAGCTGGTCGCGGCGCCGTGGACCTCGAAGGCGCCGTCGTCGGACCCCGTGGCGGGCGTGCTCGAGGGTCTTTGCGCCGACGGGGTGACGCGGGTCGTCGTCGGCCACGGCGGTGTGGACATCTTCGTGCCGGACAAGGACCGGCCGTCGCTCATCCGGCTGGCGGCGCTGGAGGCGGCCGTCAACCGGGGCGCGGTGCACTATGTGGCATTGGGCGACAAGCACTCTCGCATGCAGGTGGGGTCCACCGGGCGGATCTGGTACTCCGGGTCGCCGGAGGTCACCAACTACGACGACATCGAGGTGGACCCGGGGCATGTGCTGATCGTCGACATCGACGAGGACGCCCCGGGGCGTCCGGTGACCGTGGAACCGCGGAAGGTGGGCCGCTGGCGGTTCGTCACGCTGCGCCGTGGGGTGGACAGCGACCGCGACGTCGCCGACCTGGACATCAACCTGGATCTGTTGCCGAACAAGGAACGTACCGTGGTCCGTCTCGCGTTGACCGGATCGCTGACGGTCACCGACAAGGCCGCGCTCGACGTCTGCCTGGACAAGTACGCCCGGCTCTTCGCCGCGTTGAGGGTGGACGAGAAGCAGAGCGACATCGCGGTCGTCCCCGCCGACGGTGAGTTCGACGACCTCGGTATCGGCGGCTTCGCCGCATCGGCCGTCGACGAACTCGTCGCGACCGCACGGTCGGACGGTGAGGCGGCCGACGACGCCCGGGCCGCCCTGGCGCTGCTCCTACGGCTGTCGGAACGAGGTGTGGCATGAAACTGCACCGGCTGGTCCTGACCAACTACCGCGGCATCACCCGCCGCGAGATCGAATTCCCCGACCATGGCGTGGTGATCGTCAGCGGCGCGAACGAGATCGGCAAGTCGTCGATGATCGAGGCGCTGGACCTGTTGATCGAGGCCAAAGACCGCTCGGCGAAGAAAGAGGTCAAAGAGGTCAAGCCGACACACGCCGACGTCGGCGCCGAGGTCGAGGCCGAGATCTCCACCGGCCCCTATCGTTTCGTGTACCGCAAGCGCTTCCACAAACGCTTCGAGACCGAACTGACGATCATGGAGCCGCGCCGCGAACAGCTCACCGGTGACGTGGCGCACGACCGGGTCCGGGCCATGCTCGACGAGACCGTCGACACCTGCCTGTGGCAGGCCCAGCGGGTGCTGCAGTCCGGGTCGACGGCGGCAGTCGACCTGTCCGGATGCGATGCGCTCTCACGTGCGCTCGACGTGGCTGCCGGTGAGGCCGTGCAGCTTTCGGGTGCCGAACCGCTGCTGGTCGACCGCGTCGAGGACGAATACCTGCGTTACTTCACCCGCACCGGCAGGCCCACCGGTGAATGGGCCGCTGCCACCACCCGGTTGCGCACGGCCGAGGAGGCGTTGGCCGAGGCGGCGGCCGCCGTTGCGCAGGTCGACGACGCGGTCCGCAGGCACGCCACGCTCACCGACGAACTGGCCCGGCTGACCGAACAGTGCACCGATGCGGCACGGCAGGTCGCCGTCGCGCAGCAGGCCGCCGAGGAGGTGGCCGCGTTGAAGGCACAGCTCAAGGAGGCGGAACTGGTTCTCGCGGCGGCGCAGGCCAACCACGACACGTCGCGCGCCGCGGTCGAGGAGCGCCGGCGCCTACGTGCCGACATCGAGCAGCGGGCCGCCGCGATGGCAGACCTCGAGGCCGAGGCCGTCAAGGCCGACGAGAACCAGGCGACGGCCGCCGAAGTCGCCGAACTCGCCGAGGCGGCAGCCGAGCAGGCACGAAAAGCGTTGGAGGGCACCCAGGCTCGCGTCGAAGCGGCGCGAAGTACCGTCCAACGGCTGGCCGATCGCGACGAGGCAGACCGCATCGCCGCGCAACTGTCGAAGGTCGAGACCGCCCAGCGTGACCTCGAACGCGTGCAGGGCGAACTCGCCGAGATCCGGGTGACCGGCGAGAAGATGCGGGCCATCGACGCCGCCAAGGCGACGGTCGACGCCGTGACGGCCCAGGTCGAACTGGCGTCGGCACACATCGAGCTCATCGCGTCGGCGGCCGTCGAGCTCCGCGTCGGGGGCCAGACGGTCACCCTCGGCGCCGGTCAGGCGTGGACGGCCAGCGTCAGCGCTGAAACCGCCATCGAGGTGCCCGATCTGCTGACCGCCCGGCTGGTGCCCGGCACGCCGGCATCGGAAACCCAAGCCAAACTCGATGCGGCACAGGATGTGCTGGCCACGGCACTGACGGCTTGCGGCGTCGACGACGTCGACGAGGCGCGCGCTCAGGACCAGCGTCGGCAACAGCTGGTCACCACCAGGGACCGGCTCAGCGCGACGGTCGAGGCGCTGACGGGCGACGAATCGGCCGACCGGCTCAGGGCGCGGCTGGCTGACCTCGAGGCCCGTCAACCAGAGGTGGCCGATCTGTTCGAGGTCGACGCCGGCGCCGCCCGTGCCGAGCTCGACGCCGCCACAACCGCGCACAAGCAGGCGATCGGCGACTGCGACAAGCAGCGCAAGGTCGCCGAAGAGGCCGCTAAGCGCCTAGGGGAGTGCGACATTCGGCTCACCGTGCTGCGCGAGAAGCTGGCCGGTGCGCGGTCCGAGCTCACCCTGGCCCGTGAACGGTTGCAGGGGCAGCGCGCCACCGTCGGTGACGACGAGTTGGCGCACCGGGCTCAGATGCACGCCGAGGAAGCGTTGCGGGCCACCAGCCTGGTCGAGGAGTTGAGCGAGGAAGTGAACCGCGCGGCGCCCGATGCCGTGGCCGGGGCCCTTCGGGAGGCAACGCAACGGGCCGACGCCGTGTCGGCCGGGCACCACCAGCTCGCTGAGGAATTGCGGGAGGTCGGCACGCAGCTGAAGGTGTACGGCACCGAAGGCCGCAAAGGCAAGCTCGACGAGGCGGAAACGGAGCGGGAGCACGCGCTCGCCGAGTACTCGAGGGTGCAGCGCCGCGCGCGGGCCGCCGAGCTCTTGCGGTCGGTGATCGCACGGCACCGTGACTCCACCCGGCAGCGTTATGTCGAGCCGTTCCGCGGCGAAGTGGAACGGTTGGGCCGCATGGTGTTCGGTGACAGCTTCGAGGTCGAGGTCGACAGCGCACTGCGGATCTGCGCCCGCACGCTGTCGGGGCGCACCGTGCCCTACGACTCGCTGTCCGGCGGGGCCAAGGAACAACTCGGCATCGTGGCGCGACTGGCCGGCGCGGCGCTGGTGGCCAAGGAGGACAGCGTGCCGGTCGTCATCGACGACGCGCTCGGGTTCACCGATCCCGACCGACTGGTCAAGATGGGGGCGGTGTTCAACGCGGTGGGCGGCGACGGGCAGGTGATCGTGCTGACGTGCAGCCCGCAGCGGTACGCGGCCGTCGACGGAGCCCAGCACATCGCGCTCACCGCATAGCCGCTCGCGGGCGCGGACAGCCGTCCGGCGACCACGACTTTCCGTGCGGGTTCGCGCACTTTCCGGGTTCGCGCGTCTCGGAAAATCTAGACTCCGGCGGATGGAAGCCGACTACATCGTCGTGGGAACGGGCTCGGCCGGGTCGGTGGTGGCCGCCCGGCTCAGCGACGATCCGTCTGTGCGGGTCGTCGCGCTCGAAGCCGGTCCGCATGACAAGGACAAGTTCATCCGCATCCCTGCCGGCTTCGTCAAGTTGTTCCGCGGGCCCATGGACTGGGACTACCTGACCGAACCGCAGAAGGAGCTCGACGGCCGCGAAATCTATTGGCCGCGAGGCAAGATGGTCGGCGGGTCGTCGTCGATGAACGCGATGATGTGGGTGCGCGGATTCGCTGCGGACTACGACGAGTGGGGGCAGGCCGCCGGCGAGCAGTGGGACTACGCGCATCTCGAGCCGTACCTGCGCCGCATCGAAGCCGGTCCGCTCTCCATCAGCCCGCAGCGCAGCCCGCGCAGCGCCACCGCCAAATGGCTTGCCGCCGCCGAGCAGTGCGGCTACCGCATCGAGAAGCCGAACCAGGCGGCGCCGGAAGGGTTCTGCGAGACGTTGGTGACCCAGCGCCGCGGTGCGCGGTGGAGCGCCGCCGACGCCTACCTGAAACCGGCCCTCAAGCGCGGCAACCTCACGCTCGAAACGGAGGCGTTGGCGACCAGGGTGGTGTTCGACGGACACCGCGCCGTCGGCGTCGAGATCGAGCAGAACGGCGCCCGCCGCATCATCAGGGCCCGGCGTGAAGTCGTGTTGTGCGGCGGCGCGATCAACAGCCCTCAGCTGTTGATGCTGTCGGGTATCGGTGACGGCGAACGGTTGGCCGAGCACGGCATCCACACGCTGGTCCACGCACCGAACGTGGGCGCCAATCTCCTCGACCACTTCATCGCGGCGCTCGGCTTCGACGTTCCCGACGACAGCCTGTTCGCCGCCGAGAAACCGCTTCAGCTGCTCAACTACCTGTTGCGACGTCGCGGCATGCTCACCTCCAACGTGGGAGAGGCCTACGGTTTCGTCCGCAGCCGACCCGACCTCGCGCTGCCCGATCTGGAGCTGATCTTCGCCCCGGCACCGTTCTTCGAAGAGGGCATCGGCGACCCCTACGACAAGCACGCCGTCGTACTGGGCGCGATCCTGCTCAAACCGTCCAGCACCGGCACCATCGAACTGCGCTCGCCCGACCCGGCGGACAAGCCGATCATCGACCCGCGCTATCTCAGCGACCCCGACGGCGCCGACCGAGCGGCGATGATGGCCGGGCTGCGCATCTGCGCGACGATCGCCCAGGCACCGGCGCTCGAGGGAGTCATCGGCAAGATCGCGCGACCTCTCGACTCGGGCGCCCTCGATGACGCGACGCTGGAACGCGCGCTGGCCACGTTCTCGCACACGCTCTACCACCCGGTCGGCACGTGCCGCATGGGTCGCGACGACGCGAGCGTGGTCGACCCGCACCTGCGCGTCCGCGGTGTCGAAGGGCTGCGGGTCGCCGACGCGTCGGTGATGCCGACCATCATCCGCGGGCACACCCACGCGCCCAGCGTGCTGATCGGGGAGAAGGCCGCCGAACTGCTCCGCGCCTGAGCAGTGCCAAGATGGGTTCCATGGCCGAGCGCGACCGCGACGACGCCGGGCGTCCGCGCAACACCCGCCCCCGCGATGCGCTGGGACGGCCGCTGCCCCACGGCAGCGAGGGGGTCGCGCGGATCCCCGACGACCTCGACCTGCCGCCGGCCGAAACCCTCGCCTATGCCCAGGAGCTCCTCGACAAGGGCATGGCGTTCCACGCGCACGAGGTGTTGGAGGCGGCGTGGAAGAACGGCCCGGACACCGAACGCACCCTCTGGCAGAGCCTCGCCCAGCTCGCGGTCGGCATCACCCACGTGCAACGCGGAAACACCAAGGGTGCGCTGGGGGTGTTGAGCCGCGCCCGCGCCGGCCTGGCCGACGTAACCTCGGTCGCCCACGGCGTCGACGTCACGGGGCTCGTCGCCTATGCCCAGACGCTCATCGACGACCTCGAAGCGGGAGCGCAGATCGACGCGCAGCGATTGCGCCCGCGCCTGTCGACCGGTTAGCTCGCAGACTGCAGCCGCTGCGCCGGCCCGAAGGTGACATCACCGAGCCCCAGGTGTTCGCGCAGCGTGTCGCCCGTGTACTCGGTGCGGAACAGGCCGCGCCGCTGCAGTTCGGGAACCACCGAGTCGACGAAGTCGTTGAAGGTGCCCGGTGTCTGCGCGGCCGACACCATGAACCCGTCGGCCTCGCCGGCGTTGAACGATTCCTCTATCTGGTCGGCGACCTGCTCTGCGGTACCGACGAATTGGGGCAGGAGCACACCCTGTGCGTACCACTTGCCGATGTCGCGCAGGGTCAGGTTGTCCCGGTTGGCGACCCGTCGCGCCGTGTCGAACAGGCCCTGCGTCCCGGTCACCTGGACATCTTCGACTGGAGCGTCGAGGTCGTAGACCGAGAAGTCGTGGTCGGTGTGTACGGACAACGTGATCAGACCGGAGATCGGATCGGCCAACTCGTTGTGGAACGCCGCCTTCTCCCGCGCGATCGACTCGGTCTCCCCGATGAACGGAATGAACGCAGGGAATATCAGCACCTTGTCGGGGTCACCGCGCCGATGCTGGCCGCGACGATCGACGGGTCCAGCGTCGCCGTCGCCTGGGTGCCGCGGCGCAGCGGCTCGGTGATGTCGTCACCGAAGCGGATCGGCGCGGCGAGCAGATCGGCGAAGAACACGAAGTCGAACTTGCCGCGCTCGAGGATGCGACCGATGCGGTGGTAGTACTCCGGCGTGGTGAACCCGGTGTCACTGGCGGGATGACGCCACGCCGCATGCGAATGGGTGACCTGTGAGGCGATCTGAAAACCGCCCAGGTGTAGTTGACGCGACATGGAGCACTCCTAGATGCGATTCGTGCGTGAAAACGTTCGCTGAGCGATCGAAATCACGCACAAATCGCTTGGGTGGGTGAGGGGTCAGAAGTAGGCGTTCGACGGAATCGGGGTGTCGTGCAGCAGGTTCTGGCCGATCACCCTGGCCTTGTAGACGACCGGGTTGTGCAACGTGATGGTGCGGATGTTGCGCCAGTGCCGGTCCAGATTGCGTTTGCGGCTGGCGGCGCTGGCCCCGCCGAGCTCGAGCAGTCGCGTGGCGGCCTCCGGCGCCACCGCGTCCAGATGCACCTTGACCTTGGCCACCTTCAGCTGGGCCTCCGCGGCGAGGTCGGCGTCGGGAACCCCGTCGACCTCCGAGGCCGTCGCGGCGCCGATGGCCGCCGCCGCATCGAGCACCGAGGCCCGGGCGATGTAGGCGGTACTGGCCAGCTCGCCGAGCAGCTTCTGGTACAGCGGATCGTCGCTGGGCCGCTCGGTCAGCGCGTGGCTGAAGCTGCGGTCACGGGACCGCAACAGCGCGACGCCGTCGTCGACGACGGACTCGAGGATGCCCGCCACGACCGCGTGGATGAACAGCTGCAGCGAGGCGTACTGGACCGTCGGCACCGGATCGGCGTCGTAGGGTGTGTCGCTGAGCACCTCGTCGGCGGCGACCGCGACATCGGTGAAGACGGTGGTGCCCGTGCCGGTGCGACGCTGACCGAAGCCGTCCCAGTCGTCGATGATGCGCACCCCCTCACGGTCGGCGGGCACCACCACGTTGGCGACCGAGTCGTGGTCGGTGGTGGCGGTCACCGTGAGGTAGTCGGAGAACAACGTTCCTGTGCTGTAGAACTTCTCGCCGTCCAACCGGTACGCCCCCTCATTGGTGGGGTCGGGTAGCAGACGCGTCTTGAACACCAGGCTGCCGACGGCCAACGAGCCCTTCTCGCTGAACGCGTTGCCGAAGATTTTGCCGGCGGCGACCTTCTCCAACCACGCCTTCGACGTCGGCAGATCGATCGTGCGCAGTCGTTCCTCGACGAACCAAAAGTGGGTGCGGAAGATGTGCGCGACAATCGGATCGGCGTGCGCGACGTCGATGACGGCAGAAAACAGTTGCGGGACGGTGAATCCTGCACCACCTGCCTCGACCGGCAGTCGAAGGGTGCCAAAGCCCGCGTGCTTGAGCGCGGCGACCGCGTCGAAGGGATTCTCGTCGTTGAGGTCGCGGTCGCTGGCGCCTTCGGCGATGCGGGCGAGCAGCTGCGTCCACTCCGGAGTTCCGGGAAGCGCGCGTGTGGGGATGTCGGCCGTTGTCATGGCGTTTGTTCTACCGACCGCCGACACCGCGAACACTGCTTTGGCTCACCGAGAGCCTAAGGCGCCGCGGTTCTCAGTCCGCCAGCGCCAGGACTTCGTCGAACCCCTCAACCATGCATGTATGGAAGAGGTCGTAGTCGGGGATCGCGCCGGTGTCGACGTTCAGGCCGAGATGACAGGTGTCGGTATAGGTCAACAGCGTCACGTTGACGGCCGCGCCGATCGTCGGTCCGAATGCGTACTGGGCGCTCACGCGGGCCCCACCGAGATACACGGTGACCGGGATCCCCGGCACGTCGCTGGCGACGAAATCCACGTGGCGCAGGATGGAGCCGATGTACCAGCGCGGCATGAGGTTGAGGACCCCGGCGATCGTCTGCGTATACGGAATCGAACGCTCATGACGAACATCGCTTGTGCGGGAACGGATTTCACGGATCCTCTTAGCCGGGTCGGGGAGCCCCGCGGGCACATCGAACCGCATCAGCGTTATCCGATTGCCGCCCATCTCCTCTCCGTCGGTCCGCAGGTTGATCGGCATGGTCAGGTGCAGGTCGCCGATGACGATGCCGTGCGCTTCGTGGTAACGACGCAAACCGCCGGCGACCCCGGCCACGAACGCGTCGTTAAGTGCGCAGTCACACCGGTGCGCCGCCTCGCGGAGTCCACGCAGCGAGACCTCGTGCACCCCGAGGCGACGGACCAGGCTGCGGCGGGTGATCAGTGGCGATCCGGTGCTGTTCACCGGGCGGACCGTGCGGTAGACCGACGCCGCCGTCGCCGTTGTCGCAGCCAACGCCTCGAGCGGATTGCGAATCCCTCGCTGCAGCCACTTCGGCGCCGACTTGGCCGCGATGCCCGCGGCGGCGCCGGCCAGTCCCGCGTTGTAGCGCAATGCATCACGGTAAGCACCGAGCCACGAGTCGGTCGTGGGTGCGGGCGGCGGTTCGGGCCAGGGCGGGTCGGCGTTCGGATGCGGTTCGAGGTCGAACAGGATCATGCCGATCTGGATGCCGCCGACGCCGTCGGTCAAGGCGTGGTGGAACCGGCACAGCACCGCGGCCGCCCCGTTCGGCAATCCGTCGATCAGCGTGACTTCCCAGAGCGGACGAGCCCGGTCGAAGTCGGCCATCTCCGCCACGCGCGCCATCTCCAGCACGGTGTCCACGGTGCCCGGAGTCGGAGCGGTCACCCGCCGCATGTGAAAGTCGAGGTCGAAGTCGGGTGCCGGCTCCCACCGCGGAGGTGCCGGCGGCGGCGACTGTACGACTCGCTGCCGCAACATCGGCAGCATGCGGCTCATCCGGTCGAACCGGCTGCGCACCGCGGTCCAGTCGGGTGCCTGCTCGAGCAGGATCACCGTCACCACGGTCGACCGCAACCGCGGGTCACTTTCCATCGCCCAGGTGAAGGCGTCTGTATTGCGCATGAATGCAGTCATCATCGGCTCCCGCACCCACGCTACGACGGCATGTGAGCTGGGCGAAGCTCCTGCTCCCACGAAAGGACCGAAGCCCCCGGAGGTGTCGACGAAGGTCCTCAGACCTGAGGGTCTTACGGCTTCATGAAGCCGATCTTGGTGTAGTCCGCGTCGGCCAGGCCGAACGCACCGAAGTTGGCCAGATTGCTTCGCACCGCGACGTTTCCGGGCGACTGGGTCAACGGCAGGCTGAACACCTCGTTGAACAGCATCTTGTCCAGCTCGTTGGCCAGGACACGGGCTTTGGCCGGATCGAGTTCACCGACGGTCTGCTCGATCTTCGCGTCGATCTCCGGGGTGCCGATCTGCCCGAAGTTGCTCTCGGCTCCGGTGCGGTAGATCTGTGTCAGGCTCGCGAGCGGGAAAGCGTCACCGCTCCAGGAGAATTGGGCGATGTCGAAGTTGCCGACGGTGACGTAGTCGGTGAAGAAGCCGGCGGCCGGGCGGACGTCCAGCTCCAGTTTCACGCCGATCTGGGCGAGGTTGTTCTGCGCGATCTGCCCGTACTGCCGGGTGCTGAGGGAGTCGAACAGCACGTCGCGGATCACGAGTTGGCGGCCGTCCTTCTCCCGGAACTGGCCGACCTGCCGCCAACCGAGCGCGTCGAGTTCCTGCTTGGCCTTCTCCGGGTCGAAGGCCAGCGCGCCGCTGTTGTCCTGGTAACCCTCTTGGCCCGCGACGAAGATGTGGTTGTTCAGCGGTGCGGGGTTGTCGGCGAGCCCGCGCTGAGTGACTTCGGCGATGGTCTTGCGGTCGATGCCCTTGGCGATGGCGCGTCGCAGCGCGGGGTCGGCCAGGATCGAACCCGGGGAGCCGTTGAACGTGAAGTGATACCAGGCCAGACCGGGCGCCCGCCGGATGGTCACCCCCTGCGTGCGTCGCGCGATCTCCATCTCGTCGAGCGTCGCCAGCCCGGTGGCGTCGATGGTGTTGTTCTGCAGCGCGGGGATACGCGCGGCGTCGTCGAGGACCAGGAAGGTGATGCTGTCCAGCAGCGGCTGCTCACCCCACCATTTGGGGTTGCGAGTCAACGTGATTCGCTTGGCACCACGATCGAGGTTGGAGACGATGAACGGTCCCGCCGACGGGCCGGGGCCGTTGAGCTGTCCCCTGTTGAAGACCTCCGGATCCTCCGTCGAGCTCTTGGGCAACAGCATGCTGGTGCCCGCGAACATGCCGCGCCAGTCCGACCACGGCTTGGCGAAGGTGACGACGGCCTGGCGGTCGTCGACGCCCCGCTCGACCTTCTCGACCCGGTCGCTGCCGTTGGTCGCCGCGATCGCGAACCGGTCGTCCCTGCCGCTGGTCGCGTTGATCTGCGACCGGATGTCCTCCCAGGTGATCGGTGCGCCGTCGCTCCACACCGCGTCCGGGTTGATCGTGTACGTGACGACCTGCGGGTCGGTGCTCGTCAGCTCCACATCGGTGAAGTAGTCGGTGTTGACGGTGGCCGAGCCGTCGGGACCGATCCGGAACGCGCGCGGCATCGTAGGTTTGAGGACCGAGTTGTTGTCCCCGGTGTTGCCGTCGATGTGCAGCGGGTTGAAGTTCGGCGAGAAGTCGTTGAGCGCCAGCCGGAGGTTGCCGCCTTGCTGCAGGTTGGCGACGTCCTGCGGGTTGACGTCGTTGGTGCTTCCCACCGTCGCCTCGCCGCCGGCGGAGGGGGCCTCCTCGGATCCGCCGGAGCAGGCGGTCAGGGTGAGCGCGGCGATCATGGCCACCGCAGCGAAGCGTCGGATATTCATGCGCTCCGACTTTAGCGGCGATTCACCTGCGGTTGCGGAACCGCGGCCAGCAACCGGCGGGTGTAGTCGTGCTGCGGGTCGGTGAACACCTGGTCACCGTCGCCCTGTTCGACGACGGTGCCCTTGTACATCACCGCCACCCGGTGGGCGAGGTGCCGCACCACCGAGAGGTCGTGCGAGACGAACAGATAGGAGAGCCCGAACCGCTGCTGCAGATCGAGCAGCAGGTTGATGATGCCGGCCTGGATGGAGACGTCCAGGGCCGACACCGGCTCGTCGAGCGCGAGGATCTTCGGCTGTAGCGCGAGCGCGCGCGCAATGCCGATGCGCTGCTTCTGCCCTCCGGAGAACTCGGCCGGATAGCGGGTGGCGTCTTCACGGCGCAGCCCGACAATGCCGAGCAACTCACCGACCCGTTCGTCGCGTTGCCGCCTGTCGAAGCCGTTGGCCTGCAACGGTTCAGCGAGCACTTCGAACACGGGCAGGCGTGGGTCCAGGGAGGCCACCGGGTCCTGGAACACCACCTGCAGGTCTCCTCGCAGCTCTCGGCGGGCGCGCCGGTCCAGCGTGGCCACATCCTTGCCGAGCACCTCGATGGAGCCGCCTTCCGGGGCGGTCAGCTGCAGGATCTGGTGCAGCGTCGTCGACTTGCCCGACCCGGACTCTCCGACGATGCCCAACGTGCGGCCCTGATGCAGTTCGAAGCTGATGCCGTCGACGGCGCGCACCTCACCGACCTGGCGGCGGAACACCACACCCTTGGTCAGTTTGTAGGTCTTGACCAGATCGTCGACGCGCAGCACCACCGGGGGTTCTGCCGTAGACGGCGCGTCGGGCGCGGCCGTCGATACGCCGTAGATCTCGGCGGCGCTGCGGCCGACGACGTGCTCGGTGCGGATGCACGCGGCCGAATGGCCCGACCCGGAATCCATGGGCAGCAACTCGGGCTCGGCGGCGCGGCAATCGTCGATGGCAAGCGGACAGCGCGGCGCGAAGGGGCACCCCGGCGGCAACGCGGCCATCGACGGCGGTGCCCCCGGGATGGGGATCAGGCGCGCGCCCTGGGCGGCGTCGAGGCGGGGAACGGAGCCCAGCAGACCCACGGTGTAGGGCATGCGCCGATCGCGGTAGAGCCGATCGACGCCGGCCACCTCGACCGCACGCCCCGCATACATCACCAGCGCGCGGTCGGCGAACTCGGCGACCACCCCGAGGTCGTGGGTGATGATCAGGACGCCGGCGCCGGTCACGTCGCGAGCGGTCTTGAGCACCTCGAGGATCTGCGCCTGCACGGTGACGTCCAGGGCGGTCGTCGGCTCGTCGCAGATGATCAGGTCGGGATCGTTGGCGATGGCGATCGCGATCACCACCCGTTGGCGTTCACCACCGGAGAGTTCATGCGGAAACGATTTGGCCCGCCGGTCGGGTTGGGCGATGCCGACCAGTTCGAGCAGTTCGACCGCGCGCTTCCTGGCGGCTTGTCGGCCGACGCCGCGCTGGTGGATCTCGATGGCTTCGGCGATCTGGTCGCCGACGGTGTAGACGGGGGTGAGCGCCGACATCGGGTCCTGGAACACGGTACCGATGGCCTTGCCGCGGATCGCCGACATCCGCTGATCGGACAGCCCGATCAGCTGGTCGCCGTGCAGCCGGATCGAACCCGACACCTCGGCGTACTCGGGGAGCAGGCCGACGACGGCCATCGCGCTGGCCGATTTACCCGCCCCGGATTCGCCGACCAGCGCCACGACCTCGCCCTTGCCGACGTCGAAGTTCATGCCGCGCACCGCTTTCACCGGTACCGAGTCCGTGGGGAACTCGACGGTGAGGTCACGGACCTCGAGCAGGCTCATCGCTTGCGCCCCCGGAGCTGACGGGCACTCGGATCGAGCGCGTCGCGCAAGCCGTCGCCGACGAGGTTGGCGCACAGAATGATCAGCACCAGCACACCGCCGGGGAACAGGAACAGCCACGGGAACGTCGTCGCCGACTTCGTGCCGTCGGCGATCAGCGTTCCGAGCGACACATCGGGTGGCTGGATGCCGAAACCCAGGAAGCTCAACCCTGTTTCGGCCAGCACCGCGACGCCGACGTTGAGCGCCGTGTCGATGATGATGATCGACGCGACGTTGGGCAGGATGTGGCGGATGATGATCCGCCAGTTGCTGACGCCCATATAGCGTGCGGCCGCGACGAATTCGCGGTCGCGCAGGCTCATCGTCATGCCGCGGACGATCCGGGAGCTGATCATCCAGCTGAACAACGACAGCAGCACGATCATCCAGAGAATGTCGCCTTTGGTGCGCTGCACGACGATCGAGATCAGCAGGAAGCTCGGCACCACCAGCATCAGGTCGACCAGCCACATCAGGGCCGGGTCTCGCCAGTCGGCGAAGTACCCCGAGATCGTGCCCACGGTCGCCGCGATGATCGTCGAGATGAACGCGACGCAGACACCGATCAGCATCGACTTCTGCATGCCCCGCAGCGTCTGGGCGAACAGGTCCTGTCCCAGCGCGTTGGTGCCGAACCAGTGGTCGGGGCTGGGCGGCTGCTGCAGCGCGAAGTAGTCGAGATCGTTGTAGCTGTAGGGCAACAGGGGAGGCAACGCGTAGCACCCGACGAACAGCACCAGCAGCAGCACCAGGGAGATGACAGCCGGCTTGTTGCGCAGGAAGCGGCGGAACACCAGCGACCGTCGCGACGCGAAACCGGCTGTGTCGAGACCGGACTGCGCGGTGGTCGAGGTTTCGTTCGTGGCCGGTTCGGTCATGACACCCGCACCCTCGGATCGAGCGCGGCGTAGACCACGTCGGACAGCAAGCCGGCCAACAGGATCATCGCCGCCGACAGCACGGTGATCGCCGCGACGATGTTGATGTCCTGGTTTCCGATGCCGGTGACGATCCATTCCCCGACGCCGTACCAGCCGAAGATCTTCTCGGTGAACACCGCGCCGGTCACCAATCCCGCGACGCTGTAGGCGAACAGCGTCGCCATCGGGATCAGCGCGGTGCGCAGGCCGTGTTTGACGAGCGCGCGCCGCCGCGTCAGGCCCTTGGCCCGCGCGGTGCGGATGAAGTCCTGCCCGAGGACGTCGAGCATCGCGTTGCGCTGGTAGCGGCTGTAGATCGCGATCGAGGAGATGGCCAGCGTCATGCTGGGCAACACCAGGTGCTGCAACCGGTCGACGAACTGATTCCACGCCCCCTCGATGGGGAATGGCGAAGTCTCGCCGGTGTATTCGAAGATCCGGACGCCGAACACGTTGTTCACTCCCAGCGCGGCCAGGATGAAGAGGTTGGCCAGCACGAACGTCGGCGTGCTGATCACCAGAAGGGACAGCACGGTCACGACGCGGTCGCTGAGCCGGTACTGCCTGATGGCGCCCCACGCCCCGGCGGCCACACCGATCACGGTCCCGACGACCGAGCCGATCACCAGTAGGCGGAGGCTGACGCCTACCCGTCGCCACAGCTCGTCGGTCACCGGCTGCCCGCCGATCGTCACCCCGAAGTCCCCGCGGATGGCGCCGGACGCCCAGTGGACGTACTGCTCGAGCACCGGCTTGTCGAGTCCGAGTTCGGCGCGCTTGGCGTCGATGACGGCCTGCGGCGGACGCGGGTTGCGGCTCTCCAAACTGTCGAGGGGGTCGAACTGCCACGACGCGAGCAGGAAAACCAGGAACGACGCCAGTGCCAGCAACACCAGGTAGTTGAGCAGTCGGCGCGTCAGGAACCGCGTCATGCGGGGGGTCTGTCGGTCGGCTGCATGCGCTCAGGTTAGGAGATGACGGCCCTGATGGCCGTGATGCGGGCCGTCGCAGCGCGCCGAGCTGGCCGTTTTGGCGAACTCTCACCGCGGTCGCAGCGGGTGTCCAGCAACCGCTGGTTCAGTCGGGGGGCGTCTGCGATTTCACCGGTGGCCGCGCCGACGGGGCGACTGGGCAACCACGAACGGAGAACTCAGATGACACGTCGCGGTGTGCGACCCGGTGCCGGAATGCGGGCAGTCGCGGCGGTGATCGGCGGCTGTGCGCTCGTGGCCATGGCCGCGCTCGGGTTGCTCGCAGCGCATTCGACCAGCCGCCCCGCGACCGCCACACCAACCATGACGGTCGGTGCGACGAGCAGAAACTCAACCCCGGCCACGGCTCCGGTCGTCGGAATCGCGAAGCCCACCATCAAGGGACCGGCGCCGTTGCCGTCGGAGGAGGAAGCCGCCAAGTAGCGCCTCCGTTCGTTTCGTCGGCCGCCCGTTCGGTTATCCACCACGCAAGGGTTCGACGACGAAGCCCTGTTTGCGCTGTTAGACGGGCCGCGACGGTGATCGCGCCCACCGGACAAACGGAGATCGAAGTGAACACGAAACAGGTGAAGTTGCTCTCGGCGGCGGTCGGGACGAGTGCGCTGCTCGCGATGGGGGCGTTCTCGGTCGCCTCCACGACGGCCGCGCAAGATGACGAACCTCCCGTGACCCCGGGGCCGGTGACGACGTCGGAGATCACCACCGGCGAGACGGTCACCGACAGCAAGGCTCCGGAAACCCCGACGACGTCGGTGGCCACGCCCCCGGTGACCGCGGAGCCCGCACCGACCGGCTAGCCAGGCCGTGTGTCCCCGGCGGCTTTCGTGCCGTCGCCGAGGATGTGACCATGCAGTCCCGCCGGATGTGCTCCGGGCATCTGCGGGAGGCAGCCGGGCAGACCGGGAGGTCCGTCGGGCGGCCCGTGAAATGCCGGCGGCCGGGAGGCCGACGTGCCGTCCGTGGCGGCGTAGATGGCCGCGCCGCCCAGACCGGCGATCACCATCGCGACGGCAAGCGCCAATACCGTTTCGCGCCGGCCCCATCGCGATGCCTGCGGGTCGGGGGCACCCCATCGGTCGTCCTGGTTGTCGATACTCACGCCTCAACACTGTCCGCGATCCATATGTGCGGGCTGTGCGTCGGCTCGGTCGTCGCTGTGCATCCATTCACAGCCGACGCATAGAAACGACACAGGAACCGCTCATGGCGGCTGCGGATAATGGGCCCGTGGCCAACTCCGTTCCCCCAGGCGTCAGCGAACAGGGATCCGGCCGCGTCGACATGCGCCGGACCGACGGCAAGCCGATTCACGTGCTGGTGGTCGACGACGAACCGGTGCTGGCCGAACTGGTGTCGATGGCGCTGCGGTACGAAGGCTGGGAGATCGCGACCGCGACCGACGGGGCGTCGGCCATCGCGTCGGCCCGCGAGACGCCGCCGGACGTCGTCGTACTCGACGTGATGCTGCCCGACATGAGCGGACTCGACGTGCTGCGCAAACTGCGTGAGGAGATACCCGGCCTGCCCCTGCTGCTCTTGACGGCCAAAGACTCGGTGGAGGACCGCATCGCCGGCCTGACCGCCGGCGGCGATGACTACGTCACCAAACCGTTCAGCATCGAGGAAGTGGTGCTGCGGCTGCGGGCGCTGCTGCGGCGCACCGGCGTGGCGAGCGAATCGGGCGGCGCGAAGATCGTGGTGGGCGATCTCGTCCTCGACGAGGACAGCCACGAGGTGACGCGCGGCGGGGAGCTGATCTCGTTGACCGCCACCGAGTTCGAGCTGCTGCGGTTCATGATGCGCAATTCGAAACGCGTGCTTTCCAAGGCGCAGATCCTCGACCGCGTATGGAGCTACGACTTCGGCGGCCGCTCGAACATCGTCGAGCTGTACGTCTCGTATCTGAGGAAGAAGATCGACAGCGGGCGCGAGCCGATGATCCACACCTTGCGCGGAGCCGGGTATGTCCTCAAGCCCGCGCGCTGACGGGCCCGTAGCCGGGCCGTCGACGCGGATCCGTTCGGCGCGGACGTGGTCGCTGCGGGCCCGCCTGCTCGCCTCGCAGGTCGTGCTACTCGCACTGGTGTGTGCGGCGGTCGGGGTCGGCACAGTCCTTGCACTGCAACACTTTCTCACCGACCAGCTGGACGAGCGTCTGCTCGAGACGGGTCGGCGCTCGGCGGGACTGTTCGAGTTCGGCCCGCCACCTCCACCGCCCGGCTTTCCGAGGCCCGGGTTCCGCGAACGCATGATCTTCCGGCAGGACTCCGGGCCGGGACCCGCCTTCCTCAACGCGCCGGGACAGGCCGCCCGCACGCTGGGCGCTGTGATCTCGCACGGCGAACCGGTCGACGCGGGAGTCATCACCGCCGACGGGACCCGCAGCGAGATCAGTGTCGCGGCTGCACAACAACTCGCGCGGGTGGCACAGGGTTCGCCCGCGACGGTCGACCTTGACGGGCTCGGCCGCTACCGGGTGCTCGCGCTATCGGTCCATCGGCCCGGCGAGGCGATCGTGACCGGGCTTCCGCTGTCCGATGTCGATGACACGTTGCTGACCGTCGCCGTCATCTTCGGAGCGGTCGGCGCTGTCGCGCTGGTCGGGGCGACAACCGCCGGGTTCCTCATCATCCGGCGCCAACTCGCGCCGCTGGCAAGGGTTTCCGATGCGGCCCGACAGGTCGCCGACCTGGAACTCGAACGGGGTGAGGTGCGTCTGCCCACGCCGATCGTCAGAGTCGATCCAGCGGGCGCACACACCGAGATCGGTCAGCTCGGCTCGGCGCTGAACCGGATGCTCGACCGGATCGCGTCAGCGCTGTCGGCGCGCCACGCGAGTGAGACCCGTATCCGCCAGTTCGTCGCCGACGCCAGCCACGAGCTGCGCACCCCACTGGCCGCCATCCGCGGTTATACCGAGCTGGCGCAGCGCAAACGCGGCGACGTCCCCGACGACGTCGCCCACGCGATGAGCCGCGTGGAGTCCGAAACCGCGCGCATGACGCAGCTCGTCGAGGACATGCTGCTGCTGGCGCGGCTCGACACCGGACGACCGCTCGAGCGAGAGTCGGTGGACCTGTCGCGGCTGATCGTCGACGCGGTCAGCGACGCCCACATCGCCGGACCCGAACATCAATGGGCGCTGGACCTTCCGGAGGAGCCGGTGGTGGTTCCCGGCGACGAGGCACGTCTGCATCAAGTGCTGGCGAACCTGCTCGCCAACGCGCGCACCCACACTCCGCCGGGCACCTCGGTGACCACGTCGCTGACCGTGGAGGCGGACGGTCGTGCGGTGCTGACGGTGGCCGACGACGGTCCCGGGATCCCGGTCTGGTTGCAGCCCGAGATCTTCGAGAGGTTCGCCCGCGGCGATTCGTCGCGCTCCCGGCGCGAGGGCAGCACCGGCCTTGGTCTCGCGATCGTCGCGGCCGTCGTCAAGGCACACCGCGGCACCATCGATGTGCACAGCACACCCGGCGACACCCGCTTCGTGGTCACCTTCCCCGGCGATTCACAGCTCGCCCACAGCGGGGGCAATACCGGCACGTAGCCTGTGCGGCCACACTTGACCCGGTGACCGTCCTCGTGACCGTGCGTGAGCAGGCGTACGCCGTCCCGGCGCGGCGGAGACTGCGACGATTTCGCGACCGCTCGCGCCTTGGGCTGCCCATACTGTTGGCGGCGACGGCGCTGCTGTACCTCTGGAACCTGTCGGCCAGCGGGTGGGCCAATGCTTTCTATTCCGCTGCGGCGCAGGCCGGTGCGAGCGACTGGACCGCGATGCTGTTCGGGTCCAGCGATGCGGCGAACGCGATCACCGTCGACAAGACGCCCGCGGCGCTGTGGGTCATCGACATCTCGGTGCGACTGTTCGGGCTCAGTCCGGTCAGTGTGTTGGTGCCGCAGGCGCTCGAGGGAGTCGCTGCCGTGGCGGTGTTGTACGCCGCGGTCTGCCGGGTGGCCGGCCGCGGCGCGGGACTGCTCGCGGGTGCGGTTTTGGCGCTGACACCGGTGGCGGCGTTGATCTTTCGCTACAACAATCCCGACGCGCTGCTGGTGCTCCTGTTGGTGGTCGCGGCCTATTGTGTGCAACGCGCATGCGAGCAAGACGCCAGCCGGTGGTGGCTGATCGGTGCGGGCGCCGCGGTGGGATTCGGTTTCCTCGCCAAGATGCTGCAAGCGTTCCTCGTGTTGCCGGCTTTCGTCCTCGCGTACCTGGTCGGGGGCCATCGGCCGTGGCCGCGACGGTTGGCCGACCTGCTTGCCGCCACGGCGGCCGTGGTGGTCTCGGGCGGCTGGTACCTGCTGCTCGTGGAGATGTGGCCGGCGTCGTCGCGACCGTACATCGGTGGTTCGCAGCACAACAGCATCACCGAATTGACGTTGGGCTACAACGGGTTCGGACGCATCACCGGAGACGAGCCCGGAGGTCTGGGCAACCTCGACCACGATGTCGGCTGGGGCAGACTCTTCGACACCGGGATGGGCCAGGACATCGCCTGGCTGCTGCCGGCGGCGCTCGTGTGCCTGGCGGCGGGTCTCATCCTCCTCAGGCGCTGTCCGCGCACCGACCGGAAGCGCACTGCGCTGATTTTGTGGGGCGGCTGGTTGATCGTCACGGCCGCGGTGTTCAGCTTCGCCGGCGGCATCATCCACTCCTACTACACCGTGGCGCTCGCACCCGCTATCGCGGGATGCATCGGTATCGGAGCAAACCTGGTGTGGCAGAACCGTTTCGACGTCCGTGCGGCGACAGCGATGGCGGTCACGGTCGTAGTGACGGTGAGCCTCGCGGCGGTGCTGCTGTCTCGCGACGCCGATTGGGTGCCGTGGATACGCGCGGCGGTCGCCGTAGGGGGAGTCGGCGCGGCCGTACTGCTGCTCGTCGCCGGCAATTTCGCTGCGCCGGCGGCACGGTGGGTGGCGCTGTTGGCGGTCACATCGTGTCTGGCCCCACCGGCCGCGTTCTCGGTGGCCACCGCCGCAACCCCGCACAGCGGTGCGATCCCCACGGTCGGTCCTTCGGGCCGTGGTTTCGCCGGTCCGCCAGGATTACTCGACGCGCCGAAGCCGGGACCCAAACTGACCGCGGCCTTGCGGGCGGACTCCGGGCGATACACGTGGGTGGCGGCGGTCGTCGGCTCGAACAACGCCGCGGGCTATCAACTGGCGGCGGGTGCCCCGGTGATGGCGGTCGGTGGGTTCAACGGCACGGATCCCGCGCCGACGCTCGAGCAGTTCCGTGTGCTGGTCGCCGAGCGGCGCATTCACTACTTCCTCGGCGGTCGCATGATGACGTTCGGTCGCCACACGGCGAGCGGTAGCCGCGATGCCGCGGACATCGCCGACTACGTCACTACCCATTACTCGCCGGTGACCATCGACGGCGTGGATGTCTACGACCTCACCCACCTGCCTAGCAACTCATAGCTCAGGCACAGGTTGGGCCAACGCGGGACACAACATGCGCCTCGACCATGAGTGCCATGACAGACATCGCCCTCGAGTGTGACACCCCCGAACGGATGCGATTCGACTCCCGGCCGAACGCCGCGACCCTGGCCCGCGAAGCCTGCGTCCCGGTTCTGGACGTCGTGATCCCGGTGTACAACGAGCAGGACGACCTAGGCCCCTCGGTGCACCGGCTGCACAGGCACCTGCGCGAGCACTTCCCGTTCCCCGCACGGATCACGATCGCTGACAACGCCAGCTGCGACGACACACCGCGGGTCGCAACCGAACTGGCCGCCGAGCTAAGCGATGTGCGGGTGGTACGGCTCGAAGAGAAGGGACGGGGTCGCGCACTGCGCGCCGTGTGGTCGGAATCGGACGCGTCGGTGCTGGCCTACATGGACGTCGACCTGTCGACCGATCTCAATGCCCTGGCCCCGTTGGTGGCGCCGCTGATCTCCGGGCACTCCGATTTGGCGATCGGGACACGCCTGAGCCGCGGTGCCCGGGTCGTGCGCGGCGCCAAGCGCGAAGTCATCTCGCGTTGCTACAACTTGATCCTGAAGTCCACTCTGGCGTCGAAGTTCTCCGACGCACAGTGCGGTTTCAAAGCGATCCGCGCCGACGTCGCGCGTCTGCTGCTGCCACATGTCGCCGACACCGGATGGTTCTTCGACACCGAACTGCTGGTGCTCGCCGAGCGCAGCGGGCTGCGCATCCACGAGGTGCCCGTCGACTGGGTGGACGACCCGGACAGCCGCGTCGACATCATCGCCTCCGCCACCGCCGACCTGAGAGGAATCCGACGATTGCTGCGGGGATTCGCCAACGGCTCGATTCCGGTGCACGACATCGCCGCCCAACTCGGCTCGAGGAGATCCGCGGTCCCGGGGTCGCTGTTTCGTCAAGTCGTGCGCTTCGGCGCGGTCGGCATCGTCTCGACCGCGGCGTACGTCGTGCTGTTCATGCTCATGCAGGGCTGGCTCGGGGCGCAGGCGGCGAACCTGATCGCGCTGCTGACCACCGCCGTAGCCAACACGGCGGCCAATCGCCGGTTCACCTTCGGTATCGGAGGGTTCACGAACGTGACCCGACACCACCTCGAGGGGTTGATCGTGTTCGGGATCGCGCTCGGTATCACCAGCGGATCCCTCGCCGCGTTGCACCTGCTGGTCGCCCATCCCCACCATTTGGTGGAGTTGGCAGTGTTGGTGCTGGCCAACCTGGTGGCCACCGCGGCGCGGTTTGTGTTGCTGCGCGGTTGGGTGTTCCATCCCAACAGGGGCCGAAAGATGCGAAAGAGCGGCAACAGCAAGGAAACCCGGCGATGACGATCACGCAGACATTCCCGCGGCTGGCCTCGACGTCCGAGGTAGCGGCAGATCGGGGCGAGCCGCGCTGGACCCGCCCGGCACTGATTGCGCTGCTGCTGGCCAGCGCGGTGCTGTACCTGTGGGGCCTCGGTGCGAACGGATGGGCCAACGACTATTACGCGGCGGCGGCCCAAGCCGGCACGCAGGACTGGAAAGCCTGGCTGTTCGGTTCGCTGGACTCGGGTAACGCCATCACGGTGGACAAGCCGCCGGCTGCGCTGTGGGTGATGGCGTTGTCCGGGAGGCTGTTCGGTTTCAGCGCGTTCACCATGCTGCTACCGCAAGCATTGATGGGCGTCGGTTCGGTCGCGGTGCTGTACGCCGCCGTGCGCAGAGCAAGTGATCCCGTCGCGGGCGTGATCGCCGCCGCCGCACTGGCGGTCACGCCCGTCGCGGCGCTGATGTTCCGCTTCAACAATCCGGACGCGCTGCTGGTGCTGCTGATGGTGGTGGCCGCCTACTGCGTGGTGCGGGCGACCGAGACCGCGAGCACTCGGTGGATGGCGTTGGCGGGCTGCGCACTCGGGTTCGCGTTCCTGACCAAGATGCTGCAGGCGTTCCTCGTCGTGCCGGGTCTGGCGCTGGCGTTTGTGATCGCCGCGCCGGTCGGGATGTGGCGGCGCATCGGCAAGCTCGCAATCGGTGCGCTCGCGATGGTGGTCTCCGCCGGGTGGTACATCGCGCTGGTCGAATTGTGGCCGGCCCGGTCACGGCCCTACATCGGCGGGTCCACCGACAACAGCCTGTTGCAGCTCGCGTTGGGATACAACGGAATCGAACGCATCGCCGGCGGCGGCGGCCCGGGTGGCCCACCGCCGGCACCCGGTCCCGGGGGACCCGGCTTCGGGCACAACCTGCTCTTCGGTGGGGAACCGGGCGTCGGGAGGATGTTCGGTGAAGCCATGGGCGCCCAGGCCTCGTGGCTGCTGCCCGCGGCGCTGATCGGGTTGCTGGCCGGACTGTGGTTCACCCGCCACAGCCCGCGAACGTCGCCCCTGCGGGCCGCGCTCGTGATGTGGGGCGGCTGGCTGCTCGTCACCGGCGCCGTATTCAGCTTCATGGATGGCATCATCCACCCCTACTACACCGTCGCGCTGGCACCGGCGGTGGCGGCGCTAGTCGGCCTAGCGGCCAGCGAATTGTGGCGCGGCAAAGAGTTTCTCGCATCGCGCATGGTGTTGGGTGTTATGTCGGCAGTCACCGGTGTGTGGGTCTTCATCCTCCTGGACAGGACACCGCAGTGGTGGCCCGCGCTGTGCTGGGTGGTGCTCGTGGTCTCCGTCGTCGCCGCGGCGATGATGGTGGTCGGGGCACACCGGCTGGGACGGGCGGCCAAGGTCCTCGCGATCACCGCAGTGGTGGCCGGCCTGGCCGGCCCGGCCGCGTACACGCTTGCCACCGTCGGCAATACCCAGGCAGGGCCCATCCCCGTCGCCGGTCCGAGCGGCGGCCACGGGCCCGGCGCGGGCTTTGACGGACCGCGCGGTGCCCACGGCCCGCCCGGCGCGGCCGACGACAACCCCGCACTCGAGAACCTCCTGCGGACCGCTGGAACGCGGTGGGCGGCCGCGACCGTCGGCTCGATGTCTGCGGGCAGCCTCGAACTGGAGACGGGGGCATCGGTGATGTCCATCGGCGGTTTCAGCGGGTCCGACAACTCGCCGACGCTCGCGCAGTTCCAGGCGTACGTCGCGCGGGGGGAGGTCCGCTACTTCATCCCGGACGGCCACGGCGGCCCACCCCGCGGACACAACGAGAGCGCCACCGCGATCGCCACGTGGGTGCAGAAGACGTTCACCCCCATTGCCGTGGGCGGAACCACGGTCTACGACCTGTACGTGCCGGTGGACTGAGGAAGATGTATCCGGCCGACGGCCGCCCTGTGCCCCTGGACGGGGCGGCCGTCCATATTTGATCGGCGTGATTTTCTTGCCGCGCGAACCACGCCGGGTTGGCTATGGTCGACGGCGTGTCCGTGACCGACGAATATCTGAAGAACAACGAGGAGTACGCGAAGACGTTCTCCGGTCCGCTGCCGCTGCCGCCGAGCAAGCACGTCGCGGTGGTGGCGTGCATGGACGCCCGTCTCGACGTCTACCGGATTCTCGGTCTGGGCGACGGCGAGGCGCACGTCATCCGCAACGCCGGCGGCGTCATCACCGACGACGAGATCCGCTCCTTGGCGATCAGCCAGCGACTGCTCGGCACCAAGGAGATCATCCTGATTCACCACACCGACTGCGGCATGCTGACCTTCACCGACGACGGGTTCAAGCAGCAGATCCAGGATGAGATCGGCATCAAACCCGAGTGGGCGGCCGAGTCGTTCATCGACTTGGAGGTGGACGTGCGGCAGTCGCTGCGGCGGATCGAGGCGAGCCCGTTCGTCACCAAGCACGAGTCGCTGCGGGGCTTCATCTTCGACGTCGCCACCGGCCGGCTGACCGAGGTCACCCCGTAACCCCCTTGTGGCGCGAGCGCGCGTGTCTGCGCACGACGCGCCGCGAAATTCCGACACTTTGCGCGCGCTCGACGCCCGCGAGTGTGCGCTAACCGACTTTGTAGGTTGCGATCGCCTTCGCCACGGCATCACCGTCGGCGGCCACGACGTCGACCTCGCAGTTCACCAACGTCCTGCCACGGCGCAGCACCCGCCCGATCGCGACCAGGTCACACGCACGGGCGGGTGCCAGGAACTGCATGGACATCGACGTGGTGACCCCGCGCAGTGACTCCGGCACTGCGGCCCCCGACCACGCCGCGGCCATCACCGCGACGTCCGCCAACGCCGCGATCGCACCGCCGTGCACCATGTCGCCGACCGTCACGTTCGACGCATCCCACGGCAGGCGCAACCGGACCTCGTCGCCGTCGAGTCGCTCGGCGACGATGCCGAGTTTGGCGACGAATGGGGACTGCGGGATGAACTGCGCCATGACATCGGCACCCGTTCGGGGCGGGGAAGTGGTGGTCATGGGTCGAGTATCGGCACGGCGCGACATGAGGCAACTACCTCGCGGGTAAGTGCTGAGCGCACGTTCGCGGCGCCTCGAGCGTGCGCAAGCCGTCGAATTCTGGCGGCATGTCGTGTGCAAACACGCACCGTCGCGCAGAAAGCGACGGGCGTTGACACCCCGGGCGACAGCGGTGTCTAATACCGGGTAATGATCGTAAATATGGTCATTCCTACCAACTTTACGAGGAAATGATGACGGCCACCACCGAACAAGTCCATGCCGGGCGCTACGAACTCAGCCATCTGAGGTCCCTGGAAGCCGAGGCCATTCACATCATCCGCGAGGTCGCCGCGGAGTTCGAGCGGCCCGTGCTGCTGTTCTCCGGCGGCAAGGACTCCATCGTGATGCTGCATCTGGCGCTCAAGGCGTTCCGCCCGGGCCGGCTGCCATTCCCGGTGATGCACGTCGACACGGGCCACAACTTCGACGAGGTTCTGCAGACCCGTGACGAGCTCGTCGAGGAGTTCGGCGTCCGGCTGGTCGTGGCCAAGGTGCAGGACGACATCGACGCCGGGCGCGTGGTCGAGACGATCCCGTCGCGCAACCCGCTGCAGACGGTGACCCTGCTGCGCGCGATCCGCGAGAACAAGTTCGACGCCGCGTTCGGCGGTGCTCGCCGCGACGAGGAGAAGGCACGCGCCAAGGAACGGGTGTTCTCCTTCCGCGACGAGTTCGGCCAATGGGATCCGAAGGCCCAGCGGCCCGAACTGTGGAACCTCTACAACGGCCGCCACCACAAGGGCGAGCACATCCGCGTGTTCCCGCTGTCGAACTGGACCGAATTCGACATCTGGTCCTACATCGGCGCCGAGAAGATCAAGTTGCCGTCGATCTACTACGCCCACCGCCGCAAGGTGTTCGAGCGCGACGGCATGCTGCTGGCCGTACACAAGTACCTACAGCCGCGCAAGGACGAGCAGATCATCGAGAAGACCGTGCGGTTCCGCACCGTCGGCGACGTCACCTGCACCGGCTGCGTGGAGTCGCACGCCGCAACGGTTTCCGAGGTGATCGCCGAGACGGCGGTCTCGCGGCTCACCGAACGCGGCGCCACCCGCGCCGACGACCGCATCTCCGAGGCCGGCATGGAAGACCGCAAGCGGGAGGGGTATTTCTGATGACTCGCACCGCCGAACGCGGCGCCACCACCCGGCCCGCCGCGACGCTGCTGCGGATCGCCACCGCGGGATCGGTCGACGACGGCAAGTCCACCCTGATCGGGCGGCTGCTCTTCGACTCCAAGGCCGTCATGGAAGACCAACTGGCTTCCGTCGAGCGGACTTCCAAGGAACGCGGTCACGACTACACGGATCTGGCGTTGGTGACCGACGGCCTGCGGGCCGAGCGTGAACAGGGCATCACGATCGACGTCGCGTACCGCTACTTCGCAACGCCCAAGCGCAAATTCATCATCGCCGACACTCCCGGCCACATTCAGTACACCCGCAACATGGTGACGGGAACCTCCACCGCGCAATTGGCGATCGTCCTGGTCGACGCGCGCCACGGGTTGCTCGAGCAGTCCCGCCGCCACGCGTTCCTGGCGTCGCTGCTCGGCATCCGGCACATCGTGCTCGCCGTCAACAAGATGGACCTGATCGGCTGGGACAGAGAGCGGTTCGAGAAGATCCGCGACGATTTCCACGACTTCGCCGCGCGCCTGGACATCCACGACGTGACGACGATTCCGCTGTCGGCGCTCAACGGCGACAACGTCGTCACCAAATCCGACAAGACGCCGTGGTACGAAGGTCCGCCGCTGCTGAGCCATCTCGAAGAGGTGTACATCGCCGGTGACCGCAACCTCGTCGACGTGCGGTTCCCGGTCCAGTATGTGATCCGCCCGCAGTCGCTGGAGCATCATGACCATCGCAGCTATGCGGGCACGGTCGCCAGCGGAGTGATGAAGGTCGGCGACGACGTCGTCGTGCTGCCCACCGGCCTGACGTCACGGATCGCGGCGATCGAGGGGCCCAGCGGACCGATCGATGAGGCATTCCCGCCGATGGCGGTGGCGATCAGCCTCACCGACGACATCGACATCTCGCGCGGCGATCTCATCGCCCGGCCGAACAACCAACCGCGGGTGGCCCAGGAGTTCGACGCCACCGTCTGCTGGATGGCCGACGGCTCCGCCCTCGAACCCGGCCGCGACTACGTCATCAAGCACACCACCCGCACCACGCGGACGCGGGTCACGGCGTTGGACTACCGCCTCGACGTCAACACGCTGCACCGGGACAAGGAAGTCACCGCGCTCAAACTCAATGAGCTGGGCCGTATCTCGCTGCGCACACAACAACCGTTGCTGCTCGACGAGTACAGCCGCAACGCCACCACCGGCTCGTTCATCCTGATCGACCCGAACACCAACGGCACGGTCGCCGCGGGCATGATCCTGCCGCAGGTGACCGCCCGCACCTCGAGCCCCAACACCGTCAGACACGAGTCGCTGTGCAAGGCCGAGGACCGGCTGAGCAAGGGCCGGACGGTGTGGTTCACCGGCCTGTCGGGCTCGGGCAAGTCGTCGGTGGCGATGCTCGTCGAGCAGAAGCTGATCGAAAAAGGCGTTCCCGCTTACGTTCTCGACGGCGACAACCTGCGTCACGGCCTCAACGCCGACCTCGGATTTTCGATGGCCGACCGCGCCGAGAACCAGCGCAGGCTCGCTCATGTGGCCGCGATCCTCGCCGATTCCGGGCAGGTTGTGCTGGTGCCCGCGATCAGCCCGCTCGAGGAACACCGTGCCCTCGCGCGACAAGTGACCACCGAGGCCGGGCTCGACTTCTTCGAGGTGTTCTGCGACACCCCGCTGGAGGACTGCGAGCGACGCGATCCGAAAGGCTTGTACGCCAAGGCGCGCGCCGGGAAGATCACCCACTTCACCGGTATCGACAGCCCCTATCAACGGCCCAAGAACCCCGACCTGAGGTTGACGCCCGACCGCGATCCCGAGGAGCTGGCTCAGATGGTGATCGATCTGCTGGAACGCGGGCAGTGAGCGATCACGAGCTCGCCGCGCGGCTGGCGACGGCGGCCGGAAGGCTCCTGCTCGACATCCGGCAAGAGCTCGCGGATGCCACACCACAGGAGCGAAAGGCTGCCGGGGACAAGCGGTCCCACGACTTGCTGACCGAGGCGCTGGCGGCTGAGCGGCCGGACGATGCGGTGCTGTCAGAGGAGGGCGCCGACGACCCTGTGCGCTTGACCGCCGAACGTGTCTGGATCGTCGACCCCCTCGACGGTACCCGGGAATTCTCCGAACTCGGACGCGACGACTGGGCGGTGCACGTTGCGCTCTGGGCAGCAGGAGACCTGGTCGCCGGGGCGGTCGCGCTACCGGCGCAGGGCATCACGCTGGCCACCCCCACGGTCACGCCTCCGCCGCCGCAACCCGAAACCCCGCGAATCGTCGTGTCCCGCACCCGGCCGCCGGCGATCGCGCTCGCGGTGCGCGACGCGCTGGGTGGCACGTTGGTGGAGATGGGCTCGGCCGGAGCGAAGGTCGCCTCCGTCGTGCAGGGTCTCTCGGATGTGTACGTGCACGCCGGAGGCCAGTACGAGTGGGACTCGGCGGCCCCGGTCGCCGTCGCCCGCGCCGCCGGACTGCACACCTCCCGCATCGACGGCTCGCCGCTGCGCTACAACCGGCCCGATCCGCTGTTGCCCGACGTGGTGGTGTGCCGGCCCGAACTGGCCGAGGCCGTGCTCGCCGTCACGCGTGATTGACTGAATCCATGCGCATGTCGGCCAAAGCGGAGTACGCCGTCCGCGCGATGGTGCAACTGGCCACCGCCGCCGACGGCGTCCTCGTCACCACCGACGACCTCGCCAAAGCACAGGGCATTCCGCCGCAATTCCTCGTCGACATCCTGTCTGCGCTACGCACCGACCGCCTCGTGCGCAGCCACCGCGGCCGCGAGGGCGGCTACGAGTTGGCCCGCCCGGCGAAGGACATCAGCATCGCCGACGTGCTGCGCTGCATCGACGGACCCCTTGCCAGCGTCCGTGACATCGGTCTGGGGGACCTGCCCTATACGGGCCCGACGACCCCGCTGACCGACGTCTGGCGTGCGCTGCGCGCGAGCATGCGAGCGGTTCTCGAACAGACCAGCGTCGCCGACGTGGCCGCCGATGCGCTGCCCAAGCACGTCCGCAAGCTCGCCGACGACTACCGCGATCAGGAGACCAAGCGCGGCCACTCACTCGACTGACGTCGCGGGTCAGTCCGCGCCGGATCCGTAGGGGCGGGTGATGATCTCGAGGTAGTGGCCCGACGGATCCCGGAAGTAGACTCCGCGACCCCCGTCGTTGTGGTTGATCTCGCCGGGGCGCATGCCGCGCGGGTCGGCCCAGTGCTGCAGGCCTCGCGCCACGATGCGGTCATGGATCTCGGAGAACTCGTCTTCGGACACCAGGAATGCGTAGTGCTGCGGGCGGATCTCCTCATCCGGGCCGACTTGGGCGTAATCGAGGCTGGCATCGTGCGCCAGGTCCACGACCAGAAAATGGCCGAACTCGCGGGCAGGGGGCAAACCGAACAACTCGGTGAAGAACCGGGCCGACTCCTCGCGGTCCTTGGTGGCCACGATGGTGTGGTTGAACGTGATGGCCATACCGATTCAGTCAACCACCGCGGTGGCGACCCGACAACGATGCACGATGGACCCGTGACGTTCGACTTCTCAGACCTCGAACATCCCGTCATCGTGGCCCCGATGGCCGGTGGCCCCTCCACCCCGGAACTCGCCGCCGCCGGCGCCGATGCGGGCGGCCTGGGTTTCGTCGCCGCCGGTTACCTGACCGCCGAGGCGTTCGGCGAACGCCTCACGGCGGCGCAGCGCCTGACAACCGGTCCGGTGGGCGCCAATCTGTTCGCATCGCAACCCAGCGCGGCCGATCCCGAGGCCATCGCGCGTTATGCGCAGGCGCTCACCCGCGACGCCGAACGTTACGGCGCCACACTCGGGGAACCCCGGTTCGACGACGACGCCTGGGCGGCCAAGATCGACGTCCTGCTCGACCTGCGACCCGCGGTGGCGTCGTTCACCTTCGGCCTGCCCAGCGCCGAGGAGATCCAGCGGTTGCGCGGGGCCGGCATCACCACGGTGGGCACCGTGACCACGCTCGCCGAAGCGCAGCAGGCGGTCGCCCGCGGCGTCGATGCGGTGGCCGCGCAGGGCCCCGGCGCCGGAGGTCACCGCGGCACCTTCGACCCGACCGCCCGGCCGTCAGAGGTCCCGCTGGACGACCTGCTGGCATCGGTGATGGCCAACGTCGACGTGCCCGTCGTCGCGGCGGGAGGTCTTATGACCGCCGAGGACGTCGCGCGGGTCCGGCACGTGGGCGCGGTGGCCGCACAACTGGGCACCGCGTTCCTGCTCGCCGACGAGGCGGGCAGCAGCGCCGTGCACCGTGCGGCGTTGCAGGATGGTGAGTTCACCGAAACCGTTGTGACGAAGGCGTTCTCGGGTCGTTACGCGCGCGGCTTGCGGAACCGGTTCGTCGACGATCACGAAGACGAGGCGCCGTTGGGATATCCCGAGGTGCACTACCTGACCAGCCCGTTGCGGGCGGCGGCGGTACGGGCGGGCGATCCGCACGGGGTGAATGTGTGGGCGGGCACCGGATTTCGCGCGGCCGCACCGGGTTCGGCGGCCGACATCATCAGCAGGCTCACCTGAGGCGTCACTTCGGGGCGGTCAACTCCAACGCGATGTTGTCCGGATCGCGGAATTCGAGGATGTACATCGGCCCGATGTCCTTGATCGGCTCATGCTCGACGCCGAGAGAATCGAGATGGCTTTCCGCGGAGTCGAGTTCGTCTTTGCTGGTCAACCTGAACGCGACGTGGTCGAGACCCGTGCGGTTCTCGTCGAAGGCGTCGGTGCTCATGGCCGCCGGTCGCAAGCCCACAAGCACACCACCGAGGTCGTAGATGACGCCGCCGTACAGGAAGCTGAGCGCCTGGCGGGTTGCCGCGTCGGCGCCCTCGGGAAGTTCGATGAACACGCTCCAGCCGAACACGGCCTCGTAGAACTCGCGCGACCGCTCGATGTCGGTCACGGTCAGCCGGATGTGCGCGACGGACGTGGTGGTGATCGCCATGTCCCCATGCTGCCAGCCGTGCCAGAATCGCCGTCGTGCAAATCGGGATGACGCTGCCTGTCATGGAAGCCGACCTTGATGCCGAGACGCTCCAGGGGTGGGCTCGGGTGATCGACGGCGGGCCCTTCTCGTCGCTGTGCTGGGGTGAGCGCATCGCGTTCGACAACCCGCACTCACTGACGTTGCTCGGCGCGGTTGCCGCATGGACGGAGCGGGTTCGCCTCGTGACCACCGTGGTGGTCCCGCAGCTGCACGACCCCGTGATGCTGGCCAAAGCGCTGGCCACCGGCGACATGCTCTGCGGCGGCCGGTTGACGGTCGGTCTCGGTGTCGGCGGCAGGGAGGAGGACTACCGCGCGGTCGGCGCGGACCCGGCCGGGCAGACCATGCGCGGGATGGCCGATCGCGTCGCGGTGATGCGCAGGGTCTGGGCGGGTGAGAAGGTCACCGAATCCGTCCTGCCGGTGGGCCCGACGCCGGTGCAGCCCGGCGGCCCGAGGTTGTTGGTCGGCACGATCGGACCCAAGACGGTGCGCAGCGCCGCACAGTGGGCCGACGGGCTGGCGGGTACGACGCTCGATCTGGACGTCGACAGGCAGAACGAGCTGTTCGATGTCGCCCGCGCCGCCTGGGCCGACGCCGGTAAGCCCGCACCGCACCTGGCCACCTCGTTCTGGTTCGCGATCGGCGAGGGTGACCAACCGCGCGAGCAGGTACACCGGCATCTGCGGCGCTACATGAACTGGATCCCCGCCGACCTGGTCGATGCGATGGCGCCCGCGACCGGGTGGGCGGGCACTGAACGAGAACTGCTCGACGTCTTGCGCCGGTTCCACGACATCGGCACCGACGAGATTCATCTGATTCCAACCAGTTCAGATGTCGACCAGGTGCGCAGGGTCGCTGACGTCGTCAACGAATTCGCGCCGTAGGGCGATTGGCGGCCGCACTCGCCGCAGTGGCAGGATGGGACCGTCGGGGAAGTCGTGAGGGCCCGGTCGCGTTGGAACGCACTATCGAGCGTCCGTTGCGGCGGAGGGCAGACAGCCGAGAGGAATCACGATGACGATGACAGTCAGGAAAAAGATCGCGACCACAGCCGTGATGGCCGGCGCGTTCGCATTCGCGTCCGTCGGTGTGGGCGCGGGCCAGGCGATGGCCCACGACGACTGGTGGTGGGAACCGCCGGGCCCGGTGCATGTCCACGTTCCGAAGGTCCCGCCGGTGCACATCCACGTTCCGAAGCCGCCGCCGCCCGGACACATCGCCCACATACCCGGTGTCCCGCCGCCAGGGCACTGGAACAAGCCGTGGAAGTGGTGAAGCCCGGCCGCCTCTAGAACTTGAGGTGGTGGCTGGTGTCGCCGACCTGGTCGACGAACATGGTGCGACTGTCGAACCACCATGTGCCGTCGACGCGGTGGAAGGTGTCGCGGTAGCGGCCGGTCACGATGACCTGCAGTGGCAGATCGGGTGTGGCCTGTGTGACGCAGTAGTAGGCGCTACCGCGGCCCGTTCCGGCGTCCTCGTCGACGTGAACCGTCACATTCGTGGTGAAGTGCTTGGTCTTGGGAGTGCCGTCGCCGTACAGACGCACCGCCATCTCGAACATCTGCCGCACCCGGGTCGCGCCCTCGAAAACCGTGTCCGGCGGCCCGTTCTCGACGGCGTGGATCCGACCGTGGGTGAACAGTGCGCCGACACCGTCGAAATCGCCGGAATCGATTCGCTCGGCGTAGGCGTAGACGAGATTCTCGATCTCGCGGGCGGAGTCGCTCATCGGCGAGAAGACAACCAGCGCCGATGCGTGGTGTCAACGAACATGAGGCTCGGCCGCATCGCCTAACCTCACACGGTGGCTACGAATTGGTCGCCGAGCCGGCTCGGCAATCTGAGCGGAAAACGGATCATCGTCACGGGGGCCACCAACGGAGTCGGCCTGGCGACGGCACGTGCGCTGGTCGGTGCCGGCGCGCACGTGATCCTGGCGGTGCGCAACCCCGAGTTGGGCGCACAACGAGCCGCTGAGATGGGCGGCGCAACGACGGTGATCAAACTCGACCTGGCCGATCAGTCGTCGGTGCACGCCTTCCCCGATCTGCTCGAGGGTGGCGTCGACATCCTCATCAACAACGCGGGCCTCGTCGCGCAGAACCGAGGCCAAACCGTGGACGGCTTCGAGACGACGCTCGGCACCAACTTCCTGGGACCGTTCGCGTTGACCAACCTGCTCTTCGGGCGGGTGCGCTCGAAGATCATCAACGTGGGCTCGGATGCGCACAAATCGGCGAGCATCAACTTCGACGACCCGCACCTGCGCTCCAGCAAATGGTCGGCGTTCCCGGCGTACGCCCGCTCGAAGCTGGCCGTGATGCTGTGGGGCCTCGAACTCGACCGCCGGCTGCGTGAGGCCGGCTCGCCGATCACCAGCTTCCTGACGCACCCGGGCTGGGTCGCGTCGAATCTGTCGAACGTCTCCGAGAAACCGGCGATGGCCGCATTCCACGCAGTGGTCAAGGCGGCGGCCCGGGTGCTCGCCAACGACCTCGACGCGGGCGCGGCACCGACGCTGTACTGCATCACCGAGCCGATTCCGCCCGGCAGTTACGTCGGCATCGACAGCAGGTACGGCTTGAAGGGTGCGCCGACGTTGAGCGGCCGGGGTGCGGTCGCCTGCGATTACGACGACGCCAGAAGGCTCTGGGAGTTCGCCGAGAAGGAAACCGGTACGAGCCTGCCGGTGTGAGCCGGCTAAGGGATCTTCCGATACCAGTGCACGACGTAGGCGACCATCGACGATACGAGCGCGACGAGGACCCACAACACCAGAAGCTGATCGACCCAGGCGCCCGGCGGGGGAGCGCCCGGCAAGATGTTGCGCAGCGGAACAACCGCGAAAAGCATTGCCGCATACCAGGTGAGCAGCGGCAGCTGAAACTCTTTTCGCCCGGTCACCACTTGGAACGTCGTGAACACCGCCAGGGTCGGTAGTGCGATCAACACGAGGCAGATCCCGATGTCGAACGTCAGCGGTCCGAGCGCCCGTTTCAGGGTGATCTTCACCGAGTCCCCGCCGCCCACCGAATCCGCCGACGGCGGTCCATCGGTGCGTGTGAGCGACCAGCCGTCGACCCAGCCCTCGAATTCCACTCGCGCCGGCACGAATTCACGTTCATCTCCGGCGCCGACCATCACATCGGCACTGATGAACTCGGTGCTGTACGTGTCGAACGGCCAGATATCGGATTCGCCGCTGAGGTCGAGACTGGTGGTCTCCTCACCGGGGGACTCTCCGGCCGGCCAACGAAGATCACCCGAGGTGTTGAACGGGAAGATGCGCACCGTGATGTCGGTGTTCAACACGTCCAGACGCGAATCGACCAGAGAGTCCTGCGGAATCACCGAGACCTTCACGTCAAGCTTGCGGTCGACGGTTTTCAGTGACTGCACGCTGAAGAGCACCACCGTCTCCGACCGGTTCTGCAAGTCCGGCGGCTCCAGCTCCTGCGAGGAAGCCGACAACCACCAGTAGGCGAACGCTGTGCCGAGATAGGCGATCAGAAACACCGCGACGACCACGACTCCGGTCGCAATGCGCCGGCCATTTGCCGGCTTCTTGGAATGTGAAGGGGTTGTCGGTTGCACCCGGGAAGAGTAACGGCGGCTGTTCATTTCTGCCGATGTTTCGAATGAACGTATCCCAGCGGAACCGCCCGATTCTGCGCGGCTTTTCTCGCGCTCGATCACCCAGCAAACATACTGTTCAGGATGGTCAGCACTCGTTCCGAACCCGCGTCACGCGCCGGAAATCTCACATACTTTTCTTTACAACATCGTGTACGCGGGCCCCGGCCACAAGCATTCGTAATCCGGACAATAGATCCGCCCATTTTCTGTCTTTGTGAAGCTGCTTTTGTTATGCAGTTAGCGTGCAGATCGCCTCGCCCGGATCCGGCATCGCTTCAGTCGCACCGCCGAAGGGCGCGCCGCGGGTCGTCGAACGCTGCAGGGCCCTCGTGGCCAACCCGGCGTTCGATCTCGCGATCACCGCGGTCATCCTCATCAATGCGGCGGTACTCGGACTCGAGACCTTCGAAAGCGTCGTGGCGGGATACCACGGAATGTTCAGCGTCGCCTACGACGTCATCCTCGCCATCTATGTCGTAGAGATCCTGATCCGCTTCACGGCGGCGGGGTGGAACGTCCGTACGTACGTGGCGGACAAGTGGAACATCTTCGACTTCCTCGTGGTGGCCGCTTCCTTCATTCCGTGGTTGCGTCAGTCCGCATTGCTGTTGCGGTTGGTGCGGGTCCTGCGGATCGTGCGCATCGTGCGGTTCCTGCCGGACCTGCGCGTGATCATGGGTGCGGTCGGCAGAAGCGTTCCCGGTGTGGCGTCGCTGGCGGTGGCCACAGCGCTGATGGTCTTCCTGTACGGGATGCTCGGTTGGGTCCTGTTCGCGAATCACGATCCGGAGCACTACGGCAACATCGGGCAAGCGATGTTGACGATGTTCGTCATGTTGACGTTGGAGAACCTGCCCGACAACATCGCGATGGGGCAGGAGGTCTCGCAGTGGACGATCGTGTTCTTCGTCAGCTACGCCGTGACCATGAGCTTCCTGATCTTCAACCTGTTCATCGGCATTGTGCTCGGGTCGATGGAGGAGGCGCGGGCGGTCGACCGAGCTCAGCACGAGACCGATGACCTTCTCGAGCGGTTGCGGTCCGCGCGCGCCGCACTCGAGGAGGCCGAGCGCGAACTACAACGGAGCCACCGCGACGATCGCGCATCAAGCGGTTAACCGAGAATCCGGTCTGCTTCGCGTATTCCGCTGAGATAGGCGCCGTGGACGGTGCCGAAGAACTCCGGGTTCGTGGCTTCGCCGGCGAACAGGAGTCGTTCGCCGACGGGCTCACCGAGAGCGCTCATGTCATCCGGACTCGATCCGACCGCGATGAAGCTGTACGAACCGAGGCTGTAGGGGTCTGTGCCCCAACGGGTGACAATCGATCCCGTCGGCTCGGGGGCATCCAGTGCGTTGATGACCTGCGCGACCGCATTGCCGTCCGACAGCGCCTCGCGTGACCATGCGGCTTGCCCCGAGCGCAACCCGATCAGGATCGGCTTGTCCGACAGCAGCAGACCGTTGACCAGGTCGCTGACGGGTTGGTCTGGGCCGACGAGTCCGATCATCGGACGTGTGCGAGGCCAGAACGGTTGGTCGAACGCGAGCACCACCTTGTTCAGCAGCCCGAAGCCCAGGCGACCGATGGCGTCGCGTTTCGGTTGTGGCAGTGGGGGATCGAATGCGATGGCATCGGCTTTGAGGACGCCGAGAGGTACGGTCACGATGACGCGGTCGGCGGTCACCGGACCGGCGGAGGTGTCGATGTGTACCTCGCGGTCGTCGTGGGTTATTCGTCGAACAACGGTGTTCTGCCGAACCTCGAGTCCGCGGGCAAGGTGTTGTGACAGTTGTGTGTAACCGCCAGGGAGCAGCACGTCGGGACCGTCCATCTCGCCTTCGCTGCCAAACCATCGCAGCGACAACTGAACTGGGTCAGCGGCATACTCGCCGGTGATCTGGGACGCCACGATCCATGAGATCAGTGGATCGTTCATGTCGGCGACCTCGGCCAGCCCATCGGCGACCGAGGCGCTGCCGGCGGCGTTCGCGCTGAGTTCGTCGAGACCGGCGGCGATCCTGTCCCACTCGGTCAACAGGCCTGCCGTGGCATCGGACGTGACCTCGCGGCCATTGTCGAACAACGCGAAGTCATCGAAGTCGGTGTCGACGGTTCCGGCTCCGATGGCGTCGGCGAGTTCGGTGATCGGATTCCCTTGTGTGCCATGGATCCACGACGCGCCGATGTCGACCGGTACGCCCAGTGAAGCGTCTGTTCTGGTGCGCCCGCCGATCCGGTCGCGCGCTTCGAGCACGGTGACGCGTACGCCGGCATCCGCCAGTCGGCGTGCGGCCGCGAGTCCTGCGAATCCCGCGCCGACGATCGCGACATGTTCGCCGTCCGCTCGGTTTCCCTCACCGCACGCGGACAGCAACGTGGCCGCTGTGATCAAGCCTGCGCCGCAGATGAACTCGCGGCGGCCGACGATCATGATCGTGACGATATCCGCGCAACCCACGTGCGGTCGTCGAATCGCGGACGCAGGTGTCGGGCGGGTGGTGTCGCGTTTTGCCAGCTAACACCGAACCTCACCGGCCGTCTTCACCGACGCGACGCAGCTTTCACGCGAGTGGTTTGAAGCCGCGAAGAAGTGGGTAGGCCGGCTGAATTAACGATCTTGACAATAGCGGTGTTCGGTGAAGTAGGTTGAAGGGACTGGTCAGATGACTGGCAACCACCGGAACATGGGTCGCCCCTCGAAGTTCGCCGTCGCCGGCGCCGCCACTGTCGCGGCGACGGCCCTGACTGTCGCCATCGCCGCACCCAAACCCCCTGTCAACGCGGATGTCGCGCTTGCCGCATCCACCGGTCCCTACACCGAGGCCGTCACGGGCGGGGCGCGGGCCATGGACAGCGCCCTGGTCTTCGCGGGCGCCTTCGGCGGCGCCGCCGCGGCGTTCTGGAACCCGATCGCGGGATGGTCGGGCGGCTGGCTGCCCACCTTCACCGCACGCACCACGCAGAAAGATCTGACCACCACCGAAGGTCTACTGGCGGCCTCGTCCTCGGCGACCGGCCTGGACGTCGTGCCGGGCATCTCGGGGGATGCCACGGTGATGGTCATCGCCGCCACCGCTGAAACGCTGAGCCCGGGCGCCGGAGACGAGGTGGAGGCCGTGGCCGACACCGTGTTGTTGCCGCTCGCGAGCATCAAGAGCGTCATCGACGCGCTCAACGCCCTCAACCAGGCGCCGGGGGTGGGCCGACAGATCGCCGGTGTCCCGACAGTTGAAGACGTGCTCGACGTGATCGGCTTGACGGCGACACAGACCGAGTTCGTGACGACCTTCAACTGGCCACTGTTTGCAGCCAGCGGCAAGACCAGTCTCGGCAGCACGTTCATCCAGCTGCCCAGCCACACCGCAGCCGGTCTGGTCAACCGGATCAGCGACCGGATCACCGTTGCCGGCGTCTCGCTTTCGGATGCGCCTCCGGAGGTGCAGAAGCTCGTCGGTGACACCCTTGCGCCGCTCGACGACGTCGTCTCCACGCCGACGTTGACCGCGTGGATTCCCGCCGGATCAGGTTCGTACCGTGCGCTGGGCGGGTCGCTCGGGTTGCTGGCCGCGGCGCCGATCGTGGTCGTCGGACCGGTTGATGCATTGTCGAAAGTTCCGCTGCCGGCGGGCCTGCCCAACCTCGGATCCGAGACTGTGGTCGCCGTTCCGATCGCCGCCGAAGGTGCGGAACTGCCGTACGGCATCTCGTCGTTCGGAGTCGTCGCCATGCCGGCGGTGATCACTCCTGCAGGGGCGGTGGTGAGCCCGCCGATCCTGGCGTCGTACACGCGCCAGAGCACTCCGTCGACAACTTATGTCGGAACGGACGGCATCGCTTACAACAGCGGGAGCACCGTCGGCCTGCTGTTGACGTCGCTGGGGCCCGTCCCCGTCGTGTACTCGCTCGGTTCGGTCAATGCGGGCACTTCGGGAGCAGGGCTCACCGGCCCGTCCTTGTTCGGTGTCTCGACGGTGCCGACGACCCAGGTGGGCACCCCGCCGGGGGGACAATCGCTCGACGGTCCGGTCAGCGAAGCCCTCACGAACCTGGGCGTCGCCAACAACCGCACGCCGGTGAGCACCGCTCTGCGCGCTCCGCTCAGCAGCACCCTCGGGCCGTTGAACGCCCAGATCGAAAAGGCGCTCAACGGTGTCTTCGGCCCGGCCGCCAAAGAGCTTGCGCAGCAGATGGTCGCATTGAATGAACTGCTGACGCAGACCTCGCAAGCGGTCGAAGAGGCGACACAACCGGTCGAGGATTTGGGCAAGCCGCTGCCGCCTGCCACGCCGGCGTCACCTGCGCCCGCACCGGCCCTTCCGGGCAACCTGCTCGCGGCCCCGGCGCCGGTCGTGTCGAACACCACCGCCGCCGTGACGGGTGTCGCGGAGAATCTGAACCTTCCGCCGGCCGATTCGGCACCACGGACGCGTCCGCGGTTGAACGTCATCACCGGCACGGGGAACCCGGGTGGGCCGACGACGATCGGAAACGGCCGCACGTCCGGTGGCCCCGGTGGCGCGAACGCACCGGGTGATCTCCGCTCGACGGTCCAGAACACGACGGGCGGGCTGCGCTCGACCGTCCAGGATGCGCCGAAGAAGGTCACCGACGCGGTGAGCGGCACCGTCAAGTCGGTGACCGACAAGGTCAGCGACGCGGTGAGCGGCACCGTCGGCGGCCTCGGCAAGCTGGGGAAGAAAGACAGCGACGACGGCTGAGCCGCCGGCACACCTCAAATCCGTTGTCTGGCTCGTCGACTGGTGCACCACGGTCGACGGCCGCCGCAAACTCCCCATAATGGAAACGCCTCGGGCGCCCACGCGCGGCCCGGCGAGGCATCAGTTCGTCGCGGCCGGCACAGGCTCCCGCCGCAGGACGACCGCGGTCACGTCATCGCGGTCGAGATCACCGTTGGCCCGCGCGCAGAGCGCGTCGACCAGCGTCTGAGGACTGCTGCCGTGCGTCCGGGCGCACTCGGCCACGGCGTCCGAGAGCTTCTCCACCGAGCCGCCCCACAGATCCATCACCCCGTCGCTGACCAGAAGGATCGCGTCACCGGGCTGCAGCGCGCCGTGCTTCTCGTCCCAACCGCTGTCCAGGCCGACCGGCAGATCGCCGGACGTCGCGCGTTCCACCGTGTTGGAGCCGGTCCGCACGACGAAATGCAGACCGTGGCCGGCGTCGGCGAAGCGGAAGTCGCCGGTGACCAGGTCGACGAGCACGTAGGTCAGCGTGACGAATGCGCTGGTGCGTTGCAGATCGCGGTCGATGACGTCTGCGGCGCGGCTGACGGCGGCGGATGGGCTGAGCCGGGTGTCGTTGGCGCGCAACGCGGCCCGAGTGGCGGCCGCCAGCATGCCGGCGCCCATGCCCTTGCCCATCACGTCGCCGAGGCTCAGCACGGCGTGCGGGACGTCGACGCGAATGTCGTAGAAGTCCCCGCCGACCTGCCGGGCCGGCACCGAGGCGGCGCCCGAACTCCAGCCCGGGGTATCGGGGAACCGGCCCGGTAGCAGGGCCCGCTGCACTTCGGCGGCGCGTTCGAGCTCTTCCTGTTCGAGCCGTCGGGCTCGCATCGCCTCGGTGATGTCGTAGAACTGCAGGGCCACAGTCCTGCGGTCGTCGTTCTCGTCAATGAGCGCGATGCTGAGGTTGAGAACCTGTTCGCTGCTCGTGGTCAGCGTCAGGCGGGCGTTGCCCTCGGTGAGCGCGTCGGCTTCGGCGGACAGGGCGGCGGCGGCCCGTTCGCCGAGTAGCGCGGGGAGCCGCGGTGACGGACCGGCGAGCCCGGGGAGGATGTCGATCGCAGAGGTGTTGGAGCGCAATATGTTCCAGCCGTTCACGTCCCGGGCAGCGATTATCATCCCCGCGACGGAGGTGTCGAAGATCTTCCGGAACAACTCCTCGCTCTCGTTGAGGCGCTGCGCCGTCGCCCGCTCCTGGCCCACCGCGAGCGAGAGCGACAGGAACACCACCACCATCGACAGCTCGAAGACCTGCAGGACGAGGGTCCCGGTGTCTGGGGCCAGGAGGTTGAACGCGAAGGGTCCCGTGTTGTAGGTGCTGCCGGCCGACGCGATCACCGCGATTGCCAGCATCACCGCGATCAACTCGTGCGTCGTCAGGCGCATCGCCACCCACACCAGCGGCATGAACGGAAGGAACGACAGCGGCATTCCGGGGTTGAACGCGAAGACGTAGGTGACCAGGCCGAGCGTGACGACCACCTGCGCCACCGTCTCGACCGGACTGGCCTGGCGGGGCCGCTTGGGCAGGCGCATGAACAGCGGGACGAACAACAGCATGCCGGCGGCATGCTTGGGGGCCGACGTCACCAGTCGCGACCACGCCTCGGAGGAATCGACGAGCAGCAGTGTCGCGGCCGCCCCGACCAGGTCGTAGATGACGGTCGATGCGGCGACCGCGACCAGCAGTCGACCCAGGTCGCGCGGGGCGGCCAGTACCGGCAGAGAGTCCTGACGGCCGCGCAGGATGACGGTCGCGACCACCATCTCCAGTCCGACGGTCACCGCCAACGCCATGGCCAGGGCGGTGGGTCGCCCGGCCCACAACAGCAGAGGGAAGGTGATCGCCGCGACCGCTGCCGCCAGAGGCCAGAGGTACCGGCGGGGGAAGCGGATCCCCAATCCGACGGCGATGCCGGCGACGGGCCACCACGCGGTGGACGCCAACGCGGTCGGCTGCGTGACCAGGGACAGCCAGCCGACGACGAGAAGCGCCACCAGACAACCGATGATGAAGGTGGCGTTCGCCCTGGTCGAGCGAACGCGCTGATCTTGCGATGAATCCCGTTCAGCGCTCACAGCCACATGCTTCCATGCTGATCGTGGGAAAACTGGGGACTCATCAAGCTGGTCGGCGCTGACTGGCCAGCTAACCGGCGGTTTCGGAGATTGTGGAGGCCGACCCAGCGGGACATCAGGAGTTGCCGCCGTGATCGAGTTCCGGGATAGTCGGCCGCATCGGCTTATCACCGTGGGTGGCCGATGTTTTGGAGTTGTGCCCCCGGCAGGATTCGAACCTGCGGCCTTCTGCTCCGGAGGCAGACGCTCTATCCCCTGAGCTACGGGGGCGCGTGAGAAAACAGCGCCGATGGGCTTCGACAGCCTAACGCATTGAGCTCATCGGAAACGGATTCGGGGCCTGACCACCCGAGACCATAGGATGGACCCCCGTGACCCCCGCCGACCTGGCCGACCTGCTCAAGACCACCGCCGCCGCGGTGCTGGCCCAGCATGGGCTCGACGCGTCAGCGCTGCCGGAGACCGTCACCGTCGAGCGTCCGCGCAATCCCGAGCACGGCGACTATGCCACCAACTTGGCTCTTCAGCTGGGCAAGAAGGTCGGCGCCAACCCGCGGGAACTGGCCGGCTGGCTGGCCGCGGCCCTGGCCGACAAAGCCGGGATCACCGCCGCGGACGTCGCGGGCCCCGGCTTCGTCAACCTGCGCCTCGAGGCGTCAGCGCAAAACGTCATCATCACCGACGTCCTGACCGCCGGGACGGCCTACGGTCACTCCGAGGCGCTCGCAGGACAGAACATCAACCTCGAGTTCGTCTCCGCCAACCCCACTGGGCCGATCCACATCGGCGGCACCCGGTGGGCGGCCGTCGGCGACGCGCTCGGCCGGCTGCTGTCGACCCAAGGCGCCGCGGTCACCCGCGAGTACTACTTCAACGACCACGGCGCCCAGATCGACCGGTTCACCACCTCCCTGATCGCCGCGGCAAAGGGCGAACCGACCCCCGACGACGGATACGCGGGCGATTACATCAAGGACATCGCCGCCCAGGTGCTCGCCAAGGAACCCGATGCGCTGGGTCTGCCCGACGCCGAGATGCGCGAGACGTTTCGCGCCATCGGCGTGGACCTGATGTTTGCCCACATCAAACAGTCCCTGCACGACTTCGGCACCGACTTCGACGTCTACACCCACGAAGATTCGATGCACACGTCCGGACGCGTCGAGCATGCGATCGCGCGGCTCCGTGACGCCGGCAGCATCTACGAAAAGGACGGCGCAACCTGGTTGCGCACAACCGATTACGGCGACGACAAGGACCGCGTCGTCATCAAGAGTGATGGTGCGCCGGCCTACGTCGCCGCTGACATCGCCTACTACCTGGACAAGCGCGAACGCGGATTCGACCTGTGCATCTACATGCTCGGCGCCGATCACCACGGCTACATCGCCCGGCTCAAGGCGGTGGCGGCCGCGCTGGGGGAGGACCCGGCCACCGTCGAGGTGCTGATCGGGCAGATGGTCAACCTGGTGCGCGAGGGCCAACCGGTCCGGATGAGCAAGCGGGCCGGCACCGTGATCACCCTCGACGACCTGGTCGAGGCGATCGGCGTCGACGCCGCCCGCTACTCGCTGATCCGGTCCTCGGTCGACAGCCCGATCGACATCGACCTCGAGCTGTGGTCGTCGGCGTCCAACGAAAACCCGGTCTACTACGTGCAATACGCGCATGCGCGCCTTTCGGCCCTGGCCCGCAACGCCGCCGAACTGGGTGTCGTGCCCAGCACCGAGAACCTGCAACTGCTCGACCACGACAAGGAAGGCACGCTGATCCGCAACATCGGCGAATTCCCTCGCGTGCTGAAAACGGCTGCGGCACTGCGCGAACCACACCGTGTCTCGCGGTACCTCGAGGATCTGGCCGGCGACTACCACCGGTTCTATGACTCCTGCCGCGTGCTGCCGCAAGGCGACGAGACGCCCAACGAACTGCACGGTGCGCGTCTTGCACTGTGTCAGGCCACCCGTCAGGTGATCGCGAACGGTCTCGGCATCCTCGGCGTCACCGCTCCGGAGCGCATGTGATCGCCCATCCCGCCGGCCCCCGGCACGCCGAAGAGATCCACCACGGTGGTGCTCCGCCGCGCCCACAGTCGCCGTCCGAACTCCTGCTGCTGGCACCGAACGTCTGGCCCCGCAGCACCGTTCGCGATGACGCCGGCGTGGTGTCGATCGGCGGTGTGCCGGTCACCGACATCGCCGCACAGTTCGGGACGCCGACCTTCGTGGTGGACGAGGACGACTTCCGGACGCGCTGTCGTGAGATCGCCGCGGCGTTCGGCGGGGGCGACAACGTCCGCTACGCCGCCAAGGCGTTCATGTGCACCGAGGTCGCCCGTTGGATCGCCGAAGAAGGTCTCTCGCTCGACGTGGCCAGCGGGGGAGAGATGGCCGTCGCGCTGGCCGGTGGATTCCCGGCCGAGCGGATCGCGTTGCACGGCAACAACAAATCGGTTGCCGAGCTGACCGCAGCCGTCAAGGCCGGTATCGAGCACGTGGTGGTCGACTCGATGGTCGAGATCGACCGGCTCGACGAGATCGCCGGTGCCGCAGGCGTGGTCCAGGACGTGCTGGTCCGCGTGACGGTCGGCGTCGAGGCGCACACCCACGAGTTCATCTCGACCGCGCACGAGGACCAGAAGTTCGGGCTCTCGCTGGCTTCGGGTGCCGCCATGGACGCCGTCCGCCGGGTTTTCGAGACCGATCACCTGCGCCTCAAGGGTTTGCACAGCCACATCGGGTCTCAGATCTTCGACGTCGCGGGCTTCGAGATCGCCGCGCACCGGGTGATCGGACTCCTCCGCGACGTGGTCGCCGAGTTCGGGGTCGACAAGACCTCACAGATGTCGATCGTCGACCTGGGTGGGGGCTTGGGCATCTCGTATCTGCCCCAGGACGATCCGCCCCCGATCGCCGACCTGGCCGCCAAGCTGACCGCGATCGTGCGCGAGGAGTCGGCTGCCGTCGGGTTACCGGCTCCGCGGTTGGTGGTCGAACCGGGACGGGCCATCGCGGGTCCCGGGACCATCACGCTCTACGAGGTCGGCACCGTCAAGGATGTCGCCGTCAGCCCGACCGCTCACCGCCGCTACGTCAGCGTGGACGGCGGTATGAGCGACAACATCCGCACGTCGCTCTACGGTGCGGAATACGACGCACGGCTGATTTCCCGACGTAGCGACGCCGCGTCGACGATCGGTCGGATCGTCGGGAAGCATTGTGAGAGCGGCGATATCGTCGTCCGCGACACGTGGGTGCCCGACGACATCCGGCCCGGTGACTTGCTGGGAGTCGCGGCGACCGGCGCCTACTGCTATTCCATGTCGAGCCGTTACAACCTGATCGGCCGCCCCGCCGTGGTGGCTGTGCGCGACGGGCGAGCCCGTCTGATCCTGCGCCGGGAGACGGTCGACGATCTGCTGAGTCTGGAAGTGAGGTAACGATGACTGACTCCGAAAAGCCCATCGGCGTAGCGGTCCTCGGCTTTGGAAACGTCGGTAGCCAGGTGGTGCGCATCATCGAGCAGAGCGCCGACGACCTGGCCGCACGCATCGGTGCGCCGTTGGTGCTGCGCGGCGTCGGCGTCCGTCGCGTCGCCGACGACCGCGGAATCTCCGTCGACAAGCTCACCGACAACGTCGAGGAGCTCGTCTCCCGCGACGACGTCGACATCGTCGTCGAGTTGATGGGGCCCGTGGAACCCGCGCGCAAAGCGATCCTGGCCGCGCTGGAACAGGGCAAGTCCGTGGTCACCGCCAACAAGGCGCTGATGGCCGTCTCCACCGGCGAGTTGGCCCAGGCGGCCGAAAACGCCCGGGTGGACCTGTATTTCGAGGCTTCCGTCGCCGGTGCGATCCCCGTCATCCGCCCCCTGACCCAGTCGCTGGCGGGGGACTCGGTCGTCCGGGTGGCCGGCATCGTCAACGGCACCACCAACTACATCCTCTCGGAGATGGACAGCACGGGCGCCGATTACGCCAGCGCGCTTGCCGATGCGAGTGCCCTCGGTTACGCCGAGGCCGACCCGACGGCCGACGTCGAGGGATACGACGCCGCGGCGAAGGCGGCGATCCTGGCCTCGATCGCCTTTCACACGCGGGTCAGCTCAAAGGACGTGTACCGCGAGGGCATCACGAAGGTCAGCAGCGCCGACTTCGAATCCGCCAAGGCGCTCGGCTGCACGATCAAACTCCTGGCGATCTGCGAGCGGCTCATCGGTGACGAGGGGCAGGAGCGGGTTTCGGCGCGCGTGTACCCAGCCCTGGTGCCGTTGGACCATCCGCTGGCCGCGGTCAACGGAGCGTTCAACGCGGTGGTGGTCGAGGCCGAAGCCGCGGGCCGCCTGATGTTCTACGGGCAGGGCGCGGGCGGTGCGCCCACGGCCTCCGCGGTGATGGGTGACCTCGTGATGGCGGCTCGCAACCGCGTGCAGGGTGGCCGGGGCCCGCGCGAGTCGAGGTACGCCAAGTTGCCGATCGCGCCGATCGGCTTTATCCCGACTCGCTACTACGTGAACATGAACGTCGCCGATCGAGCCGGCGTGTTGTCCGCAGTGGCAGCGGAATTCGGTAAACGTGACGTCAGCATCGCCGAGGTGCGCCAGGAGGGCATGGTCGACGAGGAGGGTCAGCGGTGCGGTGCGCGCATCGTGGTGGTGACCCATCAGGCCACGGACGCGGCACTGTCGGAGACGGTGGCCGCACTGGCCGACCTCGATGTCGTGCAGAGCATCAACAGCGTGCTGCGCATGGAAGGAACCACCGAATGAGCACCTCAGCGCGGACCGTTCACCAGCCGTGGCCCGGGCTGATCGCCGCGTACCGCGACCGGTTGCCGGTCGACGACAGCTGGACGCCGATCACCTTGCGTGAGGGTGGTACTCCGCTGCTACCCGCGCAGCGGCTGTCCGAACTCACCGGCTGCACAGTGCATCTCAAGGTCGAGGGGCTCAACCCGACCGGCTCGTTCAAGGACCGCGGCATGACCATGGCGGTGACCGAGGCCGTGGCGCGCGGCCAGCAGGCGGTGCTGTGCGCATCGACCGGGAACACGTCAGCATCGGCAGCGGCCTATGCGGCCAGGGCGGGCATCACCTGTGCAGTGCTGGTGCCACAGGGCAAGATCGCGATGGGCAAGCTGGCCCAGGCCGTCATGCACGGCGCGAAGATCATCCAGGTCGACGGCAACTTCGACGACTGCCTGGAACTCGCGCGCAAGCTGACCGCCGACTTTCCGACCATATCGCTCGTCAACTCCGTCAACCCGTACCGGATCGAAGGGCAGAAGACCGCAGCCTTCGAGATCGTCGACGCACTGGGCGTCGCACCCGATGTGCATTCGTTGCCGGTCGGCAACGCCGGCAACATCACCGCCTATTGGAAGGGCTACACCGAGTACCACCGCGACGGCGTCTCGGATCGTCTTCCCCGCATGCTCGGCACGCAGGCCGCCGGTGCCGCGCCGCTGGTGCACGGGGAACCGGTCAAGAATCCGGAGACCATCGCGACGGCCATCCGAATCGGCTCGCCCGCGTCGTGGACCACCGCCGTCGAGGCCGCGCAGCAGTCCGACGGTCGATTCCTGGCCGCCACCGACGACGAGATCCTCGAGGCCTACCACCTGGTGGCCAGCAGCGAGGGCGTGTTCGTCGAGCCCGCATCGGCGGCCAGCATCGCCGGTCTGCTCAAATCGGTCGAAGACGGTTGGGTGGCCAAGGGTTCGACGGTCGTGTGCACGGTGACGGGCAATGGACTCAAGGACCCGGACACCGCGTTGAAGGGCATGCCGTCGGTCATCGCGGTACCCGTCGATCCGGTGGCCGTCGTCGAGCAGCTGGGGCTGGGATAGCCGGTGACTCACGTACTGCCGCCGGGACTGAGGGCCACCTCCGTGGTGGCGGCGTCCAGCGCGAACCTCGGCCCGGGTTTCGACAGTCTGGGCATCGCGCTGAGCCTCTACGACGAGATCGTCGTCGAGACAACGGATTCCGGCCTGACCGTCGAGGTCGAAGGTGAGGGCGCCGGCCAGGTGCCGCTGGATGACACCCATCTCGTGGTGCAGGCCATCCGGCGAGGGCTCCAGGCGCTGAACATCAGCGTTCCCGGGATGACGGTGCGCTGCCGCAACGACATTCCACACTCGCGCGGCCTCGGGTCGTCGGCAGCAGCGGTGGTCAGCGGACTCTCGGTGGTCAACGGCCTTGCGGCGCAGACTTCTTCGGAGATCCTCTCGGAACACGTCCTCATCCAGTTGTCCTCGGAGTTCGAAGGGCACCCCGATAACGCCTCGGCGGCCGTGCTGGGTGGCGGTGTGGTGTCCTGGACCGAAGAACAGCAGTCGGGGACTCGATTCGAGGCGGCGCCGATCCGGGTACACCCCGACATCCGCCTGTTTGTCGCGATACCGGACGAGCGATCGTCGACCGCCGAGACGCGCGTGCTCCTGCCGGAGAAGGTCAGCCACGCCGACGCGCGTTTCAACGTGAGCAGGGCCGCGCTGATGGTGGTCGCATTGACGGAACGGCCCGACCTGTTGGTGTCGGCCACCGAGGATGTCCTGCATCAGCCGCAACGGGCCTCGGCGATGCCTGCTTCCGCGGAATACCTGAAGGTCCTGCGGCGTTGCGGAATAGCAGCGGTGCTCTCGGGAGCGGGTCCTTCGGTGCTTGCACTGTGCACGTCAGCGGAGTTGCCCACACAAGCTGTGGAGTACGGCACCGCGAACGGGTTCACCGTCAAAGCCATGACCATCGGTGACGGCGCCAAGTGGACGTCGGGCGCGCCAGTACGACGCTGACCGCGGCCAAAACAGGAATCACAGGAGCAACACGACACCCATGTCTTTCTTGCTTCCCGTCCCGATGCGGGATATTCTCGCTGTCGTCAGGCAATCGCAGCGTCTCTACCTGCGCCGACACTAGGACACCACCCATTTTCCCCGTGATTTGCGCGCGGATTGACGGTTCGTCGAATACCGGCGAGGCCCGCCCATCACCGTTGCAGGGGCAATGGTGGAGCCCATGCGTTCAGTGGATTGACTGATCGCACCGAACCCCCGCACGACTCGATCTGCGAGGGAAAGAAAGGAAATCCGTGACTGAAACGGACCTGATCACGGCTGGGGGCAGCAGCGAAACCAGTGAGCTGCCAAACGCCGTGAGTTCAGACACCTCAACTTCTACGGCGGCCGACGCGCCGAACGCGACGCCGACCGCGGAAACTGCACCGACCGCCGAGGTCGCTTCCGGCAACCGCGGCGGCTCGCTGTCGACCATGGTGTTGCCCGAACTGCGTGCCTTGGCCAAGGAAATCGGCGTCGAGGGCGCATCCGGTATGCGCAAGGGCGAACTGGTCGCCGCCATCCGTGAGCGGCGCGGCGACTCGAACGGCCGCGGAAAGACATCCGCCGGTGGTGAGGCTCCGACCAGCGAGGCCAAGACCGCCGAACCCGCCAAAGATGCTCCGAACGCCGAGTCGGGCGCCCAGAGTGGCGACGACAGCGGTTCCAACACCGACGCCGAGCAACAGCCCCGTCGCCGTGAGCGTCGTGGCGCGTCGCGAGGAACCGGCGCACCCGACGCTTCGGGCGACCAGCCGGACAACGCCCCTTCCGACGCCAAGACCGGCGATCGCCAGAGCGACCAGTCCAACAAGGGCGAGCAGTCCAACAAGTCGGATACCAAGTCCGACGGTGATCAGCAGCAGGGCGGCGACCAGCAGGGTGGCCAGAACCGCGGCGGCGGCAACAACGACGACGACGGCGAGGGCCGTGGCGGTCGTCGCGGTCGCCGGTTCCGGGACCGCAGGCGCCGTGAGCGCGGCGGCGGTGACGGCGGCGGCGGTGACCGCGATACCGAACTGCGTGAGGACGACGTCGTTCAGCCCGTCGCCGGCATCCTCGACGTTCTCGACAACTACGCGTTTGTCCGCACCTCCGGTTATCTGGCCGGCCCGAACGACGTGTACGTCTCGATGAACATGGTGCGCAAGAACGGCTTGCGTCGCGGTGACGCCGTGACCGGTGCCGTGCGGGTGCCCCGAGACGGAGAAGGCGGCGACAAGAACCCGCGGCAGAAGTTCAATCCGCTGGTGCGCCTGGACACCGTCAACGGCAAGCCGGTGGAGGAGGCCAAGAAGCGGCCGGAGTTCAACAAGCTCACGCCGCTCTACCCGAATGAGCGGCTGCGCCTGGAGACCAACACCGAGAAGCTGACCACCCGCGTCATCGACCTGATCATGCCGATCGGCAAGGGTCAGCGCGCGCTGATCGTGTCGCCGCCCAAGGCCGGTAAGACCACGATCCTCCAGGACATCGCCAACGCGATCACCACCAACAATCCGGAATGCCACCTGATGGTGGTGCTCGTCGACGAGCGTCCGGAAGAGGTGACCGACATGCAGCGCTCGGTCAAGGGCGAGGTCATCGCCTCGACGTTCGACCGGCCGCCGTCCGATCACACCCAGGCCGCGGAGCTGGCGATCGAGCGGGCCAAGCGGCTCGTCGAGCAGGGCAAGGACGTCGTCGTACTACTGGACTCGATCACCCGCCTCGGCCGCGCGTACAACAACGCGTCGCCGGCCTCGGGTCGCATCCTGTCCGGTGGTGTCGACTCGACCGCGCTGTATCCCCCGAAGCGGTTCCTCGGCGCGGCCCGAAACATCGAAGAGGGCGGCTCGCTGACCATCGTCGCCACCGCGATGGTGGAGACCGGGTCGACCGGTGACACGGTGATCTTCGAGGAGTTCAAGGGCACCGGTAACGCCGAGCTCAAGCTCGATCGCAAGATCGCCGAGCGGCGCGTCTTCCCGGCCGTCGACGTCAACCCGTCCGGCACCCGCAAGGATGAGCTGCTGCTGTCGCCCGACGAGTTCGCGATCGTGCACAAGCTGCGTCGGGTGTTGTCCGGGTTGGATCCGCACCAGGCCATCGACCTGTTGATGAGCCAGCTGCGCAAGACCAAGAACAACTACGAGTTCCTGGTGCAGGTCTCCAAGACCGCTCCGGGCTCGATGGACGCCGACTAGCCGGAACCACTCATCGATAGGGGTCGGTGATCTCGCGCAGCGCCGTCAGCGCGTCGCGAAGCTGTTGAAACCGGCGGTCGCCGAGGAAACGTCGCCACTCGTCTTCGAGCTTGGCGATCTCGGCGCCCGCGGTCCGGCACACCGCCATGCCCTTGTCGCTCAATGTGACCAGCCGGGCGCGCGCATCCGTGGGGTCCGCCGTGCGCACGACATAGCCGGACCGTTCCAGTTGGTCGATCAGTGCGCCGGCAGTCTGCTTGGTGACGCGTGCCTGCTCGGCCAGATCGGTGAGCCGCATCCCGTTCGAATTCACCTGCCGCAGATCGAGGCGCTGCATGAGCCTCGACTGCGCAAGGGTGATGTCGTCGGCACCGGCAGCGGCCAATGCCTCCATGACGCGCGCCTCGGCGGCGCGATGGCCGATGAACATCAACGTCGCCGTGCTCACCCAGTCGCTCACCCCATTGACCTTAGTACGGATACCTGACTATATTCGTCAGGACACCTGACTAACCGGAGGGGTGGCCGTGGATTCCGACACCGTTTGGCGGCATATCGATGAGCAGCGTGCGAGCCTTGCCGACATGCTCGATGGTCTCGAGCCCGCACAGTGGTCGACACCGACCCTGTGCGAGGGGTGGACCGTTCGCCACGTGGCCGCGCACATCACGCACTCCGCATCCGGCAAGCCGAGGTTGCTGTTCGAACTGCTGCGATCCGGCTTCCGGTTCAACGCGATGATCTATCGAGTAGCGTTGCAGGACAAGCGAACTCCTGCCGAGCTGACAGCGGCGCTGCGCGCCATGCGGGGATCACGTAAGCATCCGCCGGGAACCTCCGAACTGGACCCGTTGATGGATGTACTGGTGCACACCCAGGACATCGCGGTGCCACTCGGGATCGACCGTCCCATGCCCGTCGACGCGGCGGTCGCGGCGGCCGAACGGGTGTGGACGATGGGCTTTCCGTTCAAGGCGCAGCAACGCTTTCGTGGCGTGCAACTCGCCGCGACGGACGCCGAATTCCAGGCCGGCGAGGGCCGACGAGTCGAGGCGCCGATCCGTGACATCCTCATGACGCTTGTCGGCCGGCCCGCGATCACCATCGACGTCGCGTAGACGAATCAGGCGCCGGGACCGGCTCGCAGGCCCGGCATGACATAGCGGCGCAGGTGCCGCAGCACCGCGTCTCCGTCGCTGGGGTCGAGCGTCTTGCCGGGGACGGTGGCAAACGAAATCAGCACGCGGGCAAGCCATTCCGATGCCTCAGCGATATCCGTGTCGGGGTGGATCTCGTCCGACTCGCGCGCGGAGATCAGGTAGCGCGACCAGAAGTCGGCCAGGTCGGGCACCAGCCCCTGCACACCGGCGCCCGCGCAGGCGGCGAACTCCTCGGGCTCGTCGATGCGCAGTTTCATCAACAACGTGCCGGGGTCGTCATAGGCCGTTCGTCCGTGCAGGACCCCGGCGGCGAGTTGCCGGTCGAGGCCCTCGACGCGCTCGAGCATCTCGTGCGCCTCGGACCAGTAGGCCTCGTTGAGCCGCACGATCGCCGCACCGAGCAGCGAGACCTTGTCGGGGAAGTGACGGTACAGCCAGCCGCGGGAGACGCCGGCCACCTCGGCGACTTCGGACACCGTGGTCGAGCGGATTCCCTTGGCGCGCAGGCAGACCTCGGCCGCGTCGATCAGTCGATCGCGGACGGTTTTGGTGGCGGCGCCGCTCGTCACCAGGTGGGCTCCTCCGTTAACCTCGCCCTCGAGTGGGCCGATCGGAGCATTGTGTCATGGTAGACAGAATCGCGAATCTGTTCACTGTCGGAAGGTGAGCCATGGCGGACACGCTCCAGCAGCTGCTCAACGAGCGCGCCGACCGCGACACCGTCGCCATCCGGCACGAGGACCGCACCTGGACCTACCGCCAATACGTCGCGGAGGCCAAGGCTCAGGCCGCTGCGCTCATCGGCGCCGCCGACCCGGACCGTCCCCTGCACGTCGGGGTCCTGCTCGGCAACACCCCCGACATGCTGATCGCGCTCGCGGCGGCCGGCCTCGGGGGCTATGTGGTGTGCGGTATCAACACCACGCGCCGCGGTGAGGCCCTGGCACGCGACGTCACCAAGGTGCACTGCCAGTTCCTGATCACCGACGCCGAACACCGTCCGCTGCTCGACGGCCTGGACCTGCCGGGCGTCACGGTGCTGGACACGTCGAGCACCGCCTGGACGGACTTCCTGGCCACCGCGACGACGTTCACTCCGGACCGCGAAGCCGCCGTCGACGACACGTTCATGATGATCTTCACCTCGGGCACCAGCGGTGACCCCAAAGCCGTCCAGGTTGCCAACCTCATGGTGCTGTTCGCCGGCAACGCCCTGGCCGAGAAGTTCGAACTCACCGAGAACGACGTCTGCTATCTCTCGATGCCGATGTTCCATTCGAACGCCGTGGTGGGCGGCTGGGCGCCCGCGCTCGTCGCCGGGGCCGCGATGGTGCCCGCCAAGTTCTCGGCGTCCAGGTTCCTGGCCGACATCCGACGCCACGGCGTGACCTACATGAACTATGTGGGCAAACCGCTGGCCTACGTTCTGGCCACTCCCGAGCAGCCCGACGATCGCGACAACCCGCTGCGCGTCGCATTCGGCAACGAGGCCACCGACCGCGACATCGAGCAGTTCAGCCGGCGTTTCGACGTCACCGTCGACGACGGCTTCGGTTCGACTGAGAACGCCGTGATCATCACCCGCACCCCCGACACGCCGAAAGGTTCGATCGGACAAGGCTTTCCAGGCGTGGCGATCTACAACAGCGACACGGTCACCGAGTGCCCGGTGGCGGAGTTCGACGAGAACGGCGCGTTGACCAACGCCGACGTGGCGATCGGCGAACTCGTCAACACCGACGGCAGTGGCCTGTTCCGCGGCTACTACAACGACCCGGACGCCACCGACGAGCGGATGCGCCACGGCATGTACTGGTCGGGCGATCTGGCGTACCGCGACGCCGACGGCTACATCTACCTGGCCGGACGCACCGCCGACTGGATGCGGGTCGACGGCGAGAACCTCGCGACCGCGCCCATCGAGCGGATCCTGCTGCGGCTGCCGGCCATCAACCGCGTCGCGGTCTATCCGGTGCCCGACGAGCTCGTCGGCGACCAGGTGATGGCCGCCCTGGTGCTGCAGGACGACGCCGAACTCGATCCGCAGACGTTCGAGCAGTTCCTGGCGGCTCAGCGAGACCTCTCGCCGAAGGCCTGGCCGCGCTACGTGTGGGTCGCCGACGAGCTGCCGAGCACCGCGACCAACAAGATCCTCAAGCGTGAGCTGGTCGCGCGAGGTGTCGCACCCGACGGCAGGACGCTGTGGCGGCGCGACGGCAGCAGGTTCCAGCCTGTCTAGCCGCGAGCCGTCTAGCCGTCTAGCCGTCTAGCCGTCTAGCCGCGTAGCCGCCTAGCCGCGAGTGTGGGGTTATGTCACGCCAAACCGCCGCGCCGCGTGCGGGTAACCCACGTTCGGCCCCAGAGGTGGAATAGCGCGACGGTCGAGGCGGCAGCGGAATACCGCCCGGTGCGCACGCGTTTAGGCACTTGGCGGCCCTAGCTGGCATAATGGACCGCCGACCCTGAAGTTCCGGTTCACGCCCGTCACCTCCAGCACGGAGGGGCGACCCGGGGCACGATCGAAGAGGAAACCATGAAAACGGGTATTCACCCCGATTACGTAGAGACCACCGTGCACTGCGGTTGTGGCAACACGTTCACCACCCGGAGCACCAAGCAGAGCGGACAGATCCACGTCGAGGTCTGCTCGCAATGCCACCCCTTCTACACCGGCAAGCAGAAGATCCTCGACAGCGGCGGCCGGGTGGCGCGCTTCGAGAAGCGCTACGGCAAGCGCAAGGACAAGGCTGCCGACAAGTAGCTTCCGTTCCGGCGCCCGTTCTGCCGCATCAGCGGCCAGGCCGGGCGCCGGTTTGCGTTCGCGAGTAGCTACGGAGAGGAGGTCGACATGGCTCGCGCGGAAACCCCGGCTCAGCCCGGAGGCGCGATCGACACGCTGCTGGCCGAGCATGCCGACCTCGAACGCCAACTCAGCGATCCGGACCTGCATGCCGACGCCGCTCGCGCCCGCAAGGTGGGCAGGCGGTTCGCGCAGGTGTCGCCCATCGTCGCGACGTACCGCAAGCTCGAGGCCGCCCGCGGCGACCTGGAGGCCGCACGGGAGCTGGCGGCCGACGACCCGTCGTTCGCGGCCGAGGTCGACGAGCTGGTGGCCACCGTCGAGCAACTCGACACCCAGCTGACCGACCTGCTGGCGCCCCGCGACCCGCACGACGCCGACGACATCGTCCTGGAGGTCAAGTCGGGGGAGGGCGGCGAGGAATCCGCGCTGTTCGCCGCCGACCTCGCCCGCATGTACATCCGTTACGCCGAGCGCCACGGTTGGACCGTCACCGTGCTCGACGAGACCTTCTCCGATCTCGGCGGCTATAAGGACGCCACACTGTCCATCCGCAGCAAGGGCGACTCCGCCGACGGCGTGTGGTCGCGGCTGAAATTCGAAGGCGGCGTGCATCGCGTCCAGCGGGTCCCCGTCACCGAGTCCCAGGGCCGCGTGCACACCTCCGCGGCCGGCGTGCTCGTTTATCCCGAGCCCGAAGAGGTCGAAGAGGTGCAGATCGACGAATCGGATCTGCGCGTCGACGTCTATCGGTCGTCGGGCAAGGGCGGCCAGGGCGTCAACACCACCGACTCCGCCGTGCGCATCACCCACCTGCCCACGGGCATCGTCGTCACCTGTCAGAACGAGCGGTCGCAGCTGCAGAACAAGGCCCGTGCGATGCAGGTGCTCGCGGCGCGCTTGCAGGCGGTGGCCGAGGAGCAGGCGCAGGCAGACGCTTCGGCCGACCGCGCCAGCCAGATTCGTACGGTCGACCGCAGCGAACGCATCCGCACCTACAACTTCCCGGAGAACCGGATCGCCGACCACCGGATCAACTTCAAGGCGCACAACCTCGACCAGGTGCTCGACGGCGAGCTCGACGACCTGTTCGACGCGCTGGCCGCCGCCGACAAGCAAGCGAGACTGCAGGCCACATGATCCGGCCCAGCCCGGCGCCGGCACCCACCACGCTGAGCCAGACCATCGACGCCGCTGCGACGGCGCTGGCCGAAGCGGGTGTCGCCGCACCGCGCGTCGACGCCGAACTGCTGGCCGCGCACGTGTTGGGGGTGGACCGGGGCCGTCTGCGGTTCACCGAGGCCGGCCCGGAGTTCGCCGAACGATACGACAGCCTCATCGCGCGGCGCGCCCAACGCATCCCGCTGCAGCACCTGGTCGGCACCGCCGCGTTCGGACCGGTCGACGTGCACGTCGGCCCCGGCGTGTTCATCCCGCGTCCTGAGACCGAAGCCCTGCTGGAATGGGCTCTGGCACAACGGTTGCCCGACGCCCCGGTGATCGTCGACCTGTGCACAGGCAGCGGTGCGCTGTCACTCGCGCTGTGGAAGGGCCGGCCCGACGCGCGCATCATCGCCGTCGAGGACTCCGACGCGGCGCTCGAATACGCGCGACGCAATTTGGCCGGCACGGCCGTCGAGATCGTCTGCGCCGACGTGACCGAACCCGCACTGCTGCCCGAACTCGACCGTGCGGTCGACCTCGTCGTCGCGAACCCGCCCTACATTCCCGACGGTGCGCAGCTCGAACCCGAAGTGGCCGAACACGATCCGGCCCACGCATTGTTCGGGGGACCCGACGGGATGCGGGTGATCGAGGCGATCTCCGGTCTCGCGGGTCGGTGGCTGCGCACCGGCGGGCTCGTGGCCGTCGAACACGACGACACGACCTCGGAAAGCACCGTCGAATGTTTCCGCCGATCACCGCGTTTCGATGACATCACCGCGCGGCGCGATCTCGCCGGGCGGCCGCGGTTCGTGACCGCACGAAGGACTTCCGAAGGAGGATCCGCGGCATGAGTCAGTTGTTCGACTGCTCCGACGCCGACCAGCGTGACACCGGAATCGCGTCGGCGATCAGCGCGCTCAAGGGCGGCCGCCTGGTCGTGTTGCCGACGGACACCGTGTACGGCGTCGGCGCCGACGCATTCGACGGAGAAGCCGTCGCCGCCCTGCTCGCCGCCAAAGGGCGCGGCCGCGACATGCCGGTGCCCGTCCTCGTCGGCTCATGGCACACGATCGAAGGCCTGGTCTACAACGTGCCCGCCAGCGCACGCGAGCTCATCCGCGCCTTCTGGCCGGGGGCACTGAGCTTGGTGGTGCGCCAGGCGCCGTCGCTGCATTGGGACCTCGGCGACGCACACGGAACCGTGATGCTGCGTATGCCGTTGCATCCGGTGGCCATCGAACTGCTACGCGCGGTCGGACCGATGGCGGTCTCGAGTGCCAACGTCTCCGGACGCCCCCCGGCCGTCACCGCGGAAGCGGCGCGCGAACAACTGGGCGAGCAGGTCGAGGTGTATCTGGAAGCCGGGCCATCCGAGCGGCAGGCGGCGTCGACGATCGTCGACCTCACCGGCGCGCATCCGCGCGTGTTACGCGAAGGCCCGGTCGATGTCGAGGCGATCGCGACGGTGCTGGGTGTCGAGCCGACGACTTTGACGGACTGAGATTGGCTTTCGTGCAGTACGGTTCATCGGTGGTCTATGCCACCGACACGCTGCTGGCACTCAACGATCGCGGTGCGGGCGTACCGATCCGGGAGCTCGCGCTGGTCGGACTGACGGCGGCAATCATCACCTACTTCGCGACCGGATGGGTGAGGGTCCTGGCGCGTCGCTTCGGGGCCGTCGCGATCCCGCGCGACCGAGATGTGCACGCGCAACCGATCCCGCGAATGGGTGGGCTTGCGATGTACATCGGCGTCGCGTTCGCGGTCCTGCTGGCCTCCCAACTGCCGGCGCTGACGCGGGGGTTCGTCTACTCGACGGGCATGCCCGCGGTCGTCGTCGCCGGTGGCCTGATCATGGTCGTCGGCCTGATCGACGACCGCTGGGGCTTGGACTCCCTGACCAAGTTCGCCGGCCAGATCACCGCGGCCAGTGTGCTCGTCACGATGGGGGTGGCGTGGAGCGTGCTCTACATCCCGATCGGCGGCGTCGGCACCATCGTCCTGGATCAGGTGTCGTCGATTCTGCTGACGCTGGCGCTGACGGTCTCGATCGTCAATGCGATGAATTTCATCGACGGTCTCGACGGGCTCGCGGCCGGCCTCGGGCTGATCACCGCATCCGCGATCTGCATCTTCTCGGTGGGGCTGCTGCGCGACCACGGCGGCGACGTCCTGTTCTATCCGCCCGCGGTGATCTCCGTGGTGCTGGCCGGAGTGTGCCTCGGATTTCTGCCGCACAACTTCCACCCCGCCAAGATCTTCATGGGTGACTCCGGGTCGATGCTGATCGGCCTGATGCTCGCGGCGGCGGCAACCACGGCCGCCGGTCCCATCTCGCAGACCGCCTACGGGGTGCGTGACGTCTTCGCGCTGCTGTCGCCGTTCCTGCTCGTGGTCGCGGTCATGTTCGTGCCCGCCCTCGACACCCTGCTGGCGATCATCCGGCGTACCCGCGCCGGCGTGCACTTCACGACACCGGACAAGATGCACCTGCATCACCGGTTGCTCCAGATCGGCCATTCGCATCGGCGCGTGGTCCTGGTGATCTATCTATGGGTGAGCATCGTCTGCTTCGGCGCGGCCAGCACCATCTTCTTCGATCCGCGTTACAGCGGAGCCGTCATGCTGGCCGCGATTCTGGTCGCCGTCGTCGTCACTTTGATCCCTCTTCTCCGTCGGCGAAACGGCCAATTCCAGCCGATGTACGACGAAAAGTAGTAGACCCCCTTTTATGCCTCCCACCATGTGTTAGGGTGCATTCAGAACCCGAAAAAACCTCGCGGGTTGCCGGCCCCCGGACCATCGGTACACCACCGATTGGAACGGAACCACGACCGACAAAGGGAGCTGCCCCGTGGGTGATTCCAGCGAGCCAAACGCCCTCCGATACGCTCAGGGCGCCACGCACGCAAATCATCGGGGCAGCCAGCGGGAACCGCGAATTGAGGTGAAGTTGTGACGACGCCAGCGCAAGATGCGCCATTGGTGTTGCCATCCGTTGCGTTCCGCCCGTTGCGGCTCTCGGTGATCTGCCTCGTGCTGACGGTGCTCGCCACGGTGGCGACCGCCCTGCTGGGCCACCCGATGGTCGGAATCTTCTTCGGCATCGGCCTGGGCCTCGGCCTGTTCAACGCAATCCTGGTACGACGATCCGCCCTGCGGATCACCGCCCACGCTCATCCACTGAAGAGCAAGATGGCCGTGAATTCCGCGATCCGCTTGATGGTCCTGACGGTGATCGGACTGGTGATCGCATTCGTGTTCCGTCCCGAGGGACTGGGCGTGGTCTTCGGAATGGCGTTGTTCCAGATGCTGCTCGTGTTCTCAACTGCAGTGCCCGTCGCGCGGAAGCTGCGCGCAGGCAGCCCGACTGACACCGTTGGACCCCAAGGGGAGGCCGCCCAGTAATGACCGAAACCATCCTCGCCGCCGACTCCGGAATTCACGTCGGCACGCATACCGAGGCCAATTGGTTTGGGCTGACTGTCAACACCGATACGTTGCTCTCCGCGTCGATCGCCGCTGTGATCGTGCTGGCGCTGGCGTTCTACCTGCGCGCGAAGGTGACATCGACGGGTGTGCCCAGCGGAGTGCAGCTCTTCTGGGAAGCCATCACCGTGCAGGTGCGTAACCAGGTCGAGTCCGCGATCGGTATGAAGATCGCGCCGTTCGTGCTGCCTCTGGCTGTGACGCTGTTCGTCTACATCCTGATCGCGAACTGGCTGTCGGTCTTCCCGTGGCAGTACAGCGATGAGACCGGTATCCACGAACTGCTCAAACCCGCCGCCTCCGACATCAACTTCGTTGTGGCGCTCGGCCTGTTCGTGTTCTTCTGCTACCACGCCGCCGGGTTCTGGCGCCGGGGTCCGATCGGCCACCCGGTGCGACTGCTCAAGGGACACGTGGCGTTCCTCGCCCCGATCAACCTCGTGGAGGAGCTCGCCAAGCCAGTCTCGTTGTCCCTCCGACTTTTCGGCAACGTCTTCGCCGGCGGCATCATGGTCACGATCATCGCGTTGTTCCCGGCCTACATCCTGTGGGCGCCGAACGCCCTGTGGAAAATGTTCGAATTGTTCATCGGCGCCATCCAGGCGTTCATCTTCGCACTGCTGACGATCTTGTACTTCGGCCAGTCGATGGAACTTGAGGACGAACATCACTGACCACGCGGAAATGCTCGACAAAACCACCTGGTAGGACTGCTACCAGATATCAAGGAGGATAAGGAATGGATCCCACTATCGCTGCCGGAGCGCTCATCGGCGGTGGACTTCTTCTGGGCGGCGGCGCCATCGGTGCCGCGATCGGCGACGGTGTCGTCGGTAGCGCTCTGGTCAACGGCGTAGCCCGCCAGCCGGAAGCTCAGGGTCGTCTGTTCGTCCCGTTCTTCATCACGGTGGGTCTGGTGGAGGCCATGTACTTCATCAACCTGGCGTTCATGGCGCTGTTCGTGTTCGCCACGCCGGTCGGGGGTTAAAGCCGGTCATGGTTGACTCGAACGTCGTTCTGTTGGCGGCTGAGGGAGGCGGTCAAAGCAACTTCCTCATCCCCAACGGCACCTTCATCTTCGTGCTGCTGATCTTTTTGATCGTGCTCGGAGTGATCGCCAAGTGGGTCGTGCCCCCGATTTCCCGGGTCCTGCACGAGCGCGAAGCGATGGTGTACAAGACGGCCGAGGACAACAAACGGGCAGCCCAGTTGCGGGCTGCCGCGGACGCCGACTATCGCAACGTGATGGCGGATGCCCGCCGCGAGGCGACGACGGTCCGTGAGGAAGCCCGTGCTGAGGGTCGCAAGATCGTCGACGACGCGCGGGCTCGCGCCAACGCTGAGGTGTCGACACTTCTGCAACAGGCGAACGAGCAGCTCACACAGCAGTCGCGGGCTCTGACGGCCGATCTTCAGTCGTCGGTGGAGACGTTGGCTGCCAACCTCGCGAGTCGGGTGCTCGGCGTCGACGTGGCGACGCGCACGGTGCCGGTCGCGACAGGACGGGAGCGCTGACGAATGTCGACCTTCATCGGGCAGTTCATCGGCTTCGCCATCATTGTGTTCGTGGTCGTCAGATACGTTGTGCCGCCGGTGCGCAACATGATGAGGACGCAGCAGGAGACGGTCCGTAACCAACTGGCCGAGCACGCCGAGGCCGAGAAGAAGGTGGCCGACGCCGATACCGAGCACGCAAAGGCCCTGGAACAGGCCAAGGCCGAGGCTGCGGAGGTGATCGAAGAGGCCCGCAAGGATGCCGAAATCATCGCCGAGCAGCTGCGCGCACAGGCCGACGTCGAGCTGGAACGCATCAAAACGCTAGGGGCGCAACAAGTCCAGCTCCTGCGTCAGCAGCTCGTCCGCGAGCTGCGGCAAAGCCTGGGCGCCGAATCGGTGCAGCGGGCCGGCGATATCGTGCGCGACTTCGTGTCCGATGGTGCCGAACAGGCCGCGACGGTCGACCGCTTCCTGGCCGAGCTCGACGAGATGGCCCCGTCGACGACGACGTTCACCGACGTCGTCACGGCGAAGCTTCGGGCCGCCAGCCGCGACTCTCTTGGTCAGCTGGTCGAGCGGTTCGACGGGGCGGCCAACGGTTTGGATGCGGACGCACTGACGCGGGTGGCCGACGATCTGGCGTCGACGTCGAAACTGTTGCGCCGCGAGCCCGTGCTCTCCCGGCATCTGGCCGATCCCTCGAGCGCTGATGAGCCCAAGGTTCGGCTCGTCGAGCGGCTGCTCTCGGGGAAGGTCTCGGACCCCGCGCTCGACCTCATCAAAACCGCTGTGTCGCAGCGCTGGTCGGCCACGTCGGATCTGATTCACAGCATCCAGCACCTGGCCCGGCTGGCCCTTCTGGTGCGGGCCGAGGGAGAGGGACAGATCGAGGACGTCGAAGACCAGCTGTTCCGGTTCAGCCGCATCCTCGATTCCGAGCCCCGCCTGATCTCGCTGCTGGGCGAGTACACCGCCCCGCTCGAGGGCCGAATTGGATTGCTGAACAACGTACTTGGACGCCGGGCCAGCAAGAACACCGCCGACCTGCTGCGTCAGACGCTCGATCTACTGCACGGGGAGCGCGCCGACGAGGCCGTTCGCGAACTCGCAAATCTTGCCGTCTCGCGACGCGGTGAAGTCGTCGCGCAGGTTCGCGCGGCCGCCGAGCTCAGCGACGCCCAAAGCCGGCGGCTCACCGAACTCCTCGCCCGTATCTACGGTCGTCCGGTGTCGATCCAGCTTGACGTGAACCCCGAACTGCTCGGCGGCTTGACGATCGCCGTCGGCGACGAGGTGATCGACGGTTCGCTGGCGTCGAAGCTGGCGGCGGCCGAGACCCGCTTACCCGACTGACCCCCACCACACGAGACCCACACGAAGTAGGAAGACAGAACAACATGGCAGAGTTGACGATCTCGGCGGATGAGATCCAGGGCGCGATCGAGGAGTATGTCTCCGGCTTTGAGGCGGACACCGAGCGCGAAGAGATCGGCACCGTCATCGACGCAGGCGACGGCATCGCTCACGTCGAGGGTCTCCCGTCGGTGATGACCCAGGAGCTGCTGGAGTTCCCCGGTGGCGTACTGGGCGTGGCGCTGAACCTCGACGAGCACAGCATCGGCGCCGTCATCCTCGGTGACTTCGAGAAGATCGAAGAAGGCCAGCAGGTGAAGCGCACCGGCGAGGTGCTCTCGGTGCCGGTGGGTGACGGCTTCCTCGGTCGCGTGGTCAATCCGCTGGGCCAGCCGATCGACGGCCGCGGCGAGATCGAGACGACCGAACGTCGCGCCCTCGAGCTTCAGGCGCCGTCGGTGGTGCAGCGCCAGGGCGTGAGCGAGCCGCTGCAGACGGGTATCAAGGCCATCGACTCGCAGACCCCGATCGGTCGTGGACAGCGCCAGCTGATCATCGGCGACCGCAAAACCGGGAAGACCGCGGTGTGCGTGGACACCATCCTCAACCAGCGGCAGAACTGGGAGACCGGCGATCCCGATCAGCAGGTCCGCTGCGTGTACGTGGCGATCGGCCAGAAGGGCACCACGATCGCCAGCGTGCGGCAGACCCTCGAAGAGGGCGGCGCGATGGAGTACACGACCATCGTCGCCGCGCCGGCATCCGACTCGGCCGGCTTCAAATGGCTTGCGCCGTACACGGGTTCGTCCATCGCTCAGCACTGGATGTATGACGGCAAGCACGTGCTGATCGTGTTCGACGACCTGACCAAGCAGGCCGAGGCGTACCGCGCGATCTCGCTGTTGCTGCGCCGCCCGCCGGGCCGTGAGGCATACCCGGGCGACGTGTTCTACCTGCACTCGCGCCTGCTGGAGCGCTGCGCGAAGCTCTCCGACGAGCTCGGCGGCGGCTCGCTGACCGGTCTGCCGATCATCGAGACCAAGGCCAACGACATCTCGGCGTACATCCCGACCAACGTCATCTCGATCACCGACGGTCAGTGCTTCCTGGAGACCGACCTGTTCAACCAGGGTGTGCGCCCGGCGATCAACGTCGGTGTGTCGGTGTCGCGCGTCGGTGGTGCCGCGCAGATCAAGGCAATGAAAGAGGTGGCCGGCTCGCTGCGTCTGGACCTGTCGCAGTACCGCGAACTCGAGTCGTTCGCCGCGTTCGCCTCCGATCTGGACGAGACGTCGAAGGCGCAGCTGGATCGCGGCGCCCGGCTCGTCGAGTTGCTCAAGCAACCGCAGAGCAGCCCGATGCCAGTCGAGGAACAGGTGGTCGCGATCTTCCTCGGCACCAGGGGTCACCTGGATTCCGTTCCCGTCGAAGACGTTCAGAAGTTCGAGCGGGAATTCCTCGACCACGTGAAGGGGTCGCAGGAGGGCATCCTCAAGGAGATCCGGGAGAGCAAGAAGCTTTCCGAGGAGCTGGAGGAGAAGCTCGAGAAGGTCGTCAACGACTTCAAGAAGGGCTTCGCCACCACCGACGGCAGCTCGGTCGTGCCCGACGAGCATGTCGAGGCGATGGACGAAGAAGACGTCGAAAAGGAATCGGTGAAGGTTCGCAAGCCCGCACCGAAGAAGAAGTAAGGCCTGAACACAGATGGCTGCCACACTGCGCGAATTGCGCGGCCGCATCCGCTCCGCGGGCTCGATCAAGAAGATCACCAAAGCCCAGGAGCTGATCGCGACGTCGCGCATCGCCAAGGCGCAGGCCCGAGTCGAGGCGGCTCGGCCCTACGACCGCGAGATCACGAACATGCTCACCGAACTCGCGAGTGCGAGCGCACTGGATCACCCGCTGCTCGTCCCGCGTGAGAACCCTCGGCGGGCTGCCGTGTTGGTGGTGTCCTCGGACCGGGGTCTGGCCGGCGCGTACAACGCGAACATCTTCCGGCGGTCCGAGGAGCTGTTTTCGCTTCTTCGTTCGGAGGGCAAGGAACCGGTCCTGTACGTGGTGGGCCGAAAAGCTCTCGGCTACTACAGCTTCCGTAACTGGGACATCCAACAGTCGTGGACGGGCTTTTCGGAGCGCCCCGACTACGAAAACGCGCAGGAGATCGCGAGCACGCTGGTCGACGCGTTCACAGCCGGGATGGACGACGAAGGCGACGATCCCGGGGCCGACAATGTTCTCGGCGTCGACGAACTGCACATCGTCTTCACCGAATTCAAGTCGATGTTGTCGCAGTCGGCGATCGCACGCCGGATCGCGCCGATGGAGGTGGAGTACAGCGAAGAGGACACCGGTCTGCACACGTTGTTCTCTTTCGAGCCGGACGCCGAGACGCTCTTCGGCGCCCTGTTGCCGCGCTACATCTCCACCCGCATCTTCGCCGCGCTGCTCGAGGCGGCGGCGTCGGAGTCGGCTTCTCGCCGACGCGCCATGAAGTCGGCAACCGACAACGCCGACGATCTCATCAAGGATCTGACCCTGATGGCCAACCGCGAGCGGCAATCTCAGATCACCCAGGAAATCAGCGAAATCGTCGGTGGCGCGAACGCGCTTGCGGACGCCGCCAAGAAGTAGCCCCAGAAAGCGAAGAAGACAATGACTGCTACTGCTGAAAAAGCGACCAGCACCGACACCGCGGGCCGCGTCGTACGTGTCACCGGCCCCGTCGTCGACGTTGAGTTCCCGCGCGATTCCGTGCCGGAACTGTTCAACGCGCTGCACGTCGAAATCGGATACAAGGACCTGGCGAAGACGCTGACCCTCGAGGTCGCCCAACACCTCGGCGACAACCTCGTGCGCTGCATCTCGATGCAGCCCACCGACGGCCTGGTGCGTGGTGTCGAGGTGACCGACACCGGCAGCTCGATCTCGGTGCCCGTCGGCGACGGCGTCAAGGGCCACGTGTTCAACGCGCTGGGCGACTGCCTCGACGAGCCCGGCTACGGCAAGGATTTCGACCGCTGGTCGATTCACCGCAAGCCGCCGGCGTTCGACCAGCTCGAGCCCAAGACCGAGATGCTGGAGACGGGCCTGAAGGTCGTCGACCTGCTGACCCCGTACGTCCGCGGTGGCAAGATCGCACTGTTCGGCGGCGCCGGCGTCGGCAAGACCGTGTTGATCCAGGAGATGATCAACCGCATCGCCCGCAACTTCGGCGGCACCTCGGTGTTCGCCGGCGTGGGGGAGCGCACCCGTGAGGGCAACGACCTGTGGGTCGAGCTCGCCGACGCCGACGTGCTCAAGGACACCGCGCTGGTGTTCGGTCAGATGGACGAGCCGCCCGGCACGCGTATGCGAGTGGCGTTGTCCGCGTTGACGATGGCCGAGTTCTTCCGCGATGAGCAGGGCCAGGACGTGCTGCTGTTCATCGACAACATCTTCCGGTTCACCCAGGCGGGTTCGGAGGTTTCGACGCTGCTGGGCCGCATGCCTTCCGCCGTGGGTTACCAGCCGACGCTGGCCGACGAGATGGGTGAGCTGCAGGAGCGCATCACCTCGACCCGTGGTCACTCGATCACCTCGATGCAGGCCGTGTACGTGCCCGCCGACGACTACACCGACCCGGCGCCCGCGACGACGTTCGCGCACCTCGACGCCACGACGGAGCTGAGCCGGTCGGTGTTCTCCAAGGGCATCTTCCCGGCGGTGGACCCGCTGGCCTCCAGCTCGACGATCCTCGACCCGAGCGTCGTCGGCGACGAGCACTACCGCGTCGCGCAAGAGGTCATCCGAATCCTGCAGCGCTACAAGGACCTTCAGGACATCATCGCGATCCTCGGTATCGACGAGTTGGCCGAAGAGGACAAGCAGCTGGTGCAGCGGGCCCGCCGGATCGAGCGCTTCTTGTCGCAGAACATGATGGCGGCCGAGCAGTTCACCGGTCAGCCCGGCTCGACGGTTCCCCTGAAGGAGACCATCGAGGCGTTCGACAAGCTGACCAAGGGCGACTTCGACCATCTGCCGGAGCAGGCGTTCTTCCTCATCGGTGGTCTCGAGGATCTGGAGAAGAAGGCGGAAAGCCTCGGCGCCAAGATGGACGCCGGCGGCGGTGACGGCGCCCCGGCTCAGACCGACTCGAACGGTGACGCGGGCAAGGGCGACGATTCCGACAAGGACGAATAGCGATGGCGGATTTGGACGTCGACATTGTCGCCGTCGAGCGGGAAATCTGGTCGGGTAAGGCGACGTTCCTGTTTACCCGCACCACTGCGGGTGAGATCGGCATCCTGCCCCGCCATATCCCGTTGGTTGCTCAGCTCGTCGACGACGCCATGGTGCGCGTCGAGCGAGAGGGCGAAGAGGATCTGCGTATCGCCGTCGACGGCGGATTCATGTCGGTCACCGGTGAAGGCGTGATCATCCTTGCGGAGTCCGCCGAGCTCGAGTCCGAGATCGATGGTGACCGTGCGCGGCAGGACTCCGAATCCGACGATCCCGCAGTTGCGGCAAAGGGTCGAGCCAGGCTTCGCGCCCTGGGTCAACTCGACTAGCGGCAACCGATGAGCGCGCTCATGTTCATCATGGTCGCGCTCATCTGCGTGCTGCTGTTCGTGGTCATCGTGCTGTGCTACCGGCTGTGGAAGCTACGGCAGGTGGGCGGTACAGCGGCGATCCTGCGGGATGTACCCGCTGTCGGCGGTCAAGGTTGGCGTCACGGTGTAATGCGTTATCGCGGTGGCGAAGCCGGGTTCTACCGGTTGTCGAGCCTGCGCTGGTGGCCGGATCGCCGGTTGAGCCGCCGCGGGCTGGAGATCGTGTCGCGGCGGGGTCCGCGCGGTGACGAGTTCGACATCATGACAGACGAGATCGTGGTGCTGGAGTTGCGTGACACCAGCCCCGAACGTCGTCGTGGCTACGAGATCGCGCTGGATCGTGGTGCGCTGACGGCGTTTCTGTCCTGGTTGGAGTCCCGGCCGTCGCCTCGCGCGCGACGCCGAAGCTTCTAATCCGTTTTCGGAGTCCGCTGTTCGGTCTTGCCGCGAGCGCTCATCCGCCCGGTTGCCAGAGCACGTCGCCGTGCGGATTGGCGACCCGGGACAGGATGAAGAGCAGATCCGACAGCCTGTTCAGGTATTTCGCAGGCAACACGGTGATTGAATCGCCGTGAGACTCGACCGCTGCCCAGGCGGATCGTTCGGCGCGCCGGGCAACCGTACGAGCCACATGCAGTAATGCGGACAGGGGAGTACCGCCGGGCAGCACAAACGAATTCAGCGCGGGCAGCGATTCGTTGAACTCGTCGCACCAGGCTTCCAGCCGGTCGATATAGCTTTGGGTGATCCGCAGCGGCGGGTGTTCGGGCTTCTCGACCACCGGAGTCGACAGATCAGCGCCCGCGTCGAAGAGGTCGTTCTGAATCTGCTTGAGTACCTTCGACATTTGCTCGTCGGGGTTTCCCAAGGCGATGGCAACGCCGATGGCGGCGTTGACTTCGTCGCAATCGGCATACGCCACGAGGCGGGCGTCATTCTTTGACACCCTACTGAAATCGCTCAAGCCCGTGGTGCCGTCATCGCCCGTACGCGTGTATATCCGGGTTAGATGAACCGCCATGGTCAAACCGTACCGGACCCGTAGCCGAGGAAACTGACATGGCCCGCGGCGCTGTTTAGACTAACCCGCGTGAGCGAGCGATTCGTGGTGACCGGCGGGAACCGGTTATCTGGCGAAGTTGCCGTCGGGGGAGCAAAGAACAGCGTGTTGAAGCTGATGGCCGCGACCTTGTTGGCAGAAGGCACCAGCACGATCACGAATTGTCCGGACATCCTCGATGTACCGCTGATGGCCGAGGTGCTCCGAGGTCTCGGGGCGACTGTCGAACTGAACGGTGACGTCGTTCGGATCACCTCGCCCGACGAACCCAAGTATGACGCCGACTTTGCCGCCGTGCGGCAGTTCCGTGCCTCGGTCTGCGTCTTGGGCCCGCTCGTCGGCCGCTGTAAACGGGCCAAGGTCGCGCTGCCTGGAGGGGACGCGATCGGCTCCCGGCCGTTGGACATGCACCAAGCCGGCCTTCGTCAATTGGGGGCGCGGTGCAACATCGAGCACGGCTGCGTGGTGGCCGAGGCCGACCACCTCCGCGGCGCCGAGATCCAGCTGGAGTTTCCCTCGGTCGGGGCGACGGAGAACATCCTGATGGCCGCCGTCGTCGCCGAGGGTGTCACGACCATCCACAACGCCGCGCGTGAACCCGACGTCGTCGATCTCTGCGCGATGCTCAACCAGATGGGCGCCCAGATCTCCGGCGCGGGCACGCCGACCATGACGATCACCGGCGTGGACCGGCTCTATCCCACCGAGCATCGGGTGATCGGCGACCGAATCGTGGCCGCGACGTGGGGGATCGCCGCCGCGATGACGCATGGCGACATCTCGGTGACCGGCGTCGACCCGCAGCATCTGCAGCTGGTACTGCACAAGCTGCACGACGCCGGGGCGACCGTGACGCAATCCGACGACGGGTTCCGGGTGGTCCAGTACGAGCGTCCCAAGGCGGTGAACGTCGCAACGCTGCCCTTTCCCGGCTTTCCGACGGACCTGCAGCCGATGGCGATCGCCTTGGCGTCGATTGCCGACGGCACGTCGATGATCACGGAGAACGTGTTCGAGGCGCGGTTCCGATTCGTCGAGGAGATGGTGCGGCTGGGCGCCGATGCCAGGACCGACGGCCATCACGCGGTGGTCCGGGGCATCTCGCAGCTCTCCAGTGCGCCAGTCTGGTCGTCGGATATCCGGGCCGGCGCCGGGCTCGTGCTGGCGGGGCTGGTCGCCGACGGCGACACCGAGGTCCACGACGTCTTCCACATCGACCGCGGCTATCCGCTGTTCGTCGAGAATCTCAAGAGTCTGGGCGCTGAAATCGAGCGCGTCAGCTGATCCGCGCACGGTTGCCGCGCGCGTCAATCCCGTCTCGGGAGCCTGTTTTGGGGTTTGTCTCCGACTGGCGTATCCTCTTGTGAGAAGCCCACGGCCCCAGGCCAATCGGACTGGAGGACGGGGTTTGACGTCTCTGTCCAGATCGGTATAGACTGGCAGGGTTGCCCCAAAAGCGGGTGTGTTGTTTGAGAACTCAATAGTGTGTTTGGTGGTTTTTGTTTGTTGTTGTTTTTTGCCATGCCCTGTTTT
>NZ_LQIH01000011.1:0-126056 GCF_001499835.1 Mycolicibacterium novocastrense
CCATTGGCTCGTGCAGCGCACCGTCATCGACGTCATCGAGCCGATCGAGTTCCCGAACGAGATCTCGTTCAGCCGCCCCAAAGCCGACACAGCAACCCGCATCGACACCCACAACCGCGTCCGCACCGACCGCGTCGACCAAGCCGGAGCCATCACCCTGCGCGTCAACGGACGCCTCCACCACATCGGCATCGGCCGCCACCACTACCGAACCCGCGTCCTGATCCTCGCCCAGGACCACCACATCACCGTCATCAACGCCGCCACCGGAGAAGTCCTACGCAACTTCACCCTCGACCCCACCAGGGACTACCAACCCACCGGCGCCCCCAAAGGCCCCAAACGGAAAAAACCGCGGACCTAAAGTAGGTCCGCGGCTATTCCGATGTCTTGCGACATCACACAGCGCCCCCGGCAGGAATCGAACCTGCGACCTAGAGATTAGAAGGCTCTTGCTCTATCCAACTGAGCTACGGAGGCAACGTCACGAGAGTCTATCGCCTGGGCGTGCGAGCTCACGGATTAAAGCCGCCTCGCGCCCTCCTACCGCCGACTAGCGTGGTGGCCACACGATCACGAGCAGGAGGACGCGACGGCCCATGAGCGACGTGCCGGAACTCGATGCGGCGGGACTCCCTGAGGAACTCAGCCCACTCGACCAGATCCTGCACCGGGGCGAGGCGAATCCGCGTACCCGCTCGGGCATCATGACCGTCGAACTCCTGGACTGCGCACCGGATTGGGATACGTTCCGCGCCAAGTTCGACGCCGCCTCGCGCAAAGTGTTGCGGCTGCGGCAAAAGGTGGTGATGCCGACGCTGCCGACCGTGGCGCCCCGGTGGGTGGTGGACCCCGACTTCAACCTTGACTTCCACCTGCGGCGGGTGCGCGCCCCGCAACCGGGCACGTTCCGTCAGGTGCTCGACCTCGCCGAGGTCGCCGCGCAGTCACCGCTCGACATCTCCCGGCCGCTGTGGACGGCAACGCTCGTGGAGGGGCTGGCCGAGGACCGCGCCGCGATGGTCGTTCACCTCAGCCATGCGGTCACCGACGGTGTCGGGGGGGTCGAGATGTTCGCCAATCTCTATGACCTCGAGCGCGACCCGTCGCCACAACCCCTCCCGCCCCTTCCCATCCCGCAGGACCTGTCGCCCAACGACCTGATGCGGCAGGGGCTCATCCGGCTGCCCGGCACCATCGCGGGCCGCGTGCGCGGAGCGCTGTTCGGCGCCGCGCACGTCGCAACTGAGGTGATCCGCGACCCGATCTCTCGGCTCAGCGGTGCTGTCGGGTACGCCATGTCGGGTGCGCGGGTGATCGGCCCCGTCGCCGATCCGTCGCCGGTGCTGCGGCGCCGCAGCCTGTCGTCGCGCAGCGAAGCCATCGACATCGAGTTCGGCACCCTGCACCGGGCCGCCAAGGCGGCCGGCGGGTCCATCAACGACGCGTATCTGGCCGGCCTGTGCGGTGCGCTGCGGCTCTACCACGAAGCCAAGGGCGTGCCGGTCGAGACGTTGCCGATGGCGGTTCCGGTCAACCTCCGCTCCGATGCCGACCCGGCGGGCGGAAACCGATTCGCGGGCATCAATCTCGCCGCGCCGATCGGCCTGACAGACCCCGAGATTCGCATCCGCAACATCCGATCGCAGATGACCACCAAGCGTGAGGAACGCGCGATCGACATGGTCAGTGCCATCGCTCCGCTGGTCGGGCTGCTCCCCGACACGGCCCTCGAGTCGATGGCCGGCTCGATCGTGAACTCCGACGTCCAGGCCAGCAATGTCCCGGTGTACGCGGGCGACACCTACATCGCGGGAGCAAAAGTCCTGCGCCAGTACGGACTTGGCCCACTTCCAGGTGTGGCGATGATGGTGGTGCTGATCTCGCGCTCGGGGTACTGCACGATCACCACCCGCTACGACCGCGCGGCGATCACCGACCAGGAGTTGTGGGCCCGCTGCCTGCTGTCGGGTTTCGACGAGGTCCTCGCCCTCGGCGGCGACGGCCGGGCCGAACCCGCCTCGTTCACCGTCGACCCCGCCCCATCCACTGTCTCGTCATCGAATGGGAGTGCAGCGCAATGACTTCGCCTGACGGGCAGACCTCGCGGCGCACTATGCGCCTGCCAGGTTCGGTCGCCGAAATTCTGGCCAGCCCGGAGGGGCCCGAAGTCGGTGCGTTCTTCGATCTCGACGGCACCCTGGTCGCCGGCTTCACCGGTGTCGTGATGACACAGGACCGATTCCGTCGTCGTCAGATGTCAATGGGTGAGTTCATCGGCATGGTCCAGGCCGGCCTCAACCACCAACTGGGTCGGTCGGAGTTCGAGGATCTGATCGGCAAGGGTGCGCGCATGCTGCGCGGCAATTCGCTCGAAGACGTCGACGAACTCGCCGAGCGGTTGTTCGTCCAGAAGATCGTCGGCCGGATCTATCCCGAGATGCGCGAACTGGTGCGCGCGCACATGGCGCGCGGCCACACCGTCGTGCTCAGTTCGTCGGCGCTGACGGTGCAGGTCGAACCCGTCGCGCGGTTCCTCGGCATCTCGAACGTGTTGAGCAACAAGTTCGAGATCGACGAGCACGGATTGCTCACCGGGGAGGTGAAGCGCCCGATCATCTGGGGACCGGGCAAGGCCAGGGCTGTGCAGAAGTTCTCCGCAGAACACGGGGTCGACCTGTCGAAGAGCTACTTCTACGCCGACGGCGACGAGGACGTCGCGCTGATGTATCTGGTGGGCAATCCCCGCCCGACGAATCCGGGAGGCAAGCTCGCCGCGGTCGCCGCGAAGCGGGGGTGGCCGGTGCTGCGCTTTTCCAGTCGCAGTGGAGCGAGCCCGGCTTCGCAACTGCGCACCGCGGCGGGTATCGCGACCATGGGTCCCATCGCCGCCGGGGCACTCGGTCTGGGGCTGTTGACGCGGAGCAAGCGCAACGGCGTCAACTTCTTCACCGCGGCCTTCGGCCGGGCGTTGATGAGCACCCTCGGCATCAACATCAACGTGTTGGGCAGGGAGAACCTGACCAAGAAGCGCCCCGCGGTGTTCCTGTTCAATCACCGCAACCAGGCCGACCCGTTGATCGCCGGCCATTTGGTGGACACCAACTTCACGTCGGTGGGCAAGAAGGAGTTGGAGAAGGATCCGATCGTCGGCACCCTGGGCAAGATCATGGACGCCGCGTTCATCGACCGCGAGGACCCGCAGAAGGCGGTCGAGGGTTTGAAGAAGGTCGAGGAACTCGCGCGCAAGGGGCTGTCGATCCTGATCGCGCCGGAGGGCACCCGGTTGGACACGACCGAGGTGGGACCCTTCAAGAAGGGACCGTTCCGGATCGCGATGTCGGCCGGTATTCCGGTGGTGCCCATCGTGATTCGAAACGCGGAGGTGATCGCTGCCCGCGATTCGAGCACCTTCAATCCGGGCACGGTCGACGTCGTGGTCTATCCACCGATTCCGGTCGACGACTGGACACACGACAATCTCGGGGAGCGCATCGCCGAGGTGCGCCAGCTCTACCTCGACACCTTGGCGGACTGGCCGCACGACGAGTCGTCTCTGTCCGAGCTCTACGACCGTAACGTGCGTTCGACGGGCAAGCCCGCGAAGAAATCGGCGGCGAAGAAGGCGACCAAGAAAGCGACCAAATCCGCAGCCAAATCCGCCACGAAGTCCGCGACCAAGTCGGTGCGTAAGGCGCCCGCCACCAAGACGTCGGCGCCCAAATCCTCGGGGAAGGGTCGTTCGTGAAGCCGTCCGTCGACCAGTACACCCCGTTCACACCCACCGGCGACGCGCTGGTGCTGGCGTCGGCTTCCTCTGCGGCCGAACGTGATCTGCTCGACGACTGGCTCGAACGGCAACGGCGCGAGCACCCCGAGGCCAAGATCGACGTCCTGCTGTTGCCGTACGACGACCCGCCCGCCGGCGTCCTGGCTTCGCTCGTGTCGGAGCTCGAAGCGGGAGAAGACCGGTCCGTCGTGCCGGTGCGGGTGTTCTGGGTGCCCGGCGGGCTGCCCACCCGGTCCAAGGTAGTGGCCCTGATCTCCGGTCGCGACACCTACCGTCCCCCTGAGATCCTGCAGCGCCGCATCCTGCGCCGCGACCCTTCGCGGGCCCGTGTCGTCGCCGGTGAACCCGCGAAGGTCTCCGAACTGCGCCAGCAGTGGGCCGATACCACCGTCGCCGAAAACCCCCGGGAATTCGCGCGTTTCGTGATCCGCCGCGCGATCCTGGCGATCGAACGGGTCGAGTTGCGCCTGCTCGGCCCGGAGTACAAGTCGCCGCGGTTGATCAAACCGGAGTTGATGGCGTCGGCGCGTTTCCGCGAGGGGCTGGAAAAGATTCCGGGCGCGGACCTGGAGACCGCGGGGGAGATGCTCGACGAACTCTCCACCGGGTGGAGCCGGTTCTCGGTGGACCTGATTCCGTCGTTGGGTCGTGCGATCTTCAGCCGCGGCTTCGATCCGAACATCGACTACGACCGCGACGAGGTCGAGTTGATGCGCCGCAACCTGGAGAACCATCCGGCGGTCCTGTTGTTCTCGCACCGGTCCTATCTCGACGGGGTGATCGTGCCGGTCGCGATGCAGGAGAACCGTTTACCGCCGGTGCACACCTTCGCGGGCATCAACCTCTCGTTCGGCTTCATGGGGCCGTTGATGCGCCATTCGGGCGTGATCTTCCTCCGCCGCAAGCTCGACGATCCGCTCTACAAGTACGTGCTGCGGCAATTCGTCGGCTACATCGTGGAGAAGCGGTTCAACCTGAGCTGGTCGATCGAGGGCACCCGGTCGCGGACCGGAAAGATGTTGCCGCCCAAGCTCGGTCTGCTGGCCTACGTCGCCGACGCCTACCTCGACGGCCGCAGCGAGGACATCCTGTTGCAGCCCGTGTCGATCAGCTTCGACCAGCTGCACGAGACATCCGAATACGCCGCCTACGCCCGCGGCGGTGAGAAGACACCCGAAAGCCTGTCGTGGATGTACAACTTCATCAAGGCCCAAGGCGAGCGCAACTACGGCAAGATCTATGTCCGCTTTCCCGAGGCCGTCAGCATGCGCGAGTATCTCGGTGCGCCGCACGGGCCGATGACCACCGATGAGAACGCCAAACGGCTGGCCCTGCAGAAGATGGCGTTCGAAGTGTCGTGGCGGATCCTGCGGGCCACACCCGTCAACGCCACGGCGCTGGTGTCGGCGCTGTTGCTCACCACACGAGGAATCGCGTTGACGCTGAGCCAGATTCATCACACCCTGCAGCCGTCGCTGGACTACCTCGAGCGCAAGCAGACCCCGATGACCAACAGCGCGTTGAGGTTACGCACCCCGGACGGTGTGCGGGCCGCTCTCGACGCATTGTCCAACCGGCACCCCGTCACCTGCGTCGAGGGTGGGCGCGAGCCCGTTTGGCGCATCGCTCCCGAGGACGAACACGAAGCAGCCTTCTACCGCAACACGCTCATCGACGCATTCCTGGAGACCTCGTTGGTCGAGTTGGCGTTGGTACACGCCGGCCGCGCGGAGTCCGATCGGCTGGAGGCGTTCTGGTCGCAGGTGATGCGACTGCGCGACCTGCTGAAGTTCGACTTCTACTTCGCCGATTCGGCGGCGTTCCGTGACCATGTCGCCGAGGAACTGTCCTGGCAGAGCGGGTGGGAGGAGCAGGTGACGGCCGGTGAGCGGCGGGTCGAGGAACTGCTGCGGACCAAGTCGCCACTGTTGGCGGGCGCCATGCTGCGCCCGTTCTTCGAGGCGTACGAGATCGTCGCCGATGTGCTGCTCGACGCCCCCGCCGAGATCGACGAGAAGGACCTGACGAAGAAGGCGCTCGGGCTGGGCAACCAGTACGTCGCGCAGAGTCGGGTGCGCAGCAATGAGGCGGTGTCGGCGCTGCTGTTCGCGACCGCGCGCCAGGTCGCGGCCGACCAGGATCTGCTCGCGCCGACGCCCGATCTGGTCGAGCGGCGTACCGCGTTCCGCGACGAGTTGCGGGCCATCCTGCGCGATATGGACAAGGTCGAGCAGATCGCCCGCGAACGGTTCATCGCGCGCGAGATCGCTCGCCGTGCGGCGCGGCGGGAGTCGGCCTGACTCACGTTCGTCGGGCAGAGCGCGCGGAGCGTTTTGTTGGCGTGGTGCGAGCACGCCATACGCTGGTGGGATGACGACGACGGCATCGGGGGTGCGCACCAGCTCGGTGTGGCCGGTGCTCGTCGGGGTGGCGGTGCTGGCGGGGACGGTCGCCGCGGGTATCGGAGCTCTGTCGCTGGCCGACGCGTTGAGCGCGACCGGTCTGCCCGATCCCGGCCCACTCACCACCTACGGCGTGCCGTTCGTGCGGGCCGCCGGCGAGATCGCTGCCGTCATCGCCGTCGGGTCCTTCCTGTTCGCCGCATTCCTCACGCCGCCGCAAACCAACGGCGTGCTCGACGCCGGTGGATACCGTGCGCTGCGCCTGGGCACCGGCGCCTCGGCGGCGTGGACGGTGTGCGCCGCGCTGATGGTTCCGCTGACGGTGTCCGACGTCTCCGGTCAGCCGTTGAGCCAGACCCTGGACCCGGTGACCGTCTGGTCGGCGGCCGACCTCGTCGACATGGCCAGCGCGTGGCGGTGGACTGCGTTTCTCGCCGCGGCCGTCACGGTGGCCAGCCTTCCGGTGCTGCGCTGGTGCTGGACGCCGATCCTGCTCGCCGGGGCCCTGACGACGCTCATCCCGCTCGGGCTGGCGGGGCATTCGTCGACCGGCGGCGCCCACGACATGGCCACCAACAGCCTGCTGTTCCACCTCGTCGCCGGAGCGCTGTGGGCGGGCGGGCTCCTCGCCCTGCTGGTGCACGCGTTGCGGCGCGGCAAGCACGCCGATCTGGCCGCGCGGCGGTTCTCGGCGCTCGCGCTGTGGTGCTTCGTCATCATGGCCGTCAGCGGGGTGATCAACGCGCTCGTGCGCGTCGAACCGGCCGACCTGGTACGCACCGAGTACGGCTGGTTGGTCGTCGCCAAGGCCTGCGCATTGGCCCTGCTCGCGGTGATCGGCTGGTGGCAACGCCGCTCCGCGGTGGCCGCGCTGCAGGAAGACCCGGACGCCCGGGGTCCGCTGGTGCGTCTGGCGCTGCTCGAGGCGTTGCTGTTCGGGGCGACGTTCGGCATCGCGGTCGGGCTCGGGCGCACCCCTCCGCCTCCGCTGGCCGAACAGCCCAGCCCCGTCGAGGTGGCGATCGGATACGACCTCGCCGGCCCGCCCACCGTCGAGCGGATCCTGCTCGACTGGCGGTTCGACCTGATCTTCGGCACCGCCGCGATCGTCTTCGCGGTGGTCTACCTACTCGGTGTGCGGCGACTTCGCCGTCGCGGCGACGCGTGGCCGGTGGGCCGGACGCTGGGGTGGCTGTGCGGCTGCGCGGCCCTGCTGATCGCGACGTCGTCGGGGCTGGGCCGCTACATGCCGGCGATGTTCTCGATGCACATGCTCGCGCACATGATGCTGTCGATGCTGGTTCCGATCCTGCTGGTGCTCGGCGCCCCGATGACGCTGGCTCTGCGGGCGCTGCCGACCGCGGGCCGCGGCGAGCCGCCGGGACCGAGGGAGTGGCTGCTGGCCGCGTTGCACTCGCGGGTGTCGCGGTTCCTGACCCAGCCGATCATCGCGACGGTCATCTTCGTCGCCGGTTTCTACGGTTTGTACTTCGGCGGGCTGTTCGACGCTGCCGTTGACAAGCACGGCGCCCACGTGTTGATGAACCTGCACTTCCTGCTGAGCGGATACCTCTTCTACTGGGTGACGATCGGTATCGACCCGGCGCCGCGCCAGATTCCTCACCTGGGCAAGGTCGCGATGGTGTTCGCGTCGCTGCCCCTGCACGCGTTCTTCGGTGTGGTGCTGATGGGCACCAAATCCGTGCTGGGCGAGCCGTTCTACCGGTCGCTGCAGCTCAGTTGGCACACCGATCTGCTCGCCGATCAGCGCACCGGTGGCGGCATCGCCTGGGCGGCGGGTGAGGTCCCGCTCGTCGTGGTGATGCTCGCGCTGCTGATCCAATGGACGCGCAGCGATCAGCGCACGGCCAAACGGATCGACCGGGCCGCCGACCGCGACGACGATGCCGAGCTCGCCGCCTACAACGCGATGCTCGCCGAGCTCGCCCGCCGCGACGCCCGCGCCGAGTAAGGCCTCGCGCGCCGCACGACGTCCGCCAAGGCCGACGCTTTGGCTGGTTTCCGGCCGGCGGCACGACCATTGCGTCGGTTTCGAGGACTGTGGAGCGAGACCAGCGGTCGCGGGCGTCCAACCTGTGTGGAGATTCCGTTCATCGGCAGTGACGCCGTGGCCGCGGGCCACCTCACCCGAGCCCACCTGCGCAGTCACTATCGACCGCTGTACCGCGGCGTCTACGTCCCGCGCGGCCACCAGGCGTCGCTGCGCGAGAGGATCGTCGGCGTATCTCTCGGTTCGCCTTCGGCGGTGATCGCCGGGGTGGCCGCTTCCGCGATGCACGGGGCGAAATGGGTCGGCGACGACGTTCCGATCGAAATGATCGCGGCGGTCCGGCGCCAGCGCGGTCTGATCGTCCGCGACGAGACCTTGGACGAGGACGAGGTCACCGCGGTCGCCGGCATCCGGGTGACCACCCCGGCCCGGACCGCGTTCGACCTGGGTCGGCATCACCCGCGCGACCGGGCGGTCGCGCGCCTGGACGCGCTGATGAACGCGCGCCCGTTCGCGTTCGAGGACGTCGCGCTATTAGCGAAGCGGCATCGCGGTGTCCGTGGTCTGCGGCAGTTGCGGGCGGCGCTGCCGCTGGTCGACGGCGGTGCCGAGTCGCCGAGGGAGACATGGCTGCGGCTGCTGTTCATCGATTCCGGGCTACCTCGCCCGACCACACAAATCGTCGTGAAAGACGAGTGGGGCCGCTACGTCCGACGCATCGACATGTGTTGGGAGGACTTCAAAGTCGGCGCCGAATACGACGGCGAACAACACCTCACCAGCCGGCGGCAGTATGTCCTCGACGTTCGCGTCAACCGCGTGCTGCAGCGGCTCGGCTGGCACGTCATTCACGTCATCAAAGAAGACTGCGGGGCCGACATCGTCGAGCAGGCGCGAGACGCTCTGCTGTCGCGGGCCTGGCGCCCGTAGGTTCCGCGGACGCCTCGCTCGAAACCGACGCAATGGTCGATCGCAGGCCGGCAGACCAGCCAAAACGTCGGGCTCGGCGAGTGATGAAGGCGCTATCCCCAATGCCGCGTTCCTCCCCAGGGCCGCTCGGCGACTGAGCGCGCCGCGTTCCGGTGTCGGCGCCGCGGCGCTCAATGGCGGTGTCACCGACGCGCCACCGGGCCGTCGGCAGGGAAACGCAAGGAATCAAGAGGAGATCATCATGTTCGAGACACCGTTCACCATCGTCGGCAACATCGTCACCGACCCGATCCATCGACGGGTCGGGGATCAGGAGATGGTCCGCTTCCGGGTCGCCAGCAACTCGCGCCGCCGCACGGCCGAGGGAACATGGGAACCCGGGAATTCGTTGTTCGTCACGGTGAACTGCTGGGGGCGGGTGGTTGCCGGGGCCAGCGCGACGCTGGTCAAGGGCGATCCCGTCATCGTCGTCGGACACGTCTACACCAGCGAGTACGACGACCGTGACGGCAACCGACGCTCGTCGGTGGAAGTGCGCGCCACGTCGGTCGGGCCTGACCTGGCCCGGTGCTCGGCACGCATCGACCGGGGGCGGCAGCAGACCGAGCAGCGGTTCACCGACCCGGAAAACCAATCCGAAGACACCGGTGATGACGTCGACACGGAGCAGCCCGAGACGGCGCTGCCCCTGACCGCGTAGCGCGGGGACGCCGCCGGCGCAGGTCCTCGAGTAGCTCACTCGGCTGCGCCGGCGAGGCCACGCCTACGATGGTCCGCGAGCATCACCCGAGAGACTCGCAACTTTGAAAGGCACCCCACGGCATGGCCGAATTCATCTATTCGATGCGGAAGGTCCGCAAGGCGCACGGCGACAAGGTCATCCTCGACGACGTCAGCCTGAACTTCCTTCCGGGCGCGAAGATCGGCGTCGTCGGTCCCAACGGGGCCGGCAAGTCGAGCGTCTTGCGGATCATGGCCGGGCTGGACCAGCCGAACAACGGCGACGCGTTCCTGCAGCCCGGAGCGACTGTGGGCATCCTGCAGCAGGAACCGCCGCTCAACGAGGACAAGACCGTCCGCGAGAACGTCGAAGAGGGCGTGGCGATCAAGGAGAAGCTGAACCGCTACAACGAGGTCGCCGAGCTGATGGCCACCGACTACTCCGATGAGCTGATGGAGGAGATGGGCCGGCTGCAGGAGGAGCTCGACGCCGCCGACGCCTGGGACATCGACTCCCAGCTCGAGCAGGCGATGGACGCGCTGCGCTGCCCGCCGCCCGACGAGCCGGTCACCCATCTGTCCGGAGGCGAGCGCCGACGGGTCGCGTTGTGCAAGCTGCTGCTGTCCAAGCCCGACCTGCTGCTCCTCGACGAGCCCACCAACCACCTGGACGCCGAGAGCGTGCAGTGGCTCGAACAGCACCTCGCCGAGTACAAGGGCGCGATCCTCGCGGTCACCCACGACCGGTACTTCCTGGACAACGTGGCCGAGTGGATCCTCGAACTCGACCGCGGACGGGCTTATCCGTACGAGGGCAACTACTCGACGTATCTGGAGAAGAAGGCCGAGCGAGTCGCCGTGCAGGGACGCAAGGACGCCAAACTGCAGAAGCGTCTGCAGGACGAGCTCGCCTGGGTCCGCTCGGGCGCCAAGGCGCGGCAAGCCAAGAGCAAGGCCCGCCTGCAGCGCTACGAGGAGATGGCCGCAGAGGCGGAGAAGACCCGCAAGCTCGACTTCGAGGAGATCCAGATCCCGACGCCGCCCCGGCTGGGCAACGTCGTCGTCGAGGTCGAGCACCTCGACAAGGGCTTCGGCGGGCGCACCTTGATCAAGGACCTGTCGTTCACGTTGCCGCGCAACGGCATTGTCGGGGTCATCGGTCCCAACGGTGTCGGCAAGACGACGCTGTTCAAGACCATCGTGGGCCTCGAGCAGCCCGACAGCGGCACGGTGAAGGTCGGCGAGACGGTCAAGTTGAGCTACGTCGACCAGAGCCGCGCGGGCATCGACCCGAAAAAGACGGTGTGGGAGGTCGTCTCCGACGGGCTGGACTACATCGAGGTCGGCCAGAACGAGATCCCGTCGCGGGCCTACGTCTCCGCGTTCGGCTTCAAGGGCCCGGATCAGCAGAAGCCGGCCGGTGTGTTGTCCGGCGGTGAACGCAACCGGCTCAACCTGGCGTTGACGCTCAAGGAGGGCGGCAACCTGATCCTGCTCGACGAGCCGACCAACGACCTGGACGTCGAAACGCTCTCGTCGCTGGAGAACGCGCTGGAGAGCTTCCCCGGCTGCGCCGTGGTGATCTCCCACGACCGGTGGTTCCTCGATCGCACCTGTACCCACATCCTGGCGTGGGAGGGCGACGAGGACAACGAGGCCAAGTGGTTCTGGTTCGAGGGCAACTTCGGTGCCTACGAGGAGAACAAGGTCGAACGGCTCGGCGCGGAGGCGGCCCGCCCGCACCGCGTGACGCATCGCAAGCTCACGCGCGACTGATCCGGCGGGGTAGCCGGATGACTGATCCGGCGGGGTAGCCGCAACGCCCGCCCGCGGGCTACTAGGGTCGTCTTCTGCGGACCGCGGAGCCGCTTCGCTCATCGGGGCTGGCGGTGACATCCAATGGCGGAGGTCCGCGCCTACAGTTCAGGAGCGTCGCATGTCGGGGAATCCGGGAGACGTCGGGAGATCAGCGGGCGCCGGGGTCGGCGTCACCGGGGCCAACGACTCTCCTGGACTCGACGACCAGACCGTGGCCCGACTCGCCCGCGCCTATCTGGAGACCTACCGCGGCCCGCACGCCGACGCGCCCGCCGCTGATTCCACGGTCACGATGCCCGTGACGGCGACGGCGCAGCAGGTCGTCACGCCGAACCTCATCACCGCGCATCACCGGCTCGGCCGGTTCCGCCCTTACGGCGACACCCGTGTCGAGGTGTACCGCGCCGACGACCCGGCCGGGTTCGGCCCGGCCCTGCAGATCGTCACCGACCACTCCGCGATGGTGATGGACTCGGTCACGGTACTGCTGCACCGTTTCGGTGTCGCCTACACCGCGATCATGAACCCGGTCCTGCGGGTGCACCGTGCGCGGGCGGGTGAACTGCTCGACGTCGCCCCGGCCGCGCAGGCCGGCGGGCACGACGGCGTGTTCGAGGCCTGGATTCACGTCCAGCTCGCGGCGACCGTCGATCCCAAGGCGCTGGCACAGGTGGCGCAGATGCTGCCGAGCGTTCTCGCCGATGCGCGTCACGTCGCCCTCGACGCCGAGGAGCTCTCCTCGACGATGCGCCGGTTGGCGCACGACCTGGCCACCGACACCCGCGCCAGGTTCCGCGGGCCCGACCGCGAGGACGTCGCCGCGCTGTTGCGATGGCTGGCCGATGGGCATTTCGTGCTGCTGGGCTACCAGCGCTGTTCGATACGGGACGGCCGATCCTCGGTCGACCCGTCCAGCCGGTTGGGGGCGCTTCGGCTGCGCCATGATGTGCTGCCGCCGCTGACCGACGACAACGACCTACTCGTGCTGGCGCAGGCCACGATCCCGAGCTACCTGCGTTACGGCGCGTATCCGCACATCGCGGTCGTGCGCGAACAACACGGTGCGACCGCGATCGAACACCGTTTCGTCGGCCTGTTCACGGTCGCGGCCATGAACGCCAATGTGCTTGAGATCCCGTTGGTTTCGCGCAGGGTTCACGAGGCGTTGTCGCTGTCCCGTAACGACCCCAGCCACCCGGGCCAACTGCTGCTGGACATCATTCAGACCATCCCGCGCCCGGAATTGTTCGCCCTGTCGGCGCAGAACGTGCTGGACATGGTGAAGGCCGTCGTCGACCTCGGCTCCCGCAGGCGCACGTTGCTGTTCATGCGCGCCGATTCACTCGCGCAGTTCGTCTCCTGCCTGGTGTACCTTCCGCGCGACCGCTACACCACCGCCGTGCGGTTGGAGATGCAGGACATCCTCGTGCGCGAACTTGGCGGGGTCAGCATCGAATACACCGCGCGAGTGAGCGAATCACCCTGGGCGGTAGTTCATTTCGCGGTGCGCATGCCCGAGGGCACCCGCGGCCGTGACATCGACACGTCCCCGGCCAACGAGTCGCGCATCCAGGATCTGCTCACCGAAGCGGCGCGCACCTGGGGAGACCGGTTGATCGGCGCGGTGAAGACGGGTTCGATCAGTCAGCGTACGGCGCAGCACTATTCCGCCGCCTTTTCCGAGGCCTACAAGCAGGCGGTCGAACCGCTCGACGCGATCGCCGACATCGCGGTCATCGAAGAGCTGCAAGCCGGTTCGATCCGACCGGTGCTCGCCGACCTCGAGGAGGGCACCGCGCAGCTCACCTTGTATCTGGGCGGGCACTCCGCGTCGCTGAGCGATCTGCTACCGATGCTGCAGTCGATGGGCGTCGTGGTTCTCGAAGAGAGACCGTTCAGCCTCGAACGGCCCGACGGGCTCGCGGTGTGGATCTATCAGTTCAAAATCTCACCGCACAAGTCGATCCCGCACATCGAGTCCGAATCCGAACGAGCCGAGACCGCCACGCGGTTCGCCGACGCGTTGACCGCGATCTGGCAGGGCCGCGCCGAGACCGACCGGTTCAACGAGTTGGTGATGCGGGCCGGGCTGAACTGGCAGCAGGTTTCGGTCCTGCGCAGCTATGCGAAGTATCTGCGGCAGGCGGGCTTTCCGTACAGCCAGTCGCACATCGAGGCCGTGGTCAACGACCACGCCAAGACCGCGCGCTCACTGGTCGAGTTGTTCGAGGCGCTGTTCTGTCCGTTCGAGGGCGAGCAGGACGACGCACCGAAGCGGCGTGACGCCCAGGCGGCCGCAGCGGCGGTGAGTGCTGACATCGACGCGCTGGTCAGCCTGGACACCGACCGGGTGTTGCGGGCGTTCGCGTCGATGATCCAAGCCACGCTGCGCACCAACTACTTCGTCGGGCGACAGGAGTCTGCAAGGCAGCAGGATGTGTTGTCGTTCAAGCTCGATCCCGGCCTGATCGACGAATTGCCGCTGCCGCGACCGAAATTCGAGATCTTCGTGTACTCGCCGCGGGTCGAGGGTGTGCACCTGCGGTTCGGCTATGTGGCGCGCGGAGGCCTGCGCTGGTCGGACCGCCGCGAGGACTTCCGCACCGAGATCCTCGGGCTGGTCAAGGCGCAGGCCGTCAAGAACGCGGTGATCGTACCCGTGGGCGCCAAGGGCGGTTTCGTCGTCAAGCAGCCGCCGACACCGACCGGAGACGCCACCGACGACCGCGAGGCTCAACGCGCCGAGGGTGTGTCATGCTACAAGCTGTTCATCGCCGGCCTGCTCGATGTGACCGACAACGTCGACAAGGGGTCCGGGCAGGTGGTTCCGCCGCCGGATGTGGTGCGGCGCGACGGCGACGACGCCTATCTCGTCGTCGCCGCCGACAAGGGCACCGCGACGTTCTCCGACATCGCCAACGAGGTCGCCAAGTCCTATGGCTTCTGGCTCGGTGACGCGTTCGCCTCGGGCGGTTCGGTGGGCTACGACCACAAGGCCATGGGCATCACCGCCAGGGGTGCGTGGGAATCGGTCAAGCGGCACTTCCGCGAGATGGGTGTCGACACCCAGTCCGAGGACTTCACCGTCGTCGGGGTCGGCGACATGAGCGGTGACGTGTTCGGCAACGGCATGTTGCTGTCCAAGCACATTCGGCTGTTGGCCGCCTTCGACCACCGGCACATCTTCATCGATCCCGATCCCGACGCCGCGCGTTCATGGGACGAGCGCAAGCGCCTGTTCGACCTGCCGCGGTCGAGCTGGGAGGACTATGACGCCTCGTTGATCAGCGAGGGCGGCGGCGTCTACAGCAGGGAGCACAAGTCGATTCAGATCAGCCCGCAGGCCCGTGCGGCGCTGGGCATCGACGACGGCGTCGACGAGTTGACGCCGCCCAACCTGATCAAGGCGATCCTGAAGGCGCCCGCCGACCTGTTGTTCAACGGCGGCATCGGCACCTACATCAAGGCCGAAACCGAATCCGACGCCGACGTCGGCGACCGCGCCAACGACCCGGTGCGGGTGAACGGAAACCAGTTGCGTGTCAAGGTGGTCGCTGAGGGCGGCAACCTCGGTGTGACCGCGCTTGGGCGCATCGAGTTCGACCTCGCCGGCGGCCGCATCAACACCGACGCGCTGGACAACTCGGCCGGTGTCGACTGCTCCGACCATGAGGTCAACATCAAGATCCTGATCGATTCGCTGGTCACCGCGGGCAAGGTCAGCCCCGAAGACCGCACCGAACTGCTGCTGTCGATGACCGACGAGGTCGGCCGGTTGGTGCTGCGGGACAACGAAGACCAGAACGATCTGATGGGCACCAGCCGCGCCAACGCGGCGAGCCTGCTGCCGGTGCACTCGCGCATGATCAAGGCCTTCGTCGCCGACCGTGGCCTGAACCGCGAACTCGAGGCCCTGCCGTCGGAGAAGGAGATCCACCGCCGCGCCGACGCCGGAATCGGTTTGACCTCACCAGAACTGGCGACGCTGATGGCTCACGTCAAACTCGCGCTGAAATCCGACGTGCTGGCCAGCGAGCTGCCCGACCAGGAGGCGTTCGCCTCCCGGCTGCCGTGGTACTTCCCCGAGAAGCTGCGTGAGCCGTTTGCCGCGGAGATCCGCTCGCACGAACTGCGCCGCGAGATCGTCACCACCATGCTGGTCAACGATCTCGTCGACACCAGCGGAATCACCTACGCCTACCGCATCAGCGAGGACGCCGGGGTCGGCCCGGTCGACGCCGTGCGCAGCTACGCCGCGGCCAACGCGATCTTCCGGATCAACGACCTCTGGCGGCAGATCCGGGCGGCGGGGGACAACGGCGTCTCGGTTGCGGTGACCGACCGGATGACGCTGGATCTGCGGCGGCTGGTCGACCGGGCCGGGCGCTGGTTGCTCAACTACCGTCCTCAGCCACTGGCCGTGGGCGCCGAGACCAACCGGTTCGCCGCCAAAGTGGCGGCGCTGACACCGCGGATGTCGGAGTGGCTGCGCGGCGACGACGAGGCCATTGTGACCAAGGAGGCCGACGACCTCGCTTCGCGCGGAGTCCCCAAGGAATTGGCCTACGAGCTCGCCACGGGGCTTTACCAGTTCAGCCTTCTCGACATCATCGACATCGGGGACATCGTGGAGCGCGAACCCGACGAGGTGGCCGACACCTACTTCGCGCTGATGAACTACCTCAACACCGACACCTTGCTCACCGCGGTGTCGCGGCTCGAACGCGATGACCGCTGGCATTCGTTGGCGCGCCTGGCGATTCGCGATGACATCTACGGATCGCTGCGGTCACTGTGTCTGGACGTGCTGGCGGTGGGCGAGCCCGACGAGACGGGTGAGGAGAAGATCGCCGAATGGGAGACCACGAACGGATCCCGGGTGGACCGCGCCCGCCGCACGCTCGACGAGATCCATGAAAGCGGCCAACACGACCTCGCGACGCTGTCGGTGGCGGCGCGTCAGATCCGCAGCATGACACGGAACAGTGGAACGGGGACTTCTCGATGACAGGCGCTGACGCCGCGCGCAACACTGGTGGAGCAGGGTTTGTCGCGCCGGTCCATGTGCGGTGGTCGGACATCGACATGTATCAGCACATCAACCACGCCACCATGGTGACGATCCTCGAGGAAGCTCGAATCCCGTTCCTGCGTGATCCGTTCGGCCCGGAGATCGAGACTATCGGCTTGCTCATCGCCGAGGTCAACATCACGTACAAGGCTCAACTGCGGCTGATCGATTCGCCGCTTCAGGTGACCATGTGGTCCAAGCGTGTGCGCTCGGTCGATTTCACAGTCGGCTACGAGGTGCGGTCGGTGGGAGCACCGCCCGACTCCAAGCCGGCGGTGATCGCCGACACCCAGTTGGCCGCCGTGGACATCAAAGAGCAGCGCCTGCACCGTCTTTCGCCGCAGCAAAAAGAGTACCTGCAGCGCTGGACACGATGACGCGATCCGAGCGGGGCCTCTGGCTGACCGACCTATCGCAGCGCGAAGACCTCGCGACGTTCGCAGAGCGGGCGTTGCGTCTCGACGAAGCCGCGGTCATCCGGTTGCGTCAACGATACGAGGATGTGCTGGTCGCCTGGGTCGCAACGGGATTCGATGTGTTGGCCAGCCGGGTGGTCGAGGGCCGGGTGAACCCGCCGGATCTGTGCGCGGGCGCCGACACGCTGGCCGCGGGTTTGCGGAGTGTGGACGGTACCGGCTTCGTCGAGCCCGGCTTCGCGCTGGATTCCGCCTGGCGCGGAGCGCTTCCGCCGGACTCCGGCTTCGTCCACCTCGACGATGTGCCCGCCCGCGTCGTGCTCGACCTGGCCCAGCGCGGCGGGGCGCTGGCCAAAGAGCATTCCAGCAGTCACGGTCCACCGGTGTCGCTGCTGGATCAAGAGGTTGTCGCGGTCAGCTCCCGCGACGACAGCGTCGGCATCCCGATGAGATGTGTATTCGCCTTGACGGCAATGGGTTTTCTGCCTCAATCGGGATCGGCGGTGGGCGCCGACGAGATCGTGCGGGTGCGGGTCACGGCGGCGTGGCTGCGCATCGACGCGCGGTTCGGTTCGGTGTACCGCCGCCGCGGCGACCCGGCCGTCGTCCTGCGCTGACTTTTTTGCCGCGTGGGCCCACGCGAAGCTGCGCGAGTGACCGTGTCTGTGCGCAACACGCCGCAGAATATCGTACAAATGCGGTCGCTCGCGGCCAGGGCTGGCAGGGCTACACCAGCCTCGCTCGCGGCAGGGCTGGCAGGGCTACAGGGCTACACGAGCCAGGCGGCGCTGTCGGGCGGCAGGGCGCCGTCGGACACCTCTGCGCTCGCCAGCAGGACCTGACCCTCCGGCAGCGGTATCGGCCGCGGGCCCGCGTTCAGCACGCACACCAACCCGCCGGTGCGGTGAAACACCAGGCTGTCGGCAGGAGAGTCCAGCCACTCGACCGTCGGCCCGTCGAACTCGGCGCGCTGCGAACGCAATTCGAACGCCCGACGGAAGAACGCGAGCGTCGAGGACGGATCGGCCAACTGCTTCTCGACCGTCAGCACCGCCCACTGCGGGGGGATCGGCAGCCAGGTGTCCGGATTGCTCGAGAAACCGAACGGAGGTGCGTCGCCGCCCCACGGCATCGGAATCCGGCTGCCGTCGCGCCCGCGGCGGGTGTGCCCGGACCGCTCCCACACCGGGTCGCGCAACGCCTCGTCGGGCAGTTCGACGTTCGGCAGGCCGAGTTCCTCCCCGTTGTAGATGAACACCGGTCCCGGTAGCGCCAGCATGACCAGAGCCATCGCCTTGGCGCGGGCCAAGCCCACGGCACCGCCACCGTAGCGGGTCGGCACGCGGTCGACGTCGTGGTTGGCCAGCGTCCAGGTCGGGACGGCGCCTACCAATTCCGCTGCGGCCATCGAGTTCTCGATCGCATGACGGATGTTGGCGGCGTCGAACGTCGCGCGCAGAAGCCGGAAGTTGAAGCCCAGATGCAGTTCGTCGGGGCGCACGTAGCGGGCGAACTGTTCGTTGTCGTAGACCCAGACCTCGCCGATCGCAACGGATTCCGGATAGTCGTCGAACACCCGCCGGATCCGGCGGTGGATCTCGTGCACGCCGTCGTTGTTGAACCGGGGATCGTCGTCCATCTCGGCCAGCAGCATCTCCCGTCTCACGACCTTCATGTCGGGTAGCCCGGGCGGCTTGGCCATACCGTGCGCGACGTCGATGCGGAAGCCGTCGACGCCGCGCTCGAGCCAGAACCGCAGCGTCTGTTCGAGGTCGTCGAACACCTCGGCGTTCTCCCAGTTGAGGTCGGGCTGCTCGGCGTCGAACAGGTGCAGGTACCACTGGCCGGGGCTGCCGTCGGCTTCGGTCACCCGAGTCCATGCCGGGCCACCGAAGATCGACACCCAGTTGTTGGGAGGCTGCGACCCCTCGGGCCCGGTCCCGTCGCGGAAGATGTAGCGCTCGCGTTCCTGGCTGCCCGGGCCCGCCGTCAGGGCCGCCTGAAACCACGGATGCGCGGAGCTGGTGTGGTTGGGCACCAGGTCCATCGTCACCTTCATGCCCAGGTCATGTGCGGCCGCGGTGAGCCGGTCCAATGCCGCCATGCCGCCGAACAGCGGGTCGACGTCGCGCGGGTCGGCCACGTCGTAGCCGTTGTCGGCCATCGGCGAGACCATCACCGGGTTGAGCCAGATAGCGTCGACACCGAGCGCCTTGAGATAGTCCAGCCCGGCGGTCACGCCGTCGAGGTCGCCGACGCCGTCGCCGTCGCTGTCGCGGAACGAGCGCGGATAGACCTGGTAGAACAGCGCGTCAGACCACCATGGACCCGTCATCAGAATGGCGCGTTCACCATCGAATGTGCGGCCATCTCCAGGTAGGCCAGCAAGTCTTTGCGGTGCTCGTCGTCGAGCGTGTCCGAGTCGATCTCCGCGACCGCGGTGTGCATGCACCGAAGCCAGGCGTCGCGTTCGATGTAGCCGATCCGGAACGGAACGTGGCGCATCCTCAACCGCGGATGCCCACGCTGGTCGGAGTAGGTGCGGGGGCCGCCCCAGTACTGCTCGAGGAACATCCGCAGCCGCACCTCGGCCGGTCCGAGGTCCTCCTCGGGGTACAGCGGGCGCAGGATCTCATCCTCGCGGACCAACTCGTAGAACCGCGCCACGATCGCGCGGAACGTCTCGTGGCCACCGACTTCGTCGTAGAACGACCTCTGTGGCTGTGTCACGCCACCATTGTTCCTTGTTGCTGGATTGGCCAGGTCAGGCGGGCGCGGCACCCGAAGTTCACCGGACTGACCTGCGAACACGTCGAGAATTGTCGTGCGATTCACAGGAATCCGTGGTGAACTGTCGGACGGAGGACGTATGGCGCATCGCAAGAAAGGCCCGTCCAAAAGGGCCGGACAGCGGAGTCACGGTGCCGCGACCGCCCTATCCGGGTCGGTGGTATCGGGCGCGCAGACACGCGTCCTCCACAGCGTCGACATCCATCCACCAAGTACCGCCGAGGGCTCGATCTGGGGCCGTCGCCGCGTCCTGCTGCTGAACTCCACCTACGAACCGTTGACCGCTCTGCCCATGCGGCGGGCGGTCATCATGTTGATGTGCGGTAAGGCCGACGTCGTGCACGACGATCCCGGCGGGCCGGTGATCCACTCCGCGACCCGGTCGATCGTGGTGCCCTCGGTGATCCGGTTGCGCTCCTACGTGCGGGTGCCGTACCGGGCGCGCATCCCGATGACGCGCGCGGCGCTGATGCACCGCGACCGGTTTCGCTGCGCCTACTGCGGCAGCAAGGCCGACACCGTCGACCACGTAGTTCCGCGCAGCCGCGGGGGAGTGCACTCGTGGGAGAACTGCGTGGCGGCCTGTTCGCCGTGCAATCACCGCAAAGCCGACCGGCTGCTCACCGAGCTGGGGTGGTCGCTGCGCACGGTGCCCGTTCCGCCGAAGGGGCAGCACTGGCGGCTGCTGTCGAGCGTCAAGGAACTCGACCCGTCATGGGTCCGATATCTGGGCGAGGGCGCGGCGTAAACGCGGCTGGTATACGGTTTGCGACGTGAGCACCACAACGACAATCGCGCTACTGACCTTGGTGCCGCTCGGGCTGACGGCTGTACTTGCCCTGTTGATCTGGCGCAAGAAGGGCCCGCACCCGGCGAGCTACAAGCTGTCCGACCCCTGGAAGCACGCCCCGATCCTGTGGGCGTCCGACGAGCCCGCGGATCACGGGCACGCGACCGGACGCAGTGTGGCGGCCGACTCCGCGGCCCATGGCGGAAACGTGGGAGAACACCAGTCCAACGCGGTGACGATTGGAGGCGGCGCCAGTGGCAAGTGGTGACGTTGCAGTGACCGGCCATCGGGCCGCGGTCGAGCGCACGGACCTTCCGATGGGCTGGGTGGTCACCTCCAGCGGCCGGATCTCCGGTGTCACACAGCCGGGCGAGCTGTCGCTGGACTATCCCTTCCCGACCAAGGACCTGGTGTTCCTCGACGACGCGCTCAAGTACGGGTCGCGGGCTGCCAAGGCCCGTTTCGCCGTGTACATCGGCGACCTCGGTGACGACACCGCGGCCACCGCGCGCGAGATCCTGGCTCAGGTGCCCACCCCGAACAACGCCGTGCTGCTCGCGGTCTCGCCCGATCAGCACGCGATCGAGGTGGTCTACGGCGCCGACGTGAAGGGACGCGGCATCGAGGAGGCCGCCCCGCTGGGCGTCTCCGCGGCGGCCGCGTCGTTCAAAGAGGGAAACCTGATGGACGGGTTGATCAGCGCGGTGCGGGTGATGAGCGCCGGCGTCACCCCGGCCTGACTCACCGTTCTGTTGCGCGACGGTGCGTGTTCCCCTCGCAAGCGGTGGGCCCAGCACACGACACGCCGCGGTAAAGCAGCGTTATGCGCACGCTCGTGGGCGCTTCACGGTGCATCGAGTGCGAGCGCAGCACGAATTTCGACGTAACGCTCGAGGAAGCGTCGCTCATCGAGACGCTTGCGCCGCAGCCACGCGGTGACCTCGTCGTTGCACTTGCTGGTGTTGCACGAGGCGCATGCCGGTACGACGTTGTCGATCGTGTACCGCCCGCCGCGCGAGATCGCCATGACGCAGTCGCGCTGCAGCGCTCGATTTGTCGCGCCGCAATAGGCGCAGCCCTGCCACGCGTCCTTGAGCGCTTGCCACTGGGCGGGCGTGAGGTCGTTGTCGACGGCAGCGATTCGACGCTTGCGCCTGCGGGCCGCCCTGGCCCGGCGAGTTCTGCTGACCGCCACGCGCTCAGCATGCACCGCGAGCGACCGCTGTTGTACGCCCGGAGGCGGCGTGTCGCGGCGCAGACACGGTCGCTCGCGCGAAGGAGTGCGCTAGCCGACGTCGAAGGCGCGGGCGCGCAGCGACCGCTCGACGCCGGCGCGGCCCTCGATCACCAGACGGCGCAGCGGGGGCGGCACATCGGGGTCGGCGAGAAACGCGTCGGCGGCGGCCAACCCGTCCTCGCTGATGTCCCACGACGGGTACAACCCGATGACCACGGTCTGGGCCACCTCGCTGGATCGCCGCTGCCACACGCCTGCGATCGCGCCGAAATACTTGGCGCGGAACGGCTGTAGCAACTCCTGCTGACCGGGCTGCACGAAGCCGCCGATGATCGCGCGCGCGGTGATGTTGGCCAGCGTGTCGTCCTCGATCACCTGCTCCCACGCCGCTTCCTTGACCGCCAGCTCGGGGCGGGCAGCCGCCGCGGCCGCGGCGTGCCGACGTCCCGCCGCGGTCGGATCGCGCTGCGCCTCGGCGTCGATGAACGGGGTGTCCATGCCCTCGGAGTCGACGGCACCCGCGGCGGCCAGCGCGGTCACGATGCGCCACCGCAAATCGGTGTCGACGACGAGACCGGGCAGGCCCTTGAGCGCGGGGTCATCGTCCAGTAGCGCCGAGAGCACCTCGACGTGCCGCGGGCTCAACACCGATCCGCACAGCGCGTTGACGTAAGCCAGTTGGTGGTCGGAGCCGCCTTCGGCGCCGCGGGCCAAGTCGAGCAGCCGGTCGGCGAACTCGGGCCAGCCGGACGAGCGCGCCCACTGCGGGTCGGCGTAGGAGTTCAGCGCCGTCTGGGCCTGCAGCAGAAGCCGTTGCAGCACACCGACTTCGGTCTCGGCATGCACGCCCCCGCATACCAGCGACACGAAGTCGCGGGCCTTGAGCTCGGCCTCGCGCGTCATCTCCCACGCCGCCGACCACGCCAGGGTGCGCGGCAGCGGCTCGGCGATGTCGGCGATGCGCGTCAACACCGTCTGCAGCGAGTCCTGGTCCAGCCGCAGCGAGCAGTACGTCAGGTCGTCGTCGTTGACGAGGATCAACTTCCCGCGTGGAACCCCTTGCAGCGCGGGAACATCCGTACTCGAACCTTCGACGTCGAGTTCCTCGCGATGCACCCGCACCAGCTTGCCGGAGCCGTCGTCGTCGTAGATCCCGACCGCGAGGCGATGCACCCGGGTCTCACCGGCGCCGGGTGCGGCCCCGCTCTGGTCGATGGCGAACCGGGTGAACCGGCCGTCGGCGTCCAGGTCGAAGTCGGGTCGCAGGGTGTTGAGGCCCGTCGTCTTGAGCCACTGCCGGCCCCATCCCGACAGGTCGCGCCCCGACGCCTTTTCCAGCGCGCCTAGCAGGTCACCGAATGTGGCGTTACCGAAGGCGTGGTCGCGGAAGTAATCGCGCAGACCGGAGAGGAACTCCTCCTCGCCGACGTAGGCGACCAGTTGTTTGAGGACGCTGGCCCCTTTGGCGTAGGTGATCCCGTCGAAGTTCACCTCGACGGCCGCCAGATCGGGGATGTCGGCGGCGACGGGATGCGTGGAGGGCAGTTGGTCCTGCCGGTAGGCCCACGACTTCTCGACGTTGGCGAACGTCGTCCACGCCTCGGTGTACTCGGTGGCCTCGGCCTGGCACAGCACCGAGGCGAACGTCGCGAAGGATTCGTTGAGCCACAGGTCATCCCACCACTGCATGGTGACCAGGTCGCCGAACCACATGTGGGCCATCTCGTGCAGGACGGTCTCGGCGCGCCGTTCGTAGGAGGCGCGTGTCACTTTGCTGCGGAAGACGTAGTCCTCGAGGAACGTCACCGCGCCCGCGTTCTCCATCGCGCCGGCGTTGAACTCGGGCACGAACAACTGGTCGTACTTGCCGAACGCGTACGGGATGCCGAAGTTGTTGTGGTAGAAGCCGAATCCCTGCTTGGTCTCAGTGAACAGCCGTTCTGCGTCCATGAACTCGGCCAGCGAGTTGCGGCAGAACAACCCCAGGGGAATGTCGCCGTGGTCGTCGCTGTACACGTCGTCCCAGCGCGCGTACGGGCCCGCGACGAGCGCGACCAGATACGTGCTCATCCGTGGTGTCGCTGCGAAGGTGTGCCGCTTGGCTGCGCCGGCGTCCTCGACGTCGACGGTGGCGCCGTTGGACACGACCTCCCAATGTGAGGGTGCTGTCACGGTGACGTCGAAGGCCGCTTTGAGATCCGGTTGGTCGAAGCACGCGAACATCCGCTTGGCGTCAGCGGTTTCGAATTGCGAGTACAGGTACACCTCGTCGTCGACGGGGTCGACGAACCGGTGCAGGCCCTCTCCGGTGTTGGAGTAGCGGCAATCGGCATCGACGACGACGACGTTGTGCGCGGCCAGCCCCGTCAGCGGAATACCGGTCGATTCGTCATAGCCCGACACGTCGATGTCGCGGCCGTTGAGGGTGGCGCGGTGGATGGTGTCGGCCGCGATGTCGATGTAGGTGTCGGCGCCGGCGAGGGCGTCGAATTCAACGGTCGTCGTGGACCGGAAGGTGCGCTCGCCGGGCTTGCCGGTGCCGTCGGTCAGATCGAGTTGGATGCGGTAGCTGTCGACGGTGACCAGGGCGGCGCGTTCGACGGCTTGGTCACGGGTCAGGTTGGGAAGTGCCACGCGACCAACCTATAGCCCGCGCCGCCCCACGGCGCGTCGCACGTCCGGCGTCAGAAACCCGGTATCGCCCGCGCGGCGGGCAGCCAGTCCATCACGGTGCCGTTACCCACCGATGCCAGCATCTGCGGGCAGTACATCGAGATCGCGATGCCGGTGAAGAACGCCGCGATGTCGGGTGGGATGCCGTTGTCGGACACCTGCGTGTAGACCTTCGCGAGGTTCTTGCCCGGTTCGACGAGCATCGGGCATACGGATTCCCCGAGCGCGACCATGTTCACGGGGTTGTCGACGGACATGCCTGCGCCGCGAAGTGCGGCCAGGAAGGCGTCGTCGGTCGTGTCGGCTTGGGCCGGTGCGGCGAGCGTCGTCGTGACCGCCGCCAGGCCGACCCCCAACGCCAGAGCGCGTAGTGGAAGATCAACACATCTATTCACTTCGGTAACGATTCTTCACATTGGTCACATCAGGAACACGGTTCGATCACCGTTTGCACTCTTAGGCGTTTCTCATATCGCGGCGCGCGAAGTGGGCGGCTATAGGCGCCGCCGCGGGGAACACTGCGTGCATGACCGCGGTTGTCAGGACTGGACCCAACAAGCATCCTGCTCACCCCCGCTCCCGGAAGGAATCGCCCATGTCCGAGAAGTCCGTCGCAGAACTCTGGTTCGACCCGCTGTGCCCGTGGTGCTGGATCACCTCGCGGTGGATCCTCGAGGTCGAGAAGGTCCGCGACGTCGAGGTGAGCTTCCGGGTGATGAGCCTTGCGTTGCTCAACGAGGGCCGTGACCTGCCCGAGGAGTACCAGGAGGCGATGAAGAAGGCGTGGGGGCCGGTGCGCGTCGCCATCGCCGCCGAACAGGCCAAGGGGCGAGAGGTCCTCGGCGCGCTGTACACCGCGATGGGAACCCGCATCCACAACCAGGGCTACCGCGAGACCGACCCCGATTTCAGCCGGGTGATCGAGGAGTCGCTCGCCGAAGTCGGCCTACCCGCCGAACTGGCCGACGCCGCCTCCACCGACAAGTACGACGAGACGCTGCGCAAGAGCCACCACGAGGGCATGGACCCGGTCGGCGAGGACGTGGGCACCCCGACCATCCATGTCAACGGCGTCGCTTTCTTCGGGCCCGTGCTGTCACGGATTCCGCGCGGTGAGGAGGCCGGCAAGCTGTGGGACGCCTCGGTGACCTTCGCGTCCTATCCCCACTTCTGGGAACTCAAGCGCACCCGCACGGAGTCGCCGGAACTCGACTGATCGCCCGAACCAGTCGGCGGCCTGGGTGCCGCGAGACGTACACCTGGGTCGTTCGCTCGCCGAGATCACGACCCTCATGTCGATTTCGCGAGCACCGAAGTAGGGTGACCGCCATGCGCGTCTACTTGGGAGCCGATCACGCCGGCTTCGACCTCAAGCAGGCCATCATCGAGCACCTGCGCGTTTCCGGGCACGAGCCGATCGACTGCGGAGCCTTCGTCAACGACCCCGACGACGACTATCCGGCGTTCTGCATCGCCGCCGCGCAGAAGACGGTCGCCGACCCGGGCAGCCTGGGCATCGTGCTCGGCGGCTCGGGCAACGGCGAGCAGATCGCGGCCAATAAGGTTCCCGGCGCACGGTGCGCGTTGGCGTGGAGCGTTCAGACCGCCCAACTGGCACGCGAGCACAACAACGCTCAGCTGATCGGTATCGGCGGGCGCATGCATAGCCTCGAGGAGGCGCTCGCGATCGTCGACGCGTTCGTGAGCACCCCCTGGTCGGAAGCCGAACGGCACCAACGTCGTATCGACATCCTCACCGAGTACGAACGCACCCACGTCGCGCCTCCGGTGCCCGGCGCCTAGGGATGCCCGAAGGCCACACGCTGCACCGGCTCGCACGGTTGCATCAGCGGCGCTTCGCTCGCGCACCGGTGATGGTGTCCAGCCCGCAGGGCAGGTTCGCCGACGGCGCCGCTGCGGTCGACGGGCGGGTGCTCAAGAAGGCCACCGCATACGGCAAGCATCTCTTCCACCATTACGAGGGCGGCCGGGTGGTGCATGTGCATCTCGGGTTGTACGGCACGTTCACCGAGTGGCCGCTGCCCGCGGGGACGATACCGCCGCTGCCGGTCGGACAGGTCCGGATGCGGATGATCGGCTCCGAGTACGGCACCGACCTGCGGGGCCCGACGGTGTGCGAGGTGCTCGCGGAGCCGGAGATCGCCGACGTCATCGACCGCCTCGGCCCCGACCCGCTGCGCCGCGACGCCGACGGATCCCTGGCCTGGGCCCGAATCCGTAAGTCGCGCAGGCCGATCGGGGCTCTGCTGATGGACCAGACGGTGATCGCCGGCGTGGGCAACGTGTACCGCAACGAGTTGCTCTTCCGGCACGGCATCGACCCGCACCGGCCGGGCATACGCATCGACGAGGACGAGTTCGACGCGATGTGGACCGACCTCGTCGAGCTGATGCGGATCGGGTTGCGGCGCGGCAAGATCCACACCATCCGCCCGGAAGACGACCACGGGCTGCCGTCGTATGGGCCCGGTCGCCCCCGCACCTACGTCTATCGGCGGGCCGGCGAGCCGTGTCGGCTGTGTGGCACCGAGATCCGCACCGAGGTGATGGAGGGCCGCAACCTGTTCTGGTGTCCGACCGACCAGACGTAGCCACCGCGGCTGAGTCACCGTGACGACCGCACCTCAGCGACAATCGGCGCGTGGAGTTGATTCTCGTCGTCGTCGGAGCCATCGTCGTCACCGCTGTCGCACACCGGCGCGGCCTGGAACCGGCCCTGGTCATCGTCGTCCTCGGCGCCGCGGTGTCGTTCCTGCCCGATTTCGAGCCGCCCGAACTCGATTCGCACATCCTGCTGACCGTGGTGCTGCCGCCGCTGCTGTACTCGGCGGCGCTGAACTTCTCGTTCCCGACGTTCCTGCGCAACATACGGCCCATTCTGGGCCTCGGCGTCGGGCTGGTCGTCGTGACCGCATTCGCGGTGGCGGCCTCGGCGTGGCTGGTGGTCGTGCCCCTGACATTCGCCACCGCGCTCGTGCTGGGCGCAATCGTCGCACCGCCGGACGCGGTGACGGCGGTCGCGGTGGGACGCAAGCTGGGCCTGCCGAAACGGGTGATGGCGATCTTGACGGGGGAGAGTCTGATCAACGACGCCGCAGCGCTGACGCTGTTCTCGATTGCGGTGGTTCAGGTCACCGGCGGACACATCTTCATCCACAACCCGTTCCTGCTGTTCGGTTACAGCGCGGTCGTCGGACCGATCGTCGGCGCGCTGCTCGGTTTCGTGACGTTGTGGATCCGCAGGCGGCTGGCCAATCCGGGGCTGGAGACGGTGCAGGGCCTCGTGGTGCCGTTCGCGGCGTTCATCGTCGCCGAGGAGCTGCACGCTTCGGGGGTGTTGGCGGTCGTCGTCGCCGGCTTCGTGGTGGCCAACGGCACGCTATCGGCCGGCTACCAGACCCGGCTGCAGGAACGCTATGTGTGGAACTCGGTCGACGTGTTGCTCGAGGCGTTCGTGTTCGCCTACATCGGCTTGCACCTGCGCTTCGTGCTCGAGGACCTGCAGGAGGCACACGAGTCGCTCGCCGAGGTCGCCGTGGCGTCGCTGGTCGTCCTGGTCATCGTCTTGGTGATCCGACCGCTGTCGGTGTTCGCCATCTTCGGGCGCAACAAACTGTCCCAGCACGTCGAGACGCGGTTGAGTGTTCCCGTGCCCGCGAGCGGAGGCCGCGGCGCGCTGGGAACCCGGCGGCGCAGCAACCCGCCGGGTAGGTGGCGTTCACGCATCGACCGGCGGTCACTGTCCTGGCGGGAGAACGTGGTCGTGTCGTGGACCGGTATGCGCGGGGTGGTGACTTTGGCTGCGGCTGCGGCCATTCCGGCGACGACGGTCACCGGCGAGCCGTTCCCCGAGCGGGCCACCATCCAGGCCATCGCCTTCGTGGTCAGCGTCGGCACGCTGTTGCTTCAAGGGTCGACGCTGCCGATCCTGATCCGGCGGCTGCACATCTCGCGGTTCTCGGATGATCACGCGGTCGACCGCGAGGAAGAACTCAAAGCCGAACGCGTCGTGCACGACGCCGCGGATCGGGTGCTGGCCGACTTCCGGGCCAATCCGCCTGCGGGCCTGAGTCCCCGCGTGGCCGCCGAGATCGAGGCGACCATCGCCCGGCACTCGCAGGACGCCGACGAGATGCCCGACCCGGACGCGCACACGAAGCGTTCGGAGGTGTTCGCCGCGCTGTACCGCGACGTGCTCGCGCACCAGCGGGCGGCTCTGATCGCCGAACGCGACGAGGGCCGCATCGAAGACGAGGCGGTCCGCGCGATGCTCGAGCGGCTCGACCTACAGGAGGCCGGGGTGTCGGCGCGTCTGGAGAGCCGGCTGTAAGGACCGCGCCGCGTCAGAAGCCGCCGAAATCGCCGAAACCGCCGCCGATGTCGCCGCCACCACCCCAGTCGCCGCCGCCCCAATCACCGCCACTGTCACCACCCCAGTCGCCGCCGGGATCCTGACCCTGGTCGAACCCTTGGTCGTAGCCCTGGGCGAAGCCCTGCTCGTAGCCGCTGCCGTGCATGCCGGAGAACAACGCGTCGAACAGCAGCACCGAGCCCAGGCCCCAGGCCCCGGCGACGAGCGCGGGTTTCCACCATGGTTCGGAATACCAACCCGCGGGCACCGGCCGGCCCGCGACCCGGCCGCCGGGGTAATAGTTCGGGGTACGCTCCGACGGCGTCGGCGAGGCCTCGATCTGGCGGCCCTCGAAGTCGACCTTGCGATCCTCGGTCACCGTGCCTGCCGACCGCTGGCCGGCGAGCGTTTCGAGTTCGGGGCCGGGATCCATGCCCATCGCCACGCGAGCGGCGCGCACGTAGTAGAGGCCTTCGAGCGCGCTCTCCTTGGCCAGCAATGCCTGCTTGGCGGTGTTGGCCTGGTCGATCTGCGACCCGGCCGCGGTGTAGCGCTCGGATGCGTCGGCCAGCGCCTGCTTCGACGCCTCGTCGGTTCCGGTCAGGCTGATCACTTGTCCGCCGAGACGTTCGATGACGCGGCGCGCGTCGGCCTTGGCGTCGTCCAGGGAGGCGACCTTGCGCCGGTCGGAGGCCCTCGTCGCGGCGTAGGCAACGACGCCGAGTGCGACGATGACCAGGACGACGAGAACGAGCAGAACACCGTTCATGCGGACCAGCGTACCTAGGTCCACGGCCCGGACCCGATGACGAACGGCTGGGTGGGCGTCGAACGGTGCGCCGTGCTGTGGGCGGGTTCAGGGAAGGCTCGGGCAAACCCGATCGATGGCCGCCCGATTTCTGTTCGCGCGTCAATTTGCGTACCGTGAACAGAGTGAGGGAGTGGGTACGCAGATTCGACGGCTTCCTCAACCGCCTGCTCGAAGAGCATGCGCGCGAGGCGGGGGAGAGCGTCGACACCTACGTCGCCCGTGCGGTCGCGAGACAGATGGCGATCGATTTGAGGCGCGCCGACGATCCGGCCATCGACGATCTGCAAACTCATCTGGTGGCGTCAGGCGTGTTCGACGAGACCGCGATGCCGGACGTGTCGGAGGTCATCACCGACCCGGACCGACTTGCCGCCCTCCATCGGACCGGCTTACTCGACTCTCCGCCGGAGGCGATCTACGACCGGATCACCCGGGCCGCGGCCGAAGCGCTCGACGCCCCCTTTGCCCTGGTGTCCCTCGTCGACGTCGACCGACAGTTCTTCAAGAGCTCGGTCGGTCAAGAGACCGCGTCCCCCGAGGATCGGCAGACACCGCTCGAGCGTTCGGTCTGCCAGTACGCGGTGGCCAATGGCGCGCCGTTGATCCTGGAAGACGCGCGGGCCGATCCGACGTTCAAGCGGCATCCAGCGGTACGGGACGGGACGGTAGTGGCGTATCTCGGCATACCGCTGATGGACGAGGCCGGCAATGCCGTTGGGACACTGTGTGTGTACGACACGAAGCCACGCCTGTGGAGTACGGGTCATCTTCAGGTCCTCAGTGATCTCGCCGCGCTCGCCGCAGAACGCATGTTTCACGGGCGCACTGGCTCGTAGCAATGAGGCAAGCTGCTGCCGGCACCCGAATCGCCGGGATTTTCGGCGGCATAGCCTAGACTGGCAACGTTTTCGATCGCAGGTACTTCTAGAGGGCTGGGTTCCATCGGGGGGAACATGCAGGCTGATGCGGATGCGTCCACCCGTGATTCGCAGCCTCGGCTCAGGTCCACGGTGCCGCAGCTCATGGCCATGCCGCCGGCCACTTCTCGCGGTGGGAAGTCCGGCTGGGTCGAGACCTTTCGCGCCGAGTCCGGCTACGTGGCGCTCACCGTCGGTTTGGACATCTGGTCCGCGGCGTGGGCAGTCGCAATAGCGCTGTGGTTGACGCCGGGTCCCGTCGCGGAGCGAAATATCGCAGCACTCTCGTGGCTCTTCGTCCCCATCGTCGTGGTGATCATGCACACGCGGTCGTTGTACAAGCGCAGGCTCGGTCACACCTTCCTCGACGACTTCGAACCCGTCGAAACGTCTGTGGCGGTGTCGGCGCTGGCGACGCTCACCGCCTTCATAGTGTTCGTGCCTGAATTGCCGACCGGTTCGGTGGTGGGGGACTACGTTCGCCCAAGCGAGGTGGTCATCCGGATCTGGGTCTGTGCCGCCATCCTGCTGCCAGCGAACCGCCTCATCCGATCGTTGATTCAGCGCTACCTGAGGCGGCGGCACGGCTTCGGATCCTCGGCGCTGATTGTCGGTTCCGGTCCGTTCGCCCGTCAGCTCATCACCCGGATGCGTCAGCTCCCCGACTACGGACTACACCCCGTCGGGGTGCTTGACGACGTTCGTCCTGCGGCCGCGGAGTTGGACGACGTACCGTACTTCGGATCCACGGCCAATCTGGAGGTCGTCGCTGCGGCCACCGGCGCCAAGGAGCTCATCGTGGCGCCGTCGTCCACTCCCGACGATGAGCTGGCCCTCGCGGCTCAGCTGGCACACCACCTCGGACTGCGCGTGCGGGTAGTGCCCCGCTTGATGGACGTCATCGGCGGCGGAACGTACGTCGACCACCTCGGTGGCATCCCGCTGCTGGTGCTCAGCCATACCAATCCGAAGGGCTGGCAGTTCGCCGTCAAGCACGCCATGGGCCGCACGATCGCGGCGATCCTGCTGGTCCTCATCTCGCCCCTGTATCTCACGCTCGCGATCCTGGTGAAGCTGAGCTCCCCGGGCCCCGTCTATTTCCGTCAGGAACGCGTCGGGCGCGACGGCAAGGTTTTCGACTGCCTGAAGTTCCGCAGCATGCGCCCCGTTGGCCCGGCCACGAATGCGTTCGCGCTGAAGGAAGGTTCGGCCCCCGGCGGTGTGGAAGGCGACGACCGACGCACTCCCATCGGCAAGTTCATGCGCAAGGCATCGCTCGATGAACTACCGCAACTGGTCAACGTGCTGCGCGGGGACATGACACTGGTCGGGCCGCGGCCTGAGCGACCGGAGTTCGTCGAGCTCTTCGAGATGCAGGTCCGCCGCTACGGCGACCGCCACCGGGTGAAGGCGGGCATCACCGGTTGGGCACAGGTGCACGGGCTTCGGGGTCAGACCTCGATCGCCGACCGGGCGGAGTTCGACAACTACTACATCGAGAACTGGTCGCTTCTCCTCGACTTCAAGATCATGGTGCTGACAGTCCTTGCGGTGCTGAAACCCGCAGAGTAGGGACAACTCCAGCCGGCGAGGCCGCAAACGCCGGCGGGCGAAGTACTAGACCTTCAGCAGCCCGGACTCGTGGTAGCGGCGCTCCTTGTTGACCTGCCAAGGGTCGACGCTTTCACCGAAATACCGCTTGACGCTGTGCATGGCACTGAGCATCGCGTGGTCCTGGTTGTCGTAGCGGTGCATGCCGTTGCGTCCGATCGGATGCAGAGACGGGTACTGCCTGCGGAGGTAATCCCGAATCTGGGCGACGCTTGACTCCATCGCCGGATTGCAGATCGGGTAGGCGAATTGCGAGCGGACCACCATGACGCGCTCGATAGTGGACGGATCGAAACCCAATGTGCGGAGGTCGCTTTCGACCATCCGTCGCATGTGAGCGTCGTCGGCGGTCCACAGCGCTGAACCTGCACCGATGAAGTACTCGAACCCCAGGTACGTCCCATCCCAGCCCGGTGGTGTGAGGTCATCCGACCACTGGCGGTAGTTCTGGATACGGCCCACCCGCAGGTCCATGCCCGGTGTGTACACCCAGTTGAAGGGCAGCTCTCGGCGCTCGCCGAGGGCGACCGCGACCGTGATCAGCCCTCGGTGCTTGAGCTGGGCGGCGGCCTCCCAAACCTGCTGTGGCGGGGCGGGTTCCAGGGCATTGACCAACATCTGCAGGGGCATGCTGGAGAAGACGGCATCTCCCATGACGCTGTCCCCGTTGCGCAGTTCGATCGTCCACCTTCTGCCGTCGAAGCTGAGCTTGACCACCGGTGAGTCCAGCGACGGTTCGACACCGAACCGCGCCAGCTCCGATGCCGCGGCGTCCCAGAGTTGACCGGGCCCGCGGCGGGGATAGAGAAAGGCGTCGGCGGCCATGGCATCTCGACCGCCCCACACGATCGGCTTGATGCGCTGCTCGGCCCAGTCGCTGGTGAGTTGAGCGGGCTCGGCGAGCCACGTCTTGCGGACGTACCCATCGAAGAACATGCGATACCAGTAGTCGCCGAACTGGTACCGGCCCCACTCGAGGAAAGTCGCAGAGTCGTCGAGTGAGCGCATCCCACGGCGCATCCTGGACCACAGGAGACTGCCCAGGCCACGCGCTCCGCGCCCATAACCCAACTGCGTCAGCAGGTTTCGACCGAGCAGCGGATAAGGCACGTAGTGGCCGTCGACGAGCATGGCGGAGCGCCTCGACACCGCGTGCCACTCACCGGCCGGCAGGAGGGATTTCCAGAGTTGAAGGATGTGCTCGTTCTTGGTGAAGAAGCGATGACCGCCCGGGTCGACCCGGAAACCGTATTCGCCCGGAGTGCGCGCCAGACCGCCAACGTTCGACGATGCCTCGAACACCTGGGCCGCGACGCCGTTCTTCGCCAGTTCGAGTGCGGCGGTGAGGCCGGCAGGGCCTGCGCCGATGATCACGGGACGCCGGTCGGAGTGCATCGGTGCCTACCGTCCCCGAAGCTGCGGTGTGCGCCGGTAGTCGTCGATGAACTCGTCGATGTGCCGCTCTTCGAGTTCGTTGAGCGGCGTCGTCAAGAACCGCAGTTGAGCGTACTGGGTCTGCAGCGGAAGGAATCCGCTCAAAAGAGGCTCGGGGGAGGTGCGGATGACCAGGTCGACGTCCTCGATGTCGAATGCGCCGTTGATTTCGCCGCCCTGTTGCTGCGCTTGCGCAACGGCTGCTCGTAACTCGTGATTCGCGTCGTAGGCGGCGAGGATGTTGATGCGGAATTCCTCTCCGCGCATGACGGATTCGGCGTGCTCGGCCGCCGCGACGTAATCCTCCGGTAGCAGCGTGCGGTCACCGTACAACCGCACACTGCAGGCGTCCGGCGCGAAGCGGGCGGGGATCAGGTGGGTCAGGAAGTGGATCGACGCGTTGAACACGGGCTCGAGCTCGGCCTGACTGCGGGCGAGATTGGCCCGGCTCAGGTTGTACACCGACACCGTCCGTACGTTGTGTCGGCGTAGCACCTGAAGAACGTCGGCTACCTTTTCCGCGCCCTGTAGATACGCCTCAGCCAAGGAGATGCCACGGCTTTTCGCCCATCGGCGCATACCGTCTGGGATCAAACCGACATGGGCAGGCTCGCAGCCCGTCAATACGTGCAACCTGTCCCCCCCGTAAGCACGCTTATACTAGAAGTAAGAGTAGTTATCTCGTACCCATAAGTCCATTTATTGAAACAAACTCGCGGAGGTTCCTCTATGGTCCCTCTTGCGAAGGGCTGGCGGACGGCACCAAGGGGAACGGATTGAAGGTCCTGACCTGCGACGGTGGCGCGTCGACCTGCGCCACGCGCACTCCCGCCCGAGTCGGGGCACAGCCAACGATCGGCTACTGCCTCGCACGAGATCTCGTTCGGGCCCATTCAAACCCCTTTTAATTGTTCCTTCCTAATAGGTATGACACTGCCGATCATGAGTCAAGTTATTGACAAAAAAAGGATGGTTTTCCGTGTTACCGAGATATGGCTGAAATATGGCATCCGGTGTCAATGGGCTGCCTTTAGGGGGTCGATACGTGTCGTTAACTCGCAAAAACAGCAAATTGCCAAGCCCGATGAACCAAGCATCTCCAGATAGGTTGCTTGCCGAGGAAACGAGTGCTAGAGCGCGGTGCGCTCCAGCCGGCGGTGCCGCTTTTGTTCCCGAGGCGTCAATATCAGCGAAGATGTGGGGTTCGGCGCGGATACTTCGGCGAGGAGAGCGATTCCCGACGAGTCGCGAGATCAGGACCGATCCAACGCTTTCCTCAGCGCAACCCTGAACGGGCTGACACCATCGACAAGCCGGTAGGCGCCGGCAGGAGAGGTGGGTCCGCGGTGGCCGTGGCGCAGAGCCGTTATCGGGTACTGCTGGGGTTCGGCGCCTTCTATTTCATGGGCGCGCAATTGGGCAGCGTTCTCGCCGTCCTGCCGTTCCTTCTGGTGTCCGAGGACATGAACGTCGCGGCGGGTTTCGTCGTGCCGAGTTTCAGCATCGGTTTCGTGCTCGGGAATGCCATGTCATCGCAGGTGCTCAAACGGTCTGGGCACCGGACGAATGGCGTGATCGCCGCCGCTGCGGGCGCCATCGCCGTCCTGACCGCGCTCGTCGCCACGGCCGCGTTGCACAACACCCTGGTGGTCTTCACGTTCCTCTCGTCATCGGCGCTCATCGGTGGCGCGATGGGAGTGGCCAACAACGCGTACGCCGAGATCATTTCGCGCATGATCACCGGGGCGCGGCGCAACGACCTGGTGCTCAACCAGCAGGCGCTCGGGGCGATCCTCACCGTCGCGGCCACGCTGCTGCTCATTCCGCTTCTGCCCAACCGCGATACCGCTGACGGACATCTCGATGTGCTCTGGTTGGGCGCCGCGGCGATGGGGGTCGCCGTCGTGGCCGCGATCATCGTCGGGCCGTCGAGGCCGGGGACGGTGGCTCCACCCCGCCGTATGGTCGACGATTTTCGCGAAGGGCTCGCCGTGCTCCGTACCACCGGTTGGTACCGGGTGTTCCTGATGACGCAGATCGTGTTCGTCCCCCTCGTGGTGAACGAGACGTTCTTTGCGCTGCGTACGTCGCTGGCCCATGTCGATACGGCCGGCAGCCTGCACATGATCGTGATCGGTTCGGCGGCAGGGTTGGTCGCCGGTTCGTTCTTGTGGCGCAACGTGTTCGGCAGGTCCGGAGTGCGCGGGATGCTCGTGTCGAGCGCGTTCATCAGCTGCGTAGCGACGGTGATCTGCCTTGCCAACGAACTGGTCTTCGCCGAGCCGCAGCTGTGGGCGTACGGTGTGGTCTTCTTTCTCGTCGTCCTGTCGAACGCCGCGATCGCGGCGGCGACGGTGTCGTGGATCAGCGCGTTCGCGCCCGAAGAACAACGCCCCGTGCTGATCAGCTTCGCCGCTACGCTCGCCGCTGTGGTTACCGGGATCCTCGGCGTGGCCTTTGGCCTGCTGGCTCAGACCGTCGCAATCTGGCCGGTGTTCGTCGTCTTGCTGCTCTGTGCGATCGCCCTGGCTCTGGCGAGCCGCGCACCGGACCGCACCGCGGTGGCCGGGTGAGCTCGATGGGGCGGTCGTTCACAGAACTCGTCACCGAGGCGGCCGCCGAGCCCATCGACGGCTGGGACTTCTCCTGGCTCGACGGCCGCGCCACCGAAGAGCGGCCGTCGTGGGGCTTTCAGCGCCTGCTCAGCCGACGGCTGGGTGAGGTGTCGGCGGCACTGGACCTCTACACCGGCGGGGGAGAGGTGCTCGCCGGGGTGGAGAAGTTCCCGCCGACGATGGCGGCCACCGAATCGTGGCCACCCAACGCGGCCAAGGCAACCCGGATGCTGCACCCCCGCGGCGTCGTGGTGGTGCAGACCCGTGGCGAACCGCCCTTGCCGTTCGCCGACGAGGCGTTCGACCTGGTGAGCAGTCGCCACCCCATCGCCGTCTGGTGGGGCGAGATCGCCCGTGTCCTGCGGCCCGGCGGAACCTATCTGGCCCAGCACCCGGGGCCGGCGACCGCGCTCGAACTCATCGAAGCCGTGATGGGGCCGATGCCGGAGTTGGGCGCGCACATGGAGCCCTCCGTGCAGGCCGCGCATGCGCAGGCGGTCGGTCTGCAGGTCGTCGACATGCGCCTCGAAAAGCTCACCGCCGAGTACTACGACATCGGCGCGGTCGTCTACTTCCTGCGCAAGCTCGTCTGGACGGTGCCGGACTTCACGGCGGAGCCGTACCTCACGCGCCTGCGCGCGGTGCACGAACACATCGAGGCGCACGGCCGGTTCGTCACCCATCCCACCCGGGTGCTCGTTGAGGCCCGAAAGCCGTTGTAGGCTCCGACGATTCAGCGGGCCGGGAGAGGCTGCTGTTTCGCCCACTCGATGTAGCGATCGATCCCTTCCCAGATCTTCACCTCGGGAGCGAAACCGATCCGCCGCGCGAATTCGATGGATGCCGGGAAGCGGGTCACCTCCCCGGGGCGTGGGGGCCCGTTGACCACCTTTGTTCCGAACCTTTCGGCGATGTAGTCGGCGATGTCGCGTACACGCGTGTTCACACCGCTCGCGACATTGATGGCACGGCCCGCCAAGTCGTGCGTGTTCAACACCAGCCGGTATGCGTTCACCACATCGCTGACGTGGAGATAATCCCTGGTGGCACTTCCGTCTCCGAAGATCACGAGGTCTTCGCCCGTCAACGCCTTGCGCACGAGGATGGGGATGAGTGCCCCGTACGCGCCGCTCTTCTGGCGTTCGCCGAAGATGTTGAACGGCCGGACGATGGTGATGTCCATGCCGTAGGACCGGTAGTAGGAGTACGCGAGACGATCGGCGGCGGCCTTCGAGGCCGCATACGGGCTGTTCGGCTTCAGTTCGGCGGTTTCGTCCAGCAAGCTGCCCGGGCTCAGGCGATGTCCGTCGCCGTACACCTCGCACGTCGACGCGAGTATGAGCCGTGCCCCGTATTGGCGGGCGGCCTCCAAAACGTTCTGCGTCCCCGCCACATTGGTGTCGACGAAGCTCCTCGGATCGCTGAGCGACTTGTCGACGTTGACGTTGGCCGCCAGGTGAAAGATCACCTGGTGATCGCGCGCCGTCTTGCTGACCAGCTCCCAGTCGGTGACCGAGCCGAACACGATGTCGGCTCGGTCATTGTTCGCGATCGCGCCCAGATTTTGCTTGCCGGTCACGGAAAAAGTGTTGAGAACGGTCACGCGGTGCCCGGCTGCGAGGAGGGCTTCGCTGAGGTGACTCCCTTGGAAGCCGGCGCCGCCGGTAACGAGGATCCTCACCGTAAAGTGCTCCCGTCTCACGACATATGCCGCATTATGATTACCACCCGGCGCCGCTGGCGGTATGCGAAAAGGATGCATCGAATGTGCGACGTCGCCGCGGAACACCGGGGACAGATCGAGGCGTGGTGCACCCACCCTGCCCTGAGCGAACTGGTCGACATGTTCGGCGGGTGCATCCCACCGGGCCTCACGCTGAGCGCACGGCTCGCGTTCCTCGACGAGTTCAGCGGGGTGTGGGACTACCGGGCCAAAGCGCGCCAGCAGAGCGCGGCCCGGTTCCACAACCAGGATGCCGGCGGGGCGGTCCGGTGGCTGATCCCTCGTCTCGACCTGCCTGGTGATCAGCTCGAGCGGATCGAGAGCTTGGCGGATCAACTGGGACTCATCGCCGAGTTACAGCCCAGCGGAACCGAGTTCGATCACGTCGTCGTCATCGGCGGTGGGCGGTACACGAACCTGCTTCGAACCCGCTACGCCGGTGAGATGGTTGCGAGCCGCCGCGTCGGCAATGTCGTCCTCGCCGCGGCGTCGCGACGCCTGTTGGACTCCGAGGCCGACGCCGTCGCCGCCTGCGCGCCGGGCGCACGGACCGAGTTCGAGTTGATGGTCGCCGCCGCACGCAACGTGTTCGGCCTCGACGTCGACGAGGTCTACGCGCACGTCCAGCGTCGTGTCGACCGCGTGCAGTCCAACGAGACGGTGTGGCGCTTTCCGCCCGACAGCAACGAATTCGGGGTTCCCGTCATGCTGCTCGAGACGCCGTCGCCCGATCCCGAACGCCGTCGAGCGAATTCGGCTGACACGTACACGTTCGCCGCACAGACGGCCGGCATGCACGGCTCGTCGTGCCTGATGGTGACGGGTCAGCCGTTGGTGCCCTATCTGCACTTCGAAGCCTTGCGGACGTTGGCACTGCGATACGACATCCGTTTGCAGTCAGCCGGTTTCGGCGTGCACGAGTACAACCGGCTCAGCGCGATGGACCAGCAGCATCCGGCCAAGCTGCTCCAGGAGGTGCGTTCGACGATCCGGTCGGCGCGGGCTCTGGAGGATCAACTCAGACGATGATCTTGCAGGGCGACGACGGCGGGAACGTGCCCGACACCGGACGCGGACGCCCCGACGGCGTCCACGGCTTGAGCCCCATGTTCCCCAGATGACGCACGGGGTTGACGTGCTCGCCGTCGACGCGGACCTCGAAATGCAGGAAACCGTCGGCAGATTCGGCCTGCGCCTGCAGGACGCCTATTTGCGCACCCGCGTCGACCCGGGAACCCACTTCGATCCGGCGATCGTCACCCGGCCGGAAGACGTAGCAGGCCTGACTGTCGGCTCCCGAGATCGTCACCGATTGCAGCCCTTCGTCATCGAGGTCCACGACGCGGCTGACGATGCCCGACGTCGCGGCATGGACCGGGGTTCCCGGTGCCGCCGCGAAGTCGACGCCGGGGTGGAAGCCGGTGGCGCGGCGGCCGTAGCCCGACGCGATTGCCAGCCGGTCGCGATCGATGGGCACGCGGGCGCCGGGTTCGGCGGGGTCGAAGTCACCTCGTGCCCGCCGCCGGTAATCGGAGCGCAGCAGGTCGAGCTCGTCGTAGGCGTACCCGAACAGGAGGGCGCGGTCGTAGGGCACGCCGTAGTTCAACTCGGAGTGGGGATCGAGCTTTTGGTAGTGCTCGACCTTGGCGATCCGCTCGGCCAGCGTCGACCACCCGGTGTGCAGCAGGCGTACGTCGTTGGCGACCCCGATGCCGCCGTGTTCGGTGATGTTGGCCGGCCAGTGCGGGTTGTGGATCGCGCGCGTTCCGGCGCGCAATCCCGGACGCCAGCGCCAGAACGGTCCGCGCATCGATTCGGCCGTGCCCATCAGCGGGATCATGTCCGGGTAGTCGGGATCGTCCCAGCTGGGGATCATCGGACACATCAGCGCCGCGACATCGTCGGGGACGCCGGCGAGCATCGCCGGGATGTCGATGTCGGTTTGGACCACCTGATCGGAGTCGATCATGAAGATCCAGTCGGGGCGGCAGAAGTCGGCCATGCGGTAGAGCAATTCGAGGCCCGGCGGTTCGGGGATCAGCCACGGGGTCTGCGGAAGGTCGGCGCGGGCGTGCACGACGTTGGTGACCGCGGGATGGTCGTGCAGGATCTGTGCGGTTGCGTCGGTGCTGCGGTCGTCGACCGCGTAGACGTCGTCGCACCAGCCGGCCAGGGCATCGAGCACCCGCGGCAGCACGTCCTCGCCGTTGTGGACGCGGAACATCGCCAGCACCCGCATCATCGCCTACTTCCGCTGACCTGCGGTTCGGCGGTGTGGCATACCGGCGCGGAGAGCATCGCCGAGAGCATAGCGATGATGATGTCGGTACCGCGGCCAGTTGCGCGGGTGTCGCATTCAAGGGACCGCCGGAGGGGTCGAACACGCGCTACCGGCTGCTGCTGGTGGCTAGTGGAGCGGGCGACGGGAATCGAATCTCCGGAGCTTGTTTGGAAGGATATTTCTGCGACCGTCCGCGCAGTCGGTAATGGCTGGTCGTTGGCCGCTACGATGGCCGAGATTTACAGGTCTACCTGCGATTACGGTACGGCCGCCGCGAGGCGACTGCGGTACGACTGCGGACAGGCACGGTACGGGTGCAGCCGTAGGTACGGAGTAGGTACAGGCCAGGAGTTGCCAAGACACGCCGGACGACACGCCGAGAACTGTGGGACGAGCCCCATAGGGTCGGTCGCGTGGACAAGCGGTACCAAGTCTTCGTGAGTTCGACGTACCAGGACCTTGCCGAGGAGCGCGCTGCTGTAATTCAGGCGATTTTGGGACTGGATCACTTTCCCGCTGGCATGGAGTTGTTCCCCGCCGCGAACGACGATCAGTGGACGCTTATTCAGCGAGTGATTGATGAGAGCGATTATTACGTCGTGGTGGTCGCTGGGCGGTACGGAAGCGTTAGCGCCGAGGGCATCAGCTACACCGAGCGCGAGTACGACTACGCGGTTGAGATTGGTGTACCAATCCTCGGGTTTGTTCACGGCGACCCAGACAAGATCGAAGGCGGGAAACTGGAACCGACCGAAACGGCGCGCAAGAAGCTCGCGACGTTCCGAGAAAAGGTCATGTCGCGAGTGGTGAAGCAGTTCACTAGCCCCGCTGAACTCGGAGGCCACGTAACCACAGCGCTGATTCGTGCAATCAAAGACAACCCACGCGTGGGTTGGGTTCGTGGCGACAAGGCAATGACCGAGGAGACTGAGCGTGAAATTCTCAGGCTCAGAGCGGAATTGGCTGAGGCGCGTGAGAAGTCGCAAACGCTGATTCTTGAACACACTCAGTCGATTGACCGCTCTACCCTCGCGCAGGGCGATGACGACATCTCCATGCCTCTTCGTGTCTGGTCCAAGGACTACTACGACAATTCGAGCGTCGTGGTCGACGCCACCGTCAGTTGGAATGACATTCTGGCCGCGATAGGCCCCGTGATGATCGACGAGGCAACTGAGGCCGAAGTTGAGGAGAAGCTTGAGGTTTGCCTTTACTACGGCAAAATGTCCGAAGACGACCGTGCTGCGGTGAACGCGATCAACAACAGAGCCGCTGGTGTCGATGACGACGACTTTGAAACTGTACTGGTGCACTTTCGGTCGCTAGGCATTATCGAGTCTGGCATCAAGAAACGGGTACCCAGCGATACCAACAGGTATCTACGTCTGACGCCCATAGGTGTAGAGAAGCTCGCAGCGTTGAAAGTTGTTGCAAAGAAGGAAAATGAGGAAGTGGCTGCAGAGCATCCTCCCGTGAAGAAGGCCCCGGCCAAGAAGGCCCCGGCTAAGAAGGCGTCGTCAAATTAAACACAGGTAGCGCTAGCCGCGTTTCTCTTGGCCTTGGGCGCACTAGTGCTCCTCACACGGCGGCCAACCTTGGTGTTGCCCTCTCAACTCGGTGAGGAAGCCGAGGCGGGGAGCTGGCCGACAAACCGCTCAACCCGCCCCGGCGACCGCGCTAGCGACTGACGTAGCGCGGTCTAGCGCATCCGTAGCCGTGTGCCCGCCGCGCGGACGCCTGGCGGTGCTGGCGGTGTGCCGGGCGGCCATGACGGGGGAGCCGGGTGCTGGTAACCCCCTCCCTGGCCACGTCTCACGGGGCAACCTGTTCACCGGGGTAGCCCTTGGCTTCGTCGCGTGGCCTGCGGTGTTGGCGTGGTTGGCCTACGCCGTATTCGTTGCGGGACGGATCAACTCTGGGGCTGCGAGCGAAATACTTGCCGCCTTCGGACGGTGGCCGGCTGTTGAGGTGTGGCGCGACTGGTCCTGACCCCCAGGAGAACTCGGTGCTTTGGTCACCGGCTTGTTCGCAGTGCAGCCGAAGCGGGTTCTGCGCCCCGTACCGCTTTGGCTCGTGCGGCGGCGGATCACGATAGGGCTCTGGGTTGCGTACGTAACGGCCCACGGTTATGTCTTAATCGTCGGCGGCGCGTAGTCGACATTGGTCGTGATCTGCACGACGACCGCTGCGCCTCGGTGCCGGGTGCCGGTACCGAACCCGCACGCAAAGAAGCTCTCCTGGATCGGGTACGGTCCGCGCCCCGGTATATGCCGCAGGCCCTGGTAAGCCGGGTTGATGTGTTCGCGGAAGCCGACCGGGTTGCTGTCGCTATTCGGGCCGCCCGTAGCGACCAACGCGGCGTAGTAGCGAGGCATGTAGTTGGACTTGATGACGAGGGCGTTGTTGTAGGAGCCCCACACCTGGAGACCGTTGTACTCGGCGTTGGGGATTGGGCCGTAGATATCTTCGATTGAGATCCACGCGGGCATAAGGGCACTCGGGATGAAGTCGTACTTGGGCACCGTTGCGCCGCCGTAATCCACGCCTGCCTTCCACGCCGCAATGCTCGATGCTTCAAAAATCGATGGGGTTGACGATCAACACGAGCTGCGAGCTGGCCAGCAATCCGTAGCCGTGCTCGGTGACGTGCTTGATCATGTTCTCGACATCGAGTGCATCGAGAACTGTTGAACCGGTGATCAGGTAATGCTTGTGTGTCCCATCGAATTTCGTCCCCAGATAAGGCGGCGGCGTCATGCCGTCGCCGTTCCACAAGCCGTAACACATATGGCCCCACTCGTTTTGCTCTGTTGCCGGGTCCAGCCACCGGCGCAGAACAGAGCCGGTCGTGAGTTTGTTGTCGGCCGACACCGAGAAGGACGGCATCAGTCGTAGCGAGATTCATCGCCGAATGCAGCTCGCCGACAAGTTCAAGACAGATGGTCAAGTGTCCCACGCGTGGGATAAGTACGACTCATGGCGGCGGCTCGCGAGGGAGGAACTGCCGAAGGCTCCACGCAAGGAGAAGTCAGAATCAGTGTTGTCAATCGCCGACTCAAAATTTCCCCTTGGAGCATCGACCCCCAGTCCGCCCAGTTCCTCGAAAGCCGCGCCTTCGCTGTTGACGAGGTCTCCCGGTGGTTCGGTATCCCGCCCCACCTTCTGGGGCAGACCGAGAAACAAACATCCTTCGGCGCGGGTCTCAGTGAGCAGAACCGCGGCTACGCCAAGTACACCCTGGAACCGTGGACCCGCCGTATTGAAGTCCGGTTGACCCGCCTGCTTCCGCCAGGTAAGCGAGCTGAGTTTGATTTCCGGTCGCTGGTATCGCCAGACCCGGAAACAGAAATAACGCTCATCCTCGCCGAAATTGCCGGTGGTCTCTTGACCGTGGACGAGGGTCGACGACTGATAAATCTGCCGCCACATCCGAAAGATGCACAGCAGAAGGGCGATACGCCTGAACAGGAGCCCGCTGCATGACCAACATCGAACGCCGGTTCACCGGAGTCGAAACCAACCTCACCAAGAACCGACTGAGCGGATACGCCGCGGTCTACAACACCCCCAGCGACATCGGCCCGTACTGGGAAATGCTCGAACCCAAGGCTTTTAGCTCGGCTCTCGCCTCACCCGATTTGGACGTGGTGGTCTGTTCAACCATGACCCCAACCTGCTGCTGTCGCGCACACCGGACAGTCTGCGACTGTCCAGCGATTCGCACGGACTCGAGTTCGAGATGTCACTCATCGACACGGCGGTGTCCCGCGACGTGCGCGCCTACATCGAGGCGGGACTGATCACCGGGTGCAGCTTCGCTTTCATCGCCGACGAACAACGCTGGGACATCCACGAGGGCCGAGACCTTCGGGTCCACACCAGCATTGCGCGTCTCGCCGACGTGTCGGTGGTGCCCCATCCGGCATACAAGGCGACCGAGGTCGCCCTTCGCAGTAAACCCCCGGCCGTCTCCGAGACGTGCCAATCCCAACTCGCTCGGGCGCGTGCTCGGGTGTCCCTTCCCGAAAGGACCAATCATTAAGAAGAGCATCGAGGAGATCCTCGTCGAACAGCGCGCCATCATCGATGCCGCTGAGGCTGAAAGCCGCTCTCTGACTGACGAAGAGGTCAGCCAGTACGAAACCTTGGAGACTGAACTGAAAGCCGCTCAGAAGACTGCTGAGATCCGTTCCCGGCAGAGCGCCTACGAGGCCCCCCACGCCAGCCTGCAGGCCGCGGTCAACGTCGCGCCCAAGGCCGAAGATGACACCCTCACGCGGGCTTATGACCTACTTGCGTTCCGGCGTGCCGAATCAGGATATCGCCGAGCTGAGGGCACAGTCGGTTGGCACCGATTCCGCTGGTGGCTACTCGGTGCCGCAGACGATGCTGAACCGGATCACCGAACGCATGAAGGTATTTGGCGGGATCGCTGCAGAAGCGGAGACCATCACGACAGAGTCGGGCGCCCCGTTGGAGTGGCCCTCGGTCGACGACACTCAGAACTCGGCGGTAATCGCGGCCGAAGGTACGGCCTCCGGCTCAGGCGGTGCCGATATCGTTTTCGGCACCAAAAGCCTCGGGGCGTATCGCTACGTAGCGCCAGGGGCATCGAACAATCCTCTACTTATCTCAAAAGAGCTGCTTGCCGATTCAGCTTTCGATATTCAATCGTTCGTGATCGACAAGCTGGCCACCCGCATCGCGCGGGCACAGGCTGTGCATTGGGTCAACGGCACCGGATCAGGCCAACCTGACGGCATCACCACCAACACCACCACCACAACGACATTCACGACGGCCGCCATCGATAAGGACGACCTGATCGCCGCGATGCACGACGTGGACCCCGAATACGGTGAATGCTGTGTGGGTTTTTCGGATTCGACGCTGGAAGCGATTCGGAAGTTGGAAGATTCTCAGGGACGCCCCCTGTGGCTGCCGCAGGCTCAGTCCGGTCTCGAAACCGCCATCGGTGGAACGCTTTTCGGCCATAGAGTGGTCATCGACCAGGCGTTCAGCGCCTATGCCGACGACACCACCAACAAGTGGGGCGTGTTCGGCGATGTGCGCTCTGGCTACGTCATCCGGCGCGTTCAGGACGTGCAGGTGCTGGTGAACCCCTACACCAACATGGGCACCGGACAGGTGGCTTATTGGACGGATGCCCGTGCTGACGGCACCGTGAACGACGCCTACGCCTATACGGTGTTGAAGAACGCGGAAGACGCCTAATGCCGTGGCAGCCGTCCTATGCTTCGGCGGCTGAACTGGCGGGCTGGCTCGGGGTCGATGAAGATCCCGAGCTGGCCTTGGCCACCGAGGCTGCCTCACGCGCAATAGATCAGGCCACGGGTCGCCAGTTCGGTCTGCTGTCGAGTTCCGAATTCCGCTGGTACACATCAGGATGGTTTCGGGACAGATGGATCATCCCCATCGATGACCTGATGACGAACGCCTCTCTTCTGGTGGAGGTCGACAACGATCAGGACGGCACTCCCGAAGCCGAGATCACCGACTACCGACTGACTCCCGTCAATGCCGCCGCCAACGGCCGGCCGTGGACTCGCATCGAGGTGCTGCCGTCGTCTCAGGTGAAACCCAACGGGCTGCACCACGGGGTACGGGTGTCAGCCCGGTGGGGGTGGACGAACGTCCCCAGCGCCATCCACTACGCCTGCCTCGTGCAAGCGGCACGGTTCTACGACCGCCGCCACAACGTCGGCGGGACGCTCGCCAAGCAGCGCGTCGATGATGTCGAATACGGCTGGGACGCTTCAGCTACCGGCCAGGAGCTGGACCCCGACGTGCTTGCCAGCATCGCGGGGTACCGGCGGTTGTGGGGGGCGATGTAACTAAGGGTGAACGCAAATGACAGCGTTCCGCGGCCTTCGTAGACCACAATGACTCTAAAGGAACTATCTTCCGACGGTCGAACAGGTGACGTTCTGTGAACCAAACGGTTGGCATATCCGGCGGTTTCTGGGTGCCGGAGAATCCCGCGAAGGTGGTCCGTGGGAGATTCGTGGCCGAAGCGGGGAAGGATGCAGAAGTCGCTCTAGACGCTGGATTGGTTGAAGATCCTCGAGTCAAGTTGTTCGACGGTGGCGCCGCCTTATCGTCCTCCGTCGAGGACTCCGTGAAGGCATTTCTGCCGGTGGTGATTCACGGACAACTCGACGACGGTCAGGTGGTCACGCTTCTCGACGCGCGCAACCACGGAGGCCACTGGCCCTTCGCACCGCCACGCTACGAGGCACACGCCGCTCTAATCGGCACCCACGTTGCGGGAGAAGACCAACTCTTTAGTGCCGTTCGATTCCGCATAGGGCACCCCTACTGGCTAAGCCACCTGAGTGATGGACAGGCGGCGACAGTTGACGACGATGGATCGACCTTGAGTGTCGTTGCTGATGAGGACGGCACCTGGCTCAGCTACGCGTCAGCGACGCCAGCCACGCTGAGACAGTTGGACATCAGGGTGGTTCATAGCTGCGTCGTACTCGTGGAACTGGCGTTGCACCGGGAGGTGGCAGCGAGCGAGGTACAACTTCGAGTCGTCGGAGACGACGCCTGGTACTCCTTACATGGCGAATCATTTGCCGCTGCTACTCATCGCATCCATCCACGAACGCTCTTGCCCCCGGAGGTGTTGACGGTGGAGCTTTTTGCAAGATGGGTACCGCTCAACGACCGACTGGACGGCCTGGCAGCAGCGGTCGCACACAAAAGTGAAGAGCCACTCCAGATTGAAGCCTTAGTGGCGTCATCGCTAATTGAGGGATTGCATCGCCGACTCCCGTACCAGCAGCAGCGGTTTCCCGAGGCGGCCAAGCAGTCGCTTAGAAGAATCGGTAAGGCTGCGCGGGAAAGCGCGGGTTCACAAGCAGAGGCCGAGAACCTGGATCGTCATTCCGCGATGGATGCTGTGATGTTTCTGCACGACGTGAGCTTCCGTACGCGAGCTGCCAACATCGTTGCGGAGGTGTGTGCCGTTATCCCTGAAGTCACGGAGTCGGTGGCCGACCTTCCGCGGTTCTTGAATGACGTTCGCAACGAACTGGCGCACCACTTGTTACCTAAGCCGGATCGAGATCCGCTACAGGTGCGCGTGCTTCGGTGGATCGTCGCCTCGGCGGTCACGCGGTGGTTGTTGCGGTGCCTACTGCTGCTTCGTGCCGGCGTTGACGCCGAACTACTTCGCGAACGCATAATTGATTTCCAGCGATTCCAATTCTTTCGGGCAAACACCCAGCTCCACGTAGACGAGCTCGTACAGCTTGGATCACCCAGACCCTAAGTCGATTACTCGGCTGTGGCGTGGTGGCAGGCCGAGGAGTTCAGTTTGGCTTTGGGCAATCGTGCGGATCTGCCATCCTGGTGACTTTTAGCTCAACTTTGCCTGTATAGCCAGGCGGTAGCTCTCGGGTCATCCAATAGCCGTCCTTGGGACGCAAGTCCATTCCATCTAGGAATCGGCTCGTTTCATTAGGCACATAGAAGGCGTATATCCAGAAATCAGATTCGACTTCGTCCGGACGCCCCAGATGGAGCGGGCGCGTTCTCCACCCGTTTTCCATCAACAGCTTCGGCTTGTCGAAGAAATAGTGTTCTGGGTCCCAGGCGTCTCGATGCGCGAACCAAAGTGTTAGACTGTCTCTTTGGGGCGCAGTACCCTCAAATATCGCGCAACGGTGTACGTCACCGGCGGGGCTGGTAATGGTAATCGGCTCTCTCGACTCCAACCACCTCTTACCCCTCTCGACAACGTTTGGCGTCCCATCGAGAATGCCTACTGCCATCGCAAAACCCCCGCCAACCGCCAGCAGTATCGCACCCGCCTTTTTCCATTTCCCCACCAGACGGAATTTACCGCCAGAGCCTCGTGTCGCAACGGAACTTGGCGGATTAATCGGTTAGGCGTGCTGCACCGCGCAGCGGAACCTGCACCAGGTTGCGTCGTCGCGGATCAATCCGCGGGGATTGGGCGGCCCTATAGACCAGGGCGGTACAGAACGCCCCAGTTTGACCGCGGGCTGCCGTCGTTCTCGAAGGTATTGATTGCAAACAGGCTTTCATCGCACTGTCTCTGACTGAGACTGTTCTGGCAGAAGCGACAATAGGGGGCGTCGTGGCCGTCGTATCTGGTCATGCTTACTCCTTCGATGAGTCCCTCAACTGTTGCTATGCGAAGTCGGCCTCATTACAGGGTCACACCCGTTTGCGCGATGATGCCACCAGGGTTTCGCTTGGCGGTGGCCTTCGTAACGAACTTGCCCGTCCCCGCCGAGCGGTAGACCGTCCGCTTGTCCGACGTGCCACGACCCACTCTCTCGCTCGTCGTCCTTCGCGGATTTCGACGCGCGGTCGACCGCTTACGAATTGCCCCGTGCCTGCACCCCTGTGCACCCTGCCGCTGCGCCTGCTTGCCATCATGCACCTCACCGCCGTGCTCTGGGCGTGATTCTACGCTTCCCTACAAGGGTGTAATTCATGCGCGCCGCTCGTCGTTGGCCTCGTTCGCCTGCCGCGGTGGCTGGTACGTACCGGGCTACGCATCTCGGTCCGAGTCGCAATCCACTTGTCGACGCCCAGGCTGCCCGCCCTACTTGCGTAATGACCACCGCGCGCGGCGACCAGTACAGGCCGGCGTCAATGGCTTCAAGGTCACGCGCGACGGCGGCTTAAAGATCGTGCACGGCGATGGGCGCCCAGATTAAGACGCATACGGTGCGCTGCCGATTCAAAATTGTTCGCATGATGCGCTGACGTCCGGGCCCTGACGGAAATCCCAATCTACGAGACCCTCTAAGCAGTCGACCTGAATCGTGCTCTTAGCCAACGATGCGATGCTAGTTTAAGCAACGGTTCTGGGGCTGAACTAGATGCAGTGTCAACCGGGGGAGGGTTTCAATGGACAAGAATTCGTTCAGTAACAAGTTGCGCGATCGATCGACAAAACCGAAGAGGCCAAAAAAGGTCAACACTGCTCCTCCCGGATGGCTTCGCACAAAATTGGGCTATTTATGGTTGACTCGGTTCGGCAACATGATGACTACGGAAAACAGCCAACACTATTTCGACACTAGGTCGGGAGACGTAATCGACCCGGTTACCGGCCGTGTGACGGGCCAAGTTGTCGCGTTCATCGATGGGGAACCTGGGCGTCTATCCACAACAGACTCGGACGAGACCCGAAGGCGAAATATCGAAGCGTGGGAAAGTAAAAATGGATCGTTCGCTGAGTCAATCGAAAAAATAGCCGTCGGTCGGAGGCCCCGAAAATATGCTTCCAAGAAGAAAGAATCCGGCGCCTCCAGGCCGCCAATAGAGCCTCCAGTAATAGAGCGCCATTATGATCCTGCAAATATTTCACGACGGGTAGAAGAAGTGTTCCGTGCGGGCGCGCCGAGGGATAGCGTTGAGGCGGCCAGAGATCCGAATTTATCGACACCTACTATTATGTATATAGATTCGGACGACGCCCTTCAAGTCCTACGGTTCTACCAACAGGTTGAGCGCGTCTTGAACGCGCTGGGAGTCGATCATGAAATAGCGCGAGTGGAACGCGGCTCCCTGTTCGCTCGCATTACTGCTTGGTTCAAAGATCCAGGGCATAAAGATGCGGTGAATGCGAAATTATTGGAAGTCACCCAAAATATCGAACAATACGGAAAGACTTACGTCAACAAAGCTACTGCCGAAGCTGATCTTACTATAGCAAACGCGTTGGCCGCGGCCGCGCATGCTGCTGGTGACCGCGACTTCGTTTTCTGGTTTCACGGCTTCCTCGCGGTGAGATTCACTAAGCCCGATGGCAATCAACTTCAAATTATGCGTCCCATATCACCGGCGGAAGCGGCGGTCTTAGAGAAACACCCCGGCCTTCAAGAAGACCCCCGTAAATTGCTCGAAGCTATGGACGAAATAATGGCACTTAACGACTCTGTCGGGGTGCCTGAAATCGCGCAATAGACGTCGGGGCTCGCACGGTTCGTCCGAGATCGGTAATGCGTCCGAACACTCCGCCGGCCTAACTTCTGATACCAGAAGGGGCGCGAGTACAGCTCATCAGCGAGGACTCTGCACGTAAATGGTGCCGCAGGTAGTTACAGGCTGCATGTGGCCAGGCTTTCGGCTGGCTCGCGGAATTCGGATTTCGACTAACCTGAGTCAAGGGCCACAGAACGTTGTCTAATGGGACTTCGTTGTCTGCTGCGGGATGTTTCGACAGCCTAGGCGGCTGACTTCTCAACCTCTTTCACTCGTCGAGCAGTTCGTCCGCCCGCCGCCTTCCCGGCCGGCCGCCGTGTTCGCGGATCGACCACCGGACGGCGGCGAGGAGACGGAGTTCGGCGTCGATGGTCTTGCGGTCGCGCATAGCGACAGCTTAAGCGCGCGTCTGTGTGCGTCACCGCACACGTATCTCCCGTTCACGAAGGTCACGCTGGGGGTCACGGCCCTTCGGTTAGGGTTCGGTCTAGAGCTCAAAAACAACCCTCTGACCTGCGGAGCGGGCGACGGGAATCGAACCCGCGTAGCTAGTTTGGAAGACTAGGGCTCTACCATTGAGCTACGCCCGCATGTACAGCAAGACCAGATCGTACCGGCGGCAGCCAAATCAAATCCAATTGAAGGCGTCGCGTGTCCAGCCCGTAGTATCTCGCGTGGTCGTTCCGTGTTTTGCGGACGGCCCGCGCGGGCGCAGCGCTCAAGCGTCGGCGCGACGAGCAGAGCACGGGGTGTAGCGCAGCTTGGTAGCGCATCCGCTTTGGGAGCGGAAGGCCGCAGGTTCAAATCCTGTCACCCCGACTGCGACACCGACGACACCAGAAACAATGAGGAGCAAGATCGTGAAGAGCACCGTCGAGAAGTTGAGCCCCACCCGGGTGCGCATCAACGTGGAGGTGCCCTTCACCGAGCTCGAACCCGACTTCGACCGCGCGTTCGCGCAGTTGGCCAAACAGGTCCGGCTCCCCGGTTTCCGTCCCGGCAAGGCGCCGCGCAAGCTTCTCGAGGCCCGCGTCGGCCGCGAAGCGATGCTCGACCAGGTCGTCAGCGAGGCTCTTCCCAACCGCTACAGCGAGGCGGTCACCACCTCCGAGGTGCAGCCGCTGGGCCAGCCCGAGATCGAGATCACCAACAAGGAGTACGGCCAGGACCTCACGTTCACGGCCGAGGTCGACATCCGCCCGGAGATCGAGCTTCCCGAGCTGTCGGAGCTTACGCTGACCGTCGACGCGATCGAGGTGACCGACGAAGAGGTCGACGCCGAGCTGCAGTCGCTGCGCGCCCGCTTCGGCACGCTCTCCGGTGTGGAGCGTGCCGCCGAGAACGGCGACTTCGTCTCCATCGACCTGTCGGCCACCGTGGATGGCCAGGAGCTGCCCGAGGCCGCCACCGAGGGGCTGTCGCACGAGGTCGGTTCGGGTCAGCTGATCGACGGTCTCGACGAGGCGATCGTCGGCCTCAAGGAGGGGGAGACCCGCGTCTTCACCACGACGCTGGCCGCCGGTGAGCACGCCGGCAAGGAGGCGCAGGTGACCGTCACCGTCAAGTCGGTCAAGGAGCGCGAGCTGCCTGAGCCTGACGACGAATTCGCCCAGCTGGCAAGTGAATTCGACACCATCGACGAGCTCAAGGAGTCGCTCGTCGAGCAGGTGCGCCGGGTCAAGCGGGTGCAGCAGGCCGAGAAGATCCGCGACAAGGTTCTCGAGACGTTGCTCGAGCAGGTCGAGGTTCCATTGCCCGAGAAGGTGGTGCAGGCCCAGGTCGACGACGCGTTGCACAACGCCATCCACGGGCTGGACCACGACGAGGCACGTCTGGCCGAGGCGCTCGAAGCCCAGGGCAGCAGCCGCGAGCAGTTCGACGCCGACAACCGCACGAACGCGGAGAAGGCGGTCAAGACACAGCTGCTCGTGGATGCGATCGCCGACAAGCTCGACGTCCAGGTCGGCCAGAACGACATCAGCGAGCGCCTGATGCTGATGTCTCAGCAGTACGGCCTGCAGCCCCAGCAGCTGATCCAGTCGCTGCAGCAGAACAACCAGCTGCCGGCCCTGTTCGCCGACGTGCGTCGCGGCCTGGCGTTGGCCGCGGTCGTCGAGGCCGCCACCGTGACCGACTCCGACGGCAACGTGATCGACACCACCGAGTTCTTCGGCCGCTCCGACGCGCAGACCGAGGAAGCTGCCGACGAGGCGTCGGAAGGCGCCGAACCCGAAGCGGACGAGGAGTCGGCCGACACGAAGTGACGCTGTGAGCGAACGCAGCCCGTCTAGGGACTGCACGCTCGCGCGGGTTGGTTAGTGTCGGTGAGTATCAAGCTCTTGAAGAAAGCAGGTATCCAGTCGTGACCCACATGCGTGGCGCCTCGCACGGCCTCAACCTTGTCGACTCGGTCTACGAGCGCTTGCTGGCGGAGCGGATCATCTTCCTGGGCTCACAGGTCGATGACGACATCGCCAACAAGCTCTGCGCGCAGATTCTGCTGCTGTCCGCCGAGGATCCCACCAAAGACATCCACCTCTACATCAACTCGCCCGGCGGCTCCATCAGCGCCGGCATGGCGGTCTACGACACCATGGTGCTGGCGCCGTGCGACGTCGCCACCTACGCCATGGGTATGGCCGCCTCGATGGGCGAGTTCCTGCTCGCGGCGGGCACGAAGGGTAAGCGCTACGCCCTGCCCCACGCCCGGATCCTGATGCACCAGCCGCTCGGCGGTATCACCGGCGGCGCGGCCGACATCGCCATCCAGGCCGAGCAGTTCGCGGTGATCAAGAAGGAAATGTTCCGGTTGAACGCCGAGTTCACCGGCCAGCCGATCGAGCGGATCGAAGCGGACTCCGACCGCGACCGCTGGTTCACCGCGCAGGAGGCCCTGGAGTACGGCTTCGTCGACCACATCATCACCAGCGCGAGCGTCAACGGCTCAGGACCAGGAGCAGGACTAGACAAATGACCGATCACACCGACGCCCGTCTGCAACCTCAGGCCCGCTACATCCTGCCGTCGTTCATCGAGCACTCCAGCTTCGGCGTCAAGGAGTCCAATCCGTACAACAAGCTGTTCGAGGAACGCATCATCTTCCTCGGTGTGCAGGTCGACGACGCGTCGGCGAACGACATCATGGCCCAGTTGCTGGTGCTGGAGTCGCTCGACCCGGACCGCGACATCACGATGTACATCAATTCGCCGGGCGGCTCGTTCACCTCGCTGATGGCGATCTACGACACCATGCAGTACGTGCGCGCCGACATTCAGACGGTGTGTCTGGGCCAGGCCGCCTCGGCCGCCGCGGTGTTGCTGGCCGCCGGCACCCCCGGTAAGCGGATGGCGCTGCCGAACGCGCGCGTGCTGATTCACCAGCCCGCGCTGGCCGGGGTCATCCAGGGCCAGTTCTCCGATCTCGAGATCCAGGCCAAGGAGATCGAGCGGATGCGCACGCTGATGGAGGTGACGCTGGCCAACCACACCGGCAAGACCCCCGAGCAGATCCGCAAGGACACCGACCGCGACAAGATTCTGACCGCCGAAGAGGCCAAGGAATACGGCGTCATCGACACCGTCCTGGAGTACCGCAAGCTGTCTGCTCAGACCGCCTGATCCGCTTCCCAACTGCGCGAAACCCGGTTCTCGTGGGCGGTTCGCGTGGCACGCTGTTCGTCTGCACCGCCGGACGGCCAGGGGAGGATTGCGATGACGGTTGGGAAGCGAGCGGGTTTCGCGATGACCGCATTGGCGGCGGCCGTGGTGTGCGGGCTGACCCAGATCGCGTCACCGGCGGTGAGCCAGGCTCAGGAACCGGTCTGTCCTGCCGGGACGTATTGGGACATGTACACCGATCAGTGCGTCCCCAATGACGTGAACGTCTATCTCAACCCCGCTCCGGTCGTCGGGCCCGCGGGCCCCGTCGGTGTCGGAGGAGTGGTGGGCCCCGTTGGTCCCGGCCCGTTAGGGCCGGGTCCGGTCGGACCGGGTCCCGCCGGCCCTGGGCGCCGATAGCGTCACACGGATCGGCGGCGGGGTGCACCGCGGCGATTAACGGGTAGTTTGGGTGCCGACGCTCTCTCGGTCCGGTCACGGCGACGACACGCCAAAGACACGGCGGCGCGTTCGCTGGGGTCCGGGGGTGATCAGACGATATGTTGGCGCGAACACAGATGAATACCACTGGCGCGATTCGGCTTTATCGGTCGCCTCGCGCGGGAACAAACGGGTAGCGTCGGGTTCACCACCCGAGGCAACCACAGAAAAGAAGCTTCATCGGCTGCGAGGAAAGTAGGACCCCACCACCATGGCGCGCATTGGAGACGGCGGTGACCTGCTGAAGTGCTCGTTCTGCGGCAAGAGTCAAAAGCAGGTTAAGAAGCTCATTGCGGGTCCGGGCGTCTATATCTGCGACGAGTGCATCGATCTCTGCAACGAGATCATCGAAGAGGAGCTCGCCGACGCCGACGACGTGAAGCTCGACGAGTTGCCCAAGCCCGCGGAGATCCGCGACTTCCTCGAGGGTTACGTCATCGGACAGGACACCGCCAAGCGCACGCTCGCGGTCGCCGTCTACAACCACTACAAGCGCATCCAGGCGGGGGAGAAGACCCGCGATTCGCGTTCCGAGCCCGTCGAACTGGCCAAGTCCAACATCTTGATGCTCGGCCCGACCGGCTGCGGTAAGACCTACCTGGCGCAGACGTTGGCCAAGATGCTCAACGTGCCGTTCGCGATCGCCGACGCCACCGCGCTGACCGAAGCCGGATACGTGGGCGAGGACGTCGAGAACATTCTGCTCAAGCTGATCCAGGCCGCCGACTACGACGTCAAGCGCGCCGAGACCGGCATCATCTACATCGACGAGGTCGACAAGATCGCCCGCAAGAGCGAGAACCCGTCGATCACCCGCGATGTCTCCGGCGAAGGCGTCCAGCAGGCGCTGCTGAAGATCCTGGAGGGAACGCAGGCGTCGGTGCCTCCGCAGGGCGGCCGCAAGCATCCCCACCAGGAGTTCATCCAGATCGACACCACCAACGTGTTGTTCATCGTGGCGGGTGCGTTCGCGGGTCTGGAGAAGATCGTCTCCGACCGCGTCGGCAAGCGCGGCCTGGGCTTCGGCGCCGAGGTGCACTCGAAGGCCGACATCGACACCGCCGATCACTTCGCCGAGGTCATGCCCGAGGATCTGATCAAGTTCGGGCTGATTCCGGAGTTCATCGGCCGGCTGCCGGTCGTGGCGTCGGTGACGAACCTGGACAAGGACTCTCTTGTGCAGATTCTGTCCAAGCCCAAGAACGCGTTGGTGAAGCAGTACACGCGCCTGTTCGAAATGGACGGCGTCGAACTCGAATTCACCGACGAGGCGCTGGAGGCGATCGCCGATCAGGCCATCCATCGCGGCACCGGAGCCCGCGGTCTGCGCGCCATCATGGAAGAAGTGCTGCTGCCGGTGATGTACGACATCCCCAGCCGCGACGACGTCGCCAAGGTGGTCGTCACCAAGGAGACGGTGCAGGACAACGTGCTGCCGACCATCGTGCCGCGCAAGCCGTCGCGTCCCGAGCGTCGCGACAAGTCTGCCTGACGACGATCAAGCGGCGAGGTACGAGCCGCGTTGAGGAGTCGGGCAATCAGTTCCCGCCTGACGACGATCAAGCGGCGATCGCCGCGTCAGTGCACGACGCGATCGGGACGGGTGTAGACGTTCATCGACCGCCCGCGTAGGAAGGCCACCAGCGTCAACCCGGACTGGCTGGCCAGGTCGACGGCCAGCGACGACGGCGCCGACACCGCCGCGAGCACCGGGATCCCCGCCATCACGGCCTTCTGCGCCAGCTCGAACGAAGCGCGTCCGCTGACCAGCAGGACGGCCCCCGTCAGCGGAATGCGGTCCTGCTCGACCGCCCAGCCGATGACCTTGTCCACGGCGTTGTGTCTGCCGACGTCTTCGCGCACGGCGAGCGTCGTGCCGTCGGAGTCGAACAGCGCGGCCCCGTGCAGGCCGCCGGTGCTGGCGAACACCTTCTGGGCTTTGCGCAGCCGCGCCGGCAACTGCGAGAGGGTCTGGGCGGTGATGGCGGTCGGATCGTCCCCGGGGCCGTGGCGGCTGCTCAACTGCACGGCCTCCAGCGATGCCTTACCGCAGACCCCGCACGACGATGTCGTGTAGAAGTTGCGCGTGACATCGACATCGGGCGGCGCGACGTGCGGGGCCAGCGTCACGTCGAGAACGTTGTAGGTGTTCTGGGAGAAGCCCGCGTCATCGACGCCCGTGCCCTTGCAGTATCGCGCCGTGAGCACGTCGTCGCGTCCGGCGATGACGCCCTCGGTCAGTAGAAAACCCTGCGCGAGTTCGACATCGGAGCCCGGAGTGCGCATCGTCACCGTGATGGGCGCGCCGTTGACGCGAATCTCCATCGGCTCCTCGACGACCAGGGTCTCCGGCCGCGCCACCGCGGAGTCCATGGTCACATGCTGTGCCCGCCGCCTGGCTGTGACCCGACCCATGACTCCACCCTAGGGCGAATCGACGTCGATAACGTTTGGGTGCTGTTCATGTCGGGGCCAGCGCGCGAGGCGGCGTCATCACCATGCGGACGGCACAATGGATGCGTGCACAACGAACTCGAACCGAACCGCCGCATGCCGGTCTGGCGTGATCCGCTGTCGGCTGGCTTCCGCGCGCACCGCCACCTGCTGTTACTGCGCCTGCGCTGGCACGAACGGCGCGGCGAATCTGCCTCCACCCGGCACTGACAACGGGACGACCAGCACCGACGACGGTGCTTGCTACCGGCTACTGGACGGTAACCATTTCCTTAGAATTTTTGTCTCGTAGACGTGACGAACAACACAGTTATGTCTCACGGCAGGCACTCGCACATTGGCTGAGCTGTGCGTTCGACCCTTCGGATGCGGCACGCCGCAGGCGAGTCCGGTGAAGGGCCGCCTAAGAAAAGTGCAATAATCGGTACTGGTAGTGACATCAAAAATCTTGGTGGACGTCCACCGACGGCGCGTCGACTCGACTGTGACTCGGAGGACATCCCCACGCAGCGTGGAAGGCAGGCCTCGTGGCAGCGAACGACAACGCGGTCAGTCCGGGGAGTGCGAGTCCTCGACAGAAGCTCGAGAAGGTCGTCATTCGCTTCGCCGGTGACTCCGGCGACGGTATGCAGCTCACCGGTGACCGGTTCACCTCCGAAGCCGCCTTGTTCGGCAACGACCTTGCCACGCAACCGAATTACCCCGCCGAGATCCGCGCGCCGCAGGGCACGCTGCCCGGTGTGTCGTCGTTCCAGATCCAGATCGCCGACTACGACATCCTCACCGCGGGCGACCGCCCCGATGTGCTCGTCGCGATGAACCCGGCGGCGCTGAAGGCCAACGTCTCCGACCTGCCTCGCGGCGGGCTGATCATCGCCAACTCCGACGAGTTCACCAAGCGCAACCTCGCCAAGGTCGGCTACGAAGCCAACCCGTTGGAGACCGACGAACTGTCCGACTACGTCGTGCAGGCCGTGCCGATGACGACCCTGACGCTCGGCGCGGTCGAGCCCATCGGCGCGTCCAAGAAGGACGGCCAGCGCGCGAAGAACATGTTCGCGCTCGGTCTCCTGTCGTGGATGTACGGCCGCGAACTCAAGCACAGCGAGGCGTTCATCCGCGAGAAGTTCGCGCGCAAGCCCGACGTCGCCGAGGCCAACGTGCTCGCACTCAAGGCCGGCTGGAACTACGGCGAGACCACCGAGGCGTTCGCCAGCACCTACGAGGTCGCGCCCGCCAAGCTCAAAACCGGTGAGTACCGCCAGATTTCCGGTAACACCGCACTGGCCTACGGAATCGTGACCGCCGGTCAACTCGCCGACCTGCAGGTCGTGCTCGGCACCTACCCGATCACCCCGGCGTCCGACATCCTGCACGAGCTGTCCAAGCACAAGAACTTCAACGTGCTGACCTTCCAGGCCGAAGACGAGATCGCCGGCATCGGTGCGGCCATCGGCGCGTCCTATGGCGGCGCCCTCGGTGTCACCAGCACCTCGGGCCCGGGCATCTCGCTGAAGTCCGAGGCGATCGGTCTGGCGGTGATGACCGAACTGCCGCTGATCATCATCGACGTGCAGCGCGGTGGGCCGTCCACCGGTCTGCCGACCAAGACCGAGCAGGCGGACCTGCTGCAGGTGATGTATGGCCGCAACGGCGAGTCGCCGGTCGCGGTGATCGCACCCCGCTCGCCGTCGGACTGCTTCGACGTCGCCGTGGAGGCCGCCCGCATCGCGGTCAACTACCACACGCCGGTGGTCATCCTCTCCGACGGCGCGATCGCCAACGGCTCTGAGCCATGGCGCATTCCGGACGTCAGCAGCTATCCGGCCATCGAGCACACGTTCGCCAAGTCCGGCGAGCCGTTCCAGCCGTATGCCCGTGATCCCGAGACCCTGGCGCGCCAGTTCGCGATTCCGGGTACGCCCGGCCTCGAGCACCGGATCGGCGGCCTGGAAGCGGCCAACGGCTCGGGGAACATCTCCTATGAGCCCAAGAACCACGATCTGATGGTCCGGCTGCGGCAGGCCAAGGTCGACGGCATCGCTGTGCCCGATCTCGAGGTCGACGACCCGACCGGTGATGCGGATCTGCTGATGCTCGGCTGGGGTTCGAGCTTCGGGCCGATCGGCGAGGCGTGCCGGCGGGCGCGTCGCAAGGGCATCAAGGTCGCCCAGGCACACCTGCGCAACCTCAATCCGTTCCCGGCCAACCTCGGTGAGGTGCTGCGGCGGTATCCGACCGTGGTGTGCCCGGAGATGAACCTCGGCCAGCTTGCTCTGCTGCTGCGGGGCAAGTACCTGGTCGACGTCCAGTCGGTCACCAAGGTGGAAGGTATGGCCTTCCTGGCCGACGAGGTCGAGGGCATCATTGATGCGGCACTGGACGGAACGTTGGGCGAGAAGGAAAGTGACAAAGTGAAGTTCGCACGACTGGCGGCGGCCACCGTCGAAGTCGGCGTGAGCGGTGTGGGAGCGAACGTATGACCGACTTGATCGGAGCAGATCTCGGGTTGACCGCAGGCACCAGCCGAGTGCCGACGACCGATCAGCCGCAGAAGTCGAAGGACTTCACCAGCGACCAGGAGGTCCGCTGGTGCCCCGGTTGCGGTGACTACGTCATCCTCAACACGATCCGCAACTTCCTGCCCGAGCTGGGGTTGCGCCGCGAGAACATCGCGTTCGTCAGCGGTATCGGCTGCTCGAGTCGCTTCCCGTACTACCTGGAGACCTACGGGTTCCACTCGATCCACGGCCGCGCCCCGACGATCGCGACGGGCCTGGCGCTGGCCCGCGAGGATCTGTCGGTGTGGGTTGTCACCGGTGACGGCGACGCGCTGTCGATCGGCGGCAACCACCTGATCCACGCGCTGCGCCGCAACATCAACATCACGATCCTGCTTTTCAACAACCGGATCTACGGGCTGACCAAGGGCCAGTACTCCCCGACGTCGGAGGTCGGCAAGGTCACCAAGTCCACTCCGATGGGCTCGCTGGACTACCCGTTCAACCCGGTGTCGCTGGCGCTCGGCGCCGACGCGACGTTCGTCGGCCGTGCGCTGGACTCCGACCGCAAGGGGCTCTCCGAGGTGCTGCGCGCCGCCGCCGCTCACCGCGGTGCGGCCCTGGTCGAGATTTTGCAGGACTGCCCGATCTTCAACGACGGCTCGTTCGACGCCCTGCGCAAGGAAGGTGCCGAGGAGCGGCTGATCAACCTCACCCACGGCGAGCCGGTCACGTTCGGCGCCGACGGCGAGTACTGCGTGGTGAAGTCCGGCTACGGGCTCGAGATCGCCAAGACCGCCGATGTGTCGGCCGACGAGATCGTCGTCCACGACGCCAACCTCGAGGACCCGGCCTACGCGTTCGCGTTGTCGCGGCTGTCGGACCAGAGCCTCGAACACATGGTGATGGGCATCTTCCGTCAGGTGAGCAAGCCGACCTACGACGACGCGGCCCGCCGGCAGATCGCGGCGGCCCGCTCCGAGAAGGCGCACGACACGGCCGCACTTCAGTCACTGCTTCGGGGCAAAGACACCTGGACTGTCGACTAACGTCACGGTCATGACGACCACCGTTCCGCTGGCCGGAATCATCCTGGCGGGCGGGGCTTCCCGCCGCATGGGCCGCGACAAGGCCACGTTGCCGTATGAAGGCACCACGCTCGTCGAGCGGATGGTGAGCATCCTGGCGCCGCGGTGCGCGCCGATCTTCGTCATCGCCGCCCCCGGGCAGGCACTGCCGGCGCTCGACGCCGAGGTTCTGCGCGACGAGGTGCGTGGCGTCGGCCCGCTGTTGGCGACCGGCCGGGGGCTGCGGGCTGCGGCCGAGGCCGGGTCGGAACTCGCGTTCGTCTCCGCGGTGGACATGCCGCTGTTGACCGTCGAGCTGATCGACGAATTGGTGGCCCCGGCGGTTCGCGTGGAGGCCGACGTGGTGTTGCCATGGGACGGCCGTGACCACTACCTCGCCGGTGTCTATCGCACCGCGCTGGCCGGGCGTGTGGACGAACTGATCGCCGCGGGGGAGCGAAGCATGCGCGCGCTCGTGGACCGGGTCGACACCCAGCGGATCGTCATGCCCGAACAGCGTGCGCTGACCAACGTCAACACCGCCGCCGATCTCGCCGCCATCCGCGACGTGCAAATCGCCTAGCAAATTCACCGACTGAAATACCTGCTATTCGTGAAGGTGTGAATTGAATTCGCGCCAGTGAATTAGTTCGCATTCCGTCGTGATAAAGCGCACCTACATGCCGAAATCGCTTCTGCGTCGGAAGGCGAAGTCGGTAGTCGAATGGTCCGAGCTCCCAACGGCTTTCGACGGGTCAGTGGGTGAATTCGGCCTTCGTGCGGCCTGATTCGGTGCGTGGCGCCCGGAAAAGGCAGGCCGCGACGGCTGGAACGTTCGCTTCCAAAAGGGCCATGCGCGGGGTGCTCACGGCCGGTTCGCCGTTTGAGATGTGCCGAGTGTCGGTGCCCAACGCCGAAAAGCCCGCTGGCATAACGGAGTCCGTCACGGGCTGCCGGAACGGCTGTGGGATGCCATCGTGCAGGTGCGTTCGGGTTGTTCTCGTGAGTCGCTGATGCGCACGATGTTTCGGCTGTCGGACTGGGTCGACGGGCCAGCGAAGTCACCACGGTCACGGGCAACGATCGCGCCCGCTGCGGTCGTTTTGTCCACGCCACTGCGGTTTTCGCCGCCCGAGCTGAGGCACGACCGAGCATAGCCGTGGCCCAGCTCACAAAATAGCCGTGAGATGGCTCACGAGAACCGGGGCGAACACGAGTTTTGGCGTCTCCGTCAAACCGCCGTACTACCAGGGATTACGCACGGAGACCTCTGCCGTAATCGTTTCGTGATCTTGCCGCGACACACCTTCGCTCGATATGACGACGGCGGAACTCATTTTGTACGGTCCCCAATGGCTCTACCCGGAGCAAACAATTTGAAAACCACGAACCTGTGTGTGAGTGGGGCTGTAGGAGGCCAACGGTCTCCGGCGGCCGCCGGCGCGAAGGCCCGGCGAGGCACTTCCGGCCTCCCGCTGTCGCACCCGACCGAGACGGTGCGGCCCAACTCCTGGCCTGGTCGACAGGCATGCCCACCCCGTGCGATCTGCGCGGGCGTGTGTTGGCGCGCGCGTGGCGAAAGGATAGAAGTTGAAGAACATCCGCAAGACACTTGGCCTGGCGACCTTTGCCGGCGCGCTCGCAGTGGCGCCCATGGCTCTGGCCACCGGCACTGCCAATGCGGACAGCGGTGTGGACTGGGACGCCGTCGCGGCGTGCGAGTCGGGCGGTAACTGGTCCATCAACACCGGCAACGGCTACTACGGCGGCCTGCAGTTCACCATGGGCACGTGGCAATCGAACGGCGGCAGCGGCTCCCCGCACAACGCCAGCCGCGAGGAGCAGATCCGCGTCGCCGAGAACGTGCTGCAGTCGCAGGGCATCGGCGCATGGCCGACCTGCGGCGGTCGCGGCTAAGCACGCGTTTTCGTCTTATCAGGGGCGGTGCCGGGATTACCCGGCACCGCCCCTACTTTCTCAGAAGGCTCTTACGCCAATTAAGTAACGAATAAAACTTTTGACCCTCGCGTAACACGTGACGTTCATCACCCGACACACCGGATAACCGCAGCGGAGATCGAGGGGTTCTCGGATGCGGGCCTTGTGAAAAACGGTCGGGGAAGGACCGCAGAGATGAACGTTCGTACCGCAGTTGGCAAGGGCCTTTTGGCCGCGGCGATCTCCGGAGCGCTGGCGATGGTGCCGATGGCACTGTCCGAGTCGTCGTTGGCCACCGCCAACGCCGATTCGGTGAACTGGGACGCCATCGCCGAATGCGAATCCGGCGGCAACTGGGCCACCAACACGGGCAACGGCCACTACGGAGGACTGCAGTTCAAGCAGGCCACCTGGGCCTCCAACGGCGGTGTCGGCAACCCGGCGACCGCATCGCGCGCCGAGCAGATCCGCGTGGCCGAGAACGTCCTGCGCACCCAGGGCCTGAAGGCGTGGCCCAAGTGCGGGCCCCGCGGTGCCACGCCCGCGGTGTGGACCACGCCGTCGGGTCCGTCCGCGCCGACCGCACGGACCGTGCCCGCCACCGCGACCGGTTGCGCGGCGATGCCGTCCAGCGGCCTGTTCGGCTTCGTCAATCCGCGTCAGATGTGCACCGCGCTGCTCAACCCGATCGGGACGATCGCCGGAGCACGCTGAACTCGTTGCCCTGCGGGTCCGTCAGCCCGTCGGGGGCCGAGTCGACGCTCCACTGCCAGCGGTTCGGAACGACACGGCGGTCGTCGACGCGGATGAACTTCCAAATGAGGTCCTCCCAGCCGGATGACCCGTAGAGCCACCGCGGCGTCCCGTCGGGGCCGTCGCGCAGCTCGGCCCCGACCCGCGGCGCCCACCAGGCGGCGAGCTCTTCGGGGCGGTCGCTGTCCGTGCAGACGGCGAACAGGCGGGCGGGAGGGTCTCCATCCCGCTTTCGGGGGAACGCGCAGAATTCGTTGCCCTCGATGTCAGCGAGCGTCGTCCACCCGGGGTGCTCGGCGAGCACACGGGCGCCGAGGTCGAGGAGCACCGCGATGTCGCGGACGTCGAGGTCCACGTGTACGCGGTTCTTCACCGTCTTCGCGCGGTCCTGCGGTCGAAAGACCAGTAGCCGGCGCTGTGTGTCGACCCCGAGGACTGCCGCCCAGAAGGCGGACAACGCGGGCGGGTCGGCCGCGTCGACGACCAGCGGGCCCAGCCGCACGCTCACGCCGCGGACACGTCGCGGTCGGTGGGCGGCTTGAACGCCGACCGTGCCGCCACACCGGCCAGGTGACCGGCGATCAGGGCTTCGGGTCCCAGCACCGTCGCCCGGCTCACGAGCGCACTGAGCGCCGGCGGCAGGTTCATGACGCGCCCGATGAACCGCGATTCGCGGACCAGCGAGCGGACCCGCGGACGGCGAAACGCCACGAACCGCGCGAACGCCGCACCGACGTCGTCGTCGCCATCGAGGAACCGCGCCAGGATCGCGGCGTCCTCCAGCCCCTGACAGCCGCCCTGTCCCAGGTGCGGACGCATCGGATGCGCGGCGTCACCGACCGTCACGATGGAACCCCGCGACCACTGCCGCGCCTCGTCGCGGTCATAGAGGTCGTTGCGCAAGACGGCGGCGGGATCCGTGGCGGCCAGGATCTCGGGGATGGGCGGGGCCCACGACGCGAACCGCTCCCGAAGGTAGGCCAGTTCACCCTGCGGCGCCGTCGTCGCCTCGGGCACGCGTTCGGTGGCAAACCAATACGTGTGGTCCTGCCCGAGCGGCACGTGGCCGAACTCGCACGCTGGGCCGAGAGTCTCGCCCGCGAGCTCGGGATCGATTCTGCAGTCGGCCACCCCGCGCCACGCGGTGTAGCCGACATAGCGGTTGTGCAGCGGTCCGTTGAGATGACGGGCGACCATCGAATGCGTGCCGTCGGCACCCACGACGGCGTCGGCCTCCAGCACCGCGGAGTCGGCCAACGTGACTCGGATGCCGTCGCCGGTCACCGCCAGCGCCTCCACCGCCACACCGGCCCGCACGGTGCCGTCGGCGAGCGCCCCGGCCAGAATCGATGTCAATGCCGAACGGCGGATGACGACAAGAGGTTCGCCGAGCGCCTTGATGAGGCGTTGCCGTTCGGGTCGCCGCAACCAGCTGCCGTCACGCCAGCGCGCCGCACCTGCCGTGACCCGGCCGCCGGCCTCACGCACGGGGTCGCCGAGGCCGATGTCGTCGAGCGCGGCCAAAGCGTTGGGCCAGATGCTGATTCCGGCTCCCGAGGACGTGTCGGTGCGCTCCTCGACAAGTGTGATGTCGTGTCCGCGCTGTTGCAGGGCCACAGCGGTCGCCAACCCGGAGATGCCCGCCCCGACGACTACGATCCGCTTCGGCATGCGTCGAACGTAGCGCGCAGCACGTCGCGGGGAGGGTCCCCGGGGTGTGCTACCAACGGGGGCATGACCGCGACGGCCCTCGACGCCCCGTCCCGCGCACCCTTCGACGACCTCGACGAGTACGTGGCGTTACCCCGCGTCTCGGGACTGGCGCTGTCGCCGGACGGAACCCGGTTGGTGACCACCGTCGCTCAACTCAACGACAAGAGAACCGAATACGTCAGCGCGGTCTGGGAGCTCGACCCCACCGGCGCCCAACCGGCGCGCCGGCTGACGCGGGGGACCAAGGGCGAGTCGGCCCCCGCGTTCGCGGCCAACGGCGATCTGCTGTTCGTCGCAGTCCGCCCGAGCGCGGACGACGACGAGCCACCCGCCGCGCTGTGGCGACTCCCGGCGACCGGCGGTGAGGCGGCGCAGGTGCTGTCACTGCCCGGCGGCGTCGAGGCGGTGCGCACCGCCCGCGAAGCCGACGTGGCGGTGGTGCGCTCACCGTTGATGCCCTCCGCACGGACCATCGCCGAGGACCGCCGGCTTCGAGACCTGCGCAAGGACAACAAGATCACCGCGATCCTGCACACCGGCTACCCCATTCGGCACTGGGATTCCGACCTCGGACCGGGCGAGCCACACCTGCTCGGCGTCGCGCTGACCGACGATTCCGCGTGCGGTGAAGAGGTGCGCGACCTGACCGCCGCGCCGGGCGGCGCGTTGCGCGAGTCCGACTTCGACATCAGTTCCGACGGGCGGTTCCTGGTCACCACGTGGCAACGGCCCGCGCCCGGTGCGTCCCGGCATTCGGTGCTGATGCGGATCGACCTGGACACCGGCGAACGCTCGGTGGTGGTGGCCGAGCCCGACGCCGACGTGTGGAGTCCGGCCATCTCACCGGACGGCACCACCGTCGTCTACCTCCGCGAGACCTTCTCCACACCCGACACGCCGCCGCGAATCACGCTGGGATGCATCCGGTTCGGCGAGAGCCCACGCGTGCTCGCCGGTGATTGGGACCGGTGGCCGGCATCGGTGACGTGGCTGCGGGACGGCTCGGCGGTTATCGTCACCGCCGATCAGGACGGCAGGGCACCGGTTTTCCGGGTCGGCCTCGCCGACGGTGCGGTAACCCAGCTGACGTTCGATGATCACTGCTACTCCGATGTGGTGGCCGCTGCGGATGGTGTGCTGTTCGCGTTGCGAAGCTCTTACGCGGCGCCGCCTCACCCGGTGCGCATCGACCCCGACGGCGGCGTCACCGTGCTTCCGTGTGCGGCGCTGCCGCCGCTTCCGGGGACGCTGACCGAACTCGAGACGACGTCCGGCGACGGCACGCCGGTGCGTTCGTGGCTCGTGCTCCCGGCCGGTGACGGAAAGGCGCCGCTGCTGTTGTGGATCCACGGCGGTCCGTTGGCCAGCTGGAACGTGTGGTCGTGGCGGTGGAATCCGTGGCTGCTGGCGGCTCGCGGGTATGCGGTGCTGCTGCCCGATCCCGGGATCTCCACCGGATACGGGCAGGACTTCATCGCGCGGGGCTGGGGCGCCTGGGGCGGTGCCCCTTTCGAGGATCTGATGGCCATCACCGACGCCGCGTGCGCGCATCCCCGCATCGACGCGTCGCGTACCGCGGCGATGGGTGGGTCGTTCGGTGGCTACATGGCCAACTGGGTCGCCGGCCACACCGACAGGTTCGACGCGATCGTCACCCATGCCAGCCTCTGGGCGCTCGATCAGTTCGGCGCCACCACCGACTCGTCGTACTACTGGCTACGGGAGATGACGCGCGACATGGCGGCGGCCAACTCGCCGCATCACCACGTCGGCGAAATCCGTACGCCCATGCTGGTCATCCACGGCGACAAGGACTACCGAGTGCCGGTCGGCCAGGCGCTGCGGCTCTGGTACGAGTTGCTCACCCACTCCGCGCTGCCCGCCGATGCCGACGGCGACAGCCCGCACCGGTTTCTGTATTTCCCGTCGGAGAACCACTGGGTGCTCACTCCGCAACACGCCAAGATCTGGTACCAGGTGGTGATCGGGTTCCTGGCCCGGCACGTGCTCGGTGAGGACACCGAGGTGCCCGAGACGCTCGGGTAGCGTCGCGACCATGAGCGCACCGGAGCCGGACGGCCGGCGACCTTCGACATCCGAGCGGGAATTCGACATCGTCGTGTACGGGGCCACCGGGTTCGTCGGGAAACTCACCGCCGAATATCTGGCCAGGACGGCTTCGGGGGCCCGGATCGCGCTCGCCGGCCGATCGCACGACAAGCTGATCGCGGTCCGAGAGTCCCTGGGTGATGCGGCCCGCTCGTGGCCGCTGATCACCGCGGACGCCTCGCAGCCGTCGACACTGAACGCGATGGCTGCACAGGCGCGCGTCGTGGTCACCACGGTGGGGCCCTATGCGAAGTACGGCCTGCCGCTGGTCGCGGCGTGCGCGGCGGCCGGCACCGACTACGCGGACCTGACGGGGGAGTCGCTGTTCATCCGCGACAGCATCGACCAGTACCACAAACAGGCCACCGACACCGGTGCGCGGATCGTGCACTCGTGCGGATTCGACTCCGTGCCTTCGGATCTCACAGTGTTCGCGTTGTACCGGCGGGCCCAGCGCGACGATGCGGGCGAACTCACCGACACCAACCTGGTGGTGCGGTCCTTCAAGGGCGGCGTGTCCGGTGGCACGGCCGCCTCGATGATCGAGGTCATGCGGGCGGCATCGTCGGACGCCGAGGCCCGCCGGGTGATGAACGACCCCTACACGCTCACCCCGGACCGCGCCGCCGAACCCGAGTTGGGCGGCCAACCCGATCTGCGGTGGCGGCGCGGCGGGGAGATCGCACCCGAACTCGACGGGTATTGGGTGGCGCCTTTCGTGATGGCCGCGGTCAATACCCGTATCGTGCGGCGCAGCAACGCATTACTCGACTACGCCTACGGTCGGCGACTCGAGTACGGCGAACAGATGAGCATGGGCAAGTCGGTGCTCGCGCCGGTCGCATCGGCGGTGGCCGCGGCCGGTAACGCCGCGACGATGGCCTTGGGCAGCCGCTACTTCGACCGGGTGCCCGGCAAGCTGATCGAGCGGGTGCTGCCGAAACCGGGCACCGGCCCCAGCGAGAAGGTCCGCGAAAGCGGCCACTACACCGTCGAAACGTATGCCACGACCTCCACGGGCGCCCGGTATCGCGCCGTCATGGCGCAGAAGGGCGATCCGGGCTACAAGGCGACGGCGGTGCTGCTGGGGGAAAGCGCGTTGGCGCTGGCGTTGGACCGCGACAAGCTCTCCGACCTTCGCGGCGTACTCACGCCCGCCGCGGCGATGGGCGACGCGTTGCTCACCCGGTTGCCCGCCGCGGGGGTGACGCTGGAGACGACGCGCCTGCCGGGGTAGTGCACGTCACACCGGGTCGGAAGCGAAAAACCGCTCTGTTCGGGGCAGTTAGCGACGCCGCGCGCTGCGTTCCTAGAATTGCGGGGTGACCGCCAGCCCCCGCTCCTCTGCCGAAGCCCTGCCCAAGTCCTGGGACCCGGCCGCGGTGGAGAGCGATCTCTACGAGGGCTGGGTCAAGGCCGGCTACTTCACCGCCGACGCCACCAGCAGCAAGCCCGCCTACTCGATCGTGCTGCCCCCGCCGAACGTCACCGGCAATCTGCACATGGGCCACGCGCTGGACCACACGCTGATGGATGCGCTGACCCGCCGCAAGCGGATGCAGGGCTTCGAGGTGTTGTGGCTGCCGGGTATGGATCATGCCGGCATCGCCACGCAGTCGGTCGTCGAGAAGCAACTCGCGGTCGACGGCAAGACCAAAGAGGACTTCGGCCGTGACCTGTTCATCGACAAGGTCTGGGATTGGAAGCGGCAATCCGGTGGCACCATCGGCGCGCAGATGCGTCGCCTCGGTGACGGCGTCGACTGGAGCCGCGAACGGTTCACCATGGACGAGGGTCTGTCGCGCGCGGTGCGCACGATCTTCAAGCGACTCTTCGACGCGGGTCTGATCTACCAGGCCGAGCGACTGGTCAACTGGTCGCCGGTGCTTGAGACCGCGATCTCCGATCTCGAGGTCAAATACGAGGACATCGAGGGCGAGTTGGTGTCGTTCCGGTACGGCTCACTGGACGACCACGAACCGCACATCGTCGTAGCCACCACCCGCGTGGAGACGATGCTGGGCGACACGGCGATCGCGGTGCACCCCGACGACGAGCGCTACCGCGACCTGGTCGGCAAGACGCTGGCGCACCCCTTCATCGACCGCGACATCGTGATCGTCGCCGACGAGCACGTCGACCCCGAATTCGGCACGGGCGCCGTCAAGGTGACCCCGGCCCATGACCCGAACGACTTCGAGATCGGCCTGCGCCACCAGCTACCGATGCCGTCCATCATGGACACCAAGGGCCGAATCGCCGGCACCGGAACCGAATTCGACGGCCAGGACCGCTTCGAGGCCCGGGTCAAGGTCCGCGAGGCGCTGGCGTCGCAAGGCCGCATCGTCGCGGAGAAGCGGCCGTACGTGCACAGCGTCGGGCACTCCGAACGCAGCGGTGAGCCGATCGAGCCCAGGCTGTCGCTGCAGTGGTGGGTCAAGGTCGAGGCGCTGGCCAAGGCCGCTGGTGACGCGGTCCGCAACGGCGACACCGTGATTCACCCGCCGAGTCTCGAGCCGCGGTGGTTCGCGTGGGTGGACAACATGCACGACTGGTGCATCTCGCGCCAGCTGTGGTGGGGCCACCGCATCCCGATCTGGCACGGCCCCGGCGGCGAGACCGTCTGCGTCGGGCCCGACGAGACGCCGCCCGAGGGCTGGGAGCAGGACCCCGACGTACTCGACACGTGGTTCAGTTCGGCGTTGTGGCCGTTCTCCACCATGGGCTGGCCGGACCGCACGCCCGACCTCGCCAAGTTCTATCCGACGACAGTGCTGGTCACCGGCTACGACATCCTGTTCTTCTGGGTGGCGCGGATGATGATGTTCGGCACGTTCGTCGCCGACGACCCCGCGATCACCGGAGACGGAGATGCGAAGAAGTCACGTCCGCAGGTTCCTTTTGAAAACGTCTTCCTGCACGGGCTGATCCGCGACGAGCACGGCCGCAAGATGAGCAAGTCGCGCGGTAACGGGATCGACCCGCTGGACTGGGTGGAGATGTTCGGCGCCGACGCGTTGCGGTTCACGCTGGCCCGCGGGGCGAGCCCCGGCGGTGACCTGTCCATCGGCGAGGATCACGCCCGAGCGTCACGCAACTTCGCCACGAAGCTGTTCAACGCCACCCGGTTCGCGTTGATGAACGGGGCCGCGCCCGCTCCGCTGCCCGACACCGCCGAGCTGACCGACGCCGACCGGTGGATCCTGGGCCGCGTGGAACAGGTTCGCGCGGAAGTGGATTCGGCGTTCGACGCCTACGAGTTCAGCCGTGCGTGCGAGTCGCTCTACCACTTCGCCTGGGACGAGTTCTGTGACTGGTACGTCGAGCTGGCCAAGGTACAGCTCGCCGAGGGGATCACGCACACGACGGCCGTGCTGGCAGCGGTGCTCGACACGCTTCTGAAGCTGCTGCATCCGGTGATGCCGTTCGTCACCGAGGTGTTGTGGAAGACGCTGACTGGGGGCGAGTCGCTGGTGATCGCCGACTGGCCCACGCCTTCGGGTTTCGCACTCGATCCTGTTGCCGCGCAACGGGTCGCCGATATGCAGAGGCTGATCACCGAGGTGCGTCGCTTCCGCAGCGATCAGGGACTCAACGACCGGCAGAAGGTGCCTGCGCGGTTGTCGGACATCGCCGGCGCGGACCTGCAGGCGCAGGTGCCCGCGGTGCGCTCGCTGGCCTGGCTGACCACCGACGGCGACGGCTTCGCCCCGACCGCGGCCATCGAGGTGCGGCTGTCGGGTGGCACCGTGACCGTCGAGGTCGACACCTCGGGCACCGTCGACGTGGCCGCCGAGCGGCGCCGGCTGGAGAAGGACCTCGCAGCGGCACAGAAGGAATTGGCCGGCACCACAGGGAAACTCGGAAACGAGGCGTTCTTGGCGAAGGCACCTGCAGAGGTCGTTGACAAGATCCGTGGGCGCCAGCAGATCGCCCAAGAGGAAGTCGACCGCATCACCGCGAGGCTGGCCGCGCTGCGATGACCGACCCGGAGCCGGACGACCAGCCGTATCTCGACCCGGAGTCGCCCGGGCGCCCACCTCCGGATCGCGAACCCTCACCGGATGAGATCGCGGCGCTTCTGCAAGTCGAGCACCTACTCGACCAACGTTGGCCCGAAACCAAACTCGAACCCAGCACCGCGCGCATCTCGGCGCTGCTGGAACTGCTCGGTTCGCCCCAGCGCGGGTACCCGTCGATCCACATCGCGGGCACCAACGGTAAGACGTCGGTCGCGCGGATGGTCGATGCGCTGTTGACCGCGCTGCACCGTCGCACCGGCCGCACCACCAGCCCGCACCTGCAATCGGCCGTCGAGCGCATCTCGATCGACGGCAAACCGATCAGCCCCGCGACCTACGTCGACACCTATCGCGAGATCGAGCCGTTCGTGCAGCTGGTCGACCAGCAGTCCGAGGCCGGCGCTCTCGGAAACGCCGGCCCCGCCATGAGCAAGTTCGAGGTGGTGACCGCGATGGCGTTCGCCGCCTTCGCCGACGCGCCGATCGACGTCGCCGTGGTCGAGGTCGGCCTCGGTGGTCGCTGGGACGCCACCAACGTGGTGAACGCACCCGTCACGGTGATCACCCCGATCGGGGTGGACCACGCCGAGTACCTGGGCGACACCCTCGCCGAGATCGCCGCGGAGAAGGCCGGGATCATCGGCAAACAGGAAGACGACCTGGTGCCGACCGATACGGTCGCGATCATCGGCAGGCAGGCGCCCGAGGCGATGGAAGCGCTGCTGGCCCAGGCCGTGCGCGCCGACGCCGCGGTCGCGCGTGAGGACTCGGAGTTCGCGGTGCTCGGCAGGCAGGTCGCCGTGGGCGGGCAATTGCTCGAACTGCAGGGGCTCGGCGGCCTCTACTCGGAGATTTTCCTGCCGCTGCACGGAGAACACCAGGCGCACAACGCCGCGCTGGCGCTGGCGGCCGTCGAGGCGTTCTTCGGCGCGGGGGCGCAGCGCCAGCTGGACATCGACGCGGTGCGAGCGGGCTTCGCCGCGGTGACGAGTCCCGGCCGCCTGGAGAGAATGCGCAGCGCGCCAACGGTTTTCATCGACGCCGCGCACAACCCGGCGGGGGCCGCGGCGTTGGCGCAGGCGCTGCAGGAGGAGTTCGACTTCCGCTTTCTGGTCGGCGTCGTCTCGGTCATGGGTGACAAAGACGTCGACGGCATCCTGGCCGCCCTGGAACCGGTGTTCGACCAGGTCGTCATCACCCACAACGGATCACCGCGCGCGCTCGACGTGGAGGCGTTGGCGCTGCTGGCCGAGCAGAGATTCGGCCCCGAACGGGTGGTCACCGCGGCGACACTGCCCGACGCGATCGAGACCGCCACCGCGATCGTCGAGGAGTCGGCGATCGAGGGTGAGCTGTTGGGCGGCGCGGGGATCGTGATCACCGGCTCGGTCGTCACCGCGGGAGCGGCACGCACGCTGTTCGGAAAGGATCCGCAATGACCGAGCCGGCGCCCGGGCAGCAGCCCGATCCCTGGAAGAGCTTCCGCGGGGTGATGGCCGGCACGCTGATCCTCGAAGCCATCGTCGTGCTGCTGGCACTGCCGGTGGTGGCCAACATCGGGGGCGGGCTGACCGCGGCCACCGGCGGCTTCCTGATCGGGATGGCGGTGGTCCTGGTGCTGTTGGCCGGAGTGCAGGGCAGACCGTGGGCGATCTGGGTGAACGTGGGCCTGCAGGTCGTGTTGATCGCGGGCGTCGTGCTCGACGGGGCGATCGCGTTCGTCGGGGTGATCTTCCTGGTGGTGTGGCTGCTCATCGCCCGTCTGCGCGCCGAGGTGCTGCGCCGCCAGAAGCGGGGACTTCTGCCTGGTCAACAGCGTCCGCCGGAATAGTCCATTTCGGCGGCTATTCTGTCGGCCGTGACTGAGCCGATTGAACGGACCCTCGTGTTGGTCAAGCCCGACGGCGTCAAGCGGCGTCTTGTCGGTGAGATTCTCTCCCGGGTCGAACGCAAAGGGCTGGCGATCGCCGAGCTGAAGCTGGTGACCGTCAGCGACGAGCTGGCCCGCAGGCATTACGCCGAGCACGAGGGCAAGCCGTTCTTCGATTCCCTGCTCGCGTTCATCACATCGGGCCCCGTTGTGGCGGCGGTCGTGGAGGGTCCACGTGCAATCGCGGCGTTCCGCCAGATCGCCGGCGGAACCGACCCCGTGGAGAAGGCCGCCCCGGGCACCATCCGCGGTGACCTGGCCCTGATCACCCAGGACAATCTCGTCCACGGCTCGGATTCCGCGGAGTCCGCCGCGCGCGAGATCGATCTCTGGTTCCCCAGCAAGTAAGGGGTTTCCTGACCTGTCTCGCCCAGCCTGGTCGGGCGGGGCGTCGTGATGTGGGATACTCGACTCGGGTGACCGGCCGCCAACCGGGACCGGACACCCGAATGAAGACTTAGACGTGCGCGACCATCGCCACGCGTGATGCGGCGCCGACCGTCCAGCCATCATTCAGACCGGCACCGGGATGGCCCCCAGTGGGCCCCTCGGAGCGAGACCACAACAAGCTCGGGCGAACTCACCCGGGTCCATAGCGGAAGCCCTCGCGTGGCCGCGTCAAACATGACGCGCCCGGGGGCTTAAGGAGACTACGTGGCCGAAGATGCCCCAACCGAAGACCTATCTGAAGACACGCGAGAAGCGCAGGACTCTCAGCCCGAATCGTTGAGGGTCGATTCGCTGGCCCAGGTGCTGGGCACCACCAGCGAGCGGGTTCTTCAGGCGCTGACCGAGTTGGACGGCCGCCCTCGCACCGCCGAATCCGCGGTCGCGCAGGACGAGGCGCAGCGCGTGCGTGAAGCGCTCGCCGACGGTGCCGACACAGCGCAGACGCCTCAAGCCGCGGATGCCGCCGGCGAACCGACGGGCGCCGCCCAACCCGCAGATGCCGCGGAACCAAGCAACGGAGACGAGCCGGAGTCCCGGCTGATTCTTGAGACCCCCGAGGAGGCGCCGGAGCGCGCCGAATACATGCCGTTGTTCGTCGCGCCGCAGCCGGTCCGATTCGAGTACGACGCCGACGACGATGATGACGACAACGACGACGACGACGATGACGACGGCCAGGACGGCGAGGACGACCAGTCCGAGCGTCCCTCCGGTCGCCGTCGCCGCCGCGGCAGGCGCGGCCGGGGCCGCGGCCGCGGTGAGCAGAACGGTGACGACAGCGACGGCGACGTCGACGCCAGTCAGGGCGGTTCTCAGGGCGGCGACCAGGACGGCGACGAGTCGGACGACTCCGACGAGGACAACGGCGACGACGAGAGCACCGGCACCGATGGCGCCACCCGCCGTCGTCGCCGTCGCCGTCGTCGCAAGTCGGGATCGGGGGATGACAGCGACGCGGCCTCGCCGGACGACCCGCCCAACACCGTCGTGCACGAGCGCGAACCGCGGAAGTCGACCAGGAACGACAAGTCTGGCAGCGGTGACAGCGAGATCCAGGGCATCAGCGGGTCGACCCGGCTGGAGGCCAAACGGCAACGCAGGCGCGACGGCCGAGACGCCGGCAGGCGCCGCCCGCCCATCCTGAGCGAGGCCGAATTCCTGGCCAGGCGCGAGGCCGTCGAACGGATGATGGTGGTCCGCGACAAGGTCCGCACCGAACCTCCGCACGAGGGTGCCCGCTACACCCAGATCGCGGTGCTCGAGGACGGCGTCGTCGTCGAGCACTTCGTGACCTCGGCGGCGTCTGCCTCCCTGGTCGGCAACATCTACCTCGGCATCGTGCAGAACGTGCTGCCTTCGATGGAGGCGGCCTTCGTCGACATCGGCCGCGGGCGCAACGGTGTCCTCTACGCCGGCGAGGTCAACTGGGAAGCCGCCGGACTCGGCGGCGCATCACGCAAGATCGAACAGGCGCTCAAGCCGGGCGACTACGTCGTCGTCCAGGTCAGCAAGGACCCCGTCGGGCACAAGGGCGCCCGGTTGACGACGCAGGTGTCGCTGGCGGGCCGGTACCTGGTCTACGTGCCCGGCGCCTCGTCGACCGGCATCAGCCGCAAACTGCCCGACACGGAGCGGCAGCGTCTCAAGGAGATCCTGCGTGAGGTCGTGCCGCCCGACGCCGGGGTGATCATCCGCACCGCGTCCGAGGGCGTCAAAGAAGAAGACATCCGCAACGACGTCGAACGCCTCGCCAAACGCTGGTCCGAGATCGAGGCCAAAGCCGCCGACATCACCGCCAAGAAGGCCGGTGCGGCAGTCGCGCTCTACGAGGAACCCGACGTGTTGGTCAAGGTGATCCGCGACTTGTTCAACGAGGACTTCACGGGGTTGACGGTCTCCGGTGACGACGCCTGGAAGACCATCAACGACTATGTGAATTCGGTTGCGCCCGAACTTCTTCCGCGGTTGACGAAGTACGAGCCCGCTTCCCCCGACGGTCCCGACGTGTTCGCGGTGCACCGCATCGACGAGCAGCTGACCAAGGCGATGGACCGCAAGGTGTGGCTACCGTCGGGCGGCACGCTCGTCATCGACCGCACCGAGGCCATGACCGTCGTCGACGTCAACACCGGCAAGTTCACCGGGTCGGGCGGCAACCTCGAGCAGACCGTCACCCGCAACAACCTCGAGGCGGCCGAGGAGATCGTGCGTCAGCTCAGACTGCGCGACATCGGCGGCATCGTGGTGATCGACTTCATCGACATGGTGCTCGAGTCCAACCGCGACCTGGTGCTGCGGCGGCTGACCGAGGCGCTGGCCCGCGACCGGACCCGCCATCAGGTCTCCGAGGTGACCTCGCTGGGCCTGGTCCAGTTGACGCGCAAGCGGCTCGGAACCGGTCTGGTGGAGGCGTTCTCGACGCCGTGTACCCACTGCGCCGGACGGGGGATCGTGTTGCACGGCGACCCGGTCGATTCGGCCTCGAGCAGCGGGCGCAAGTCCGACACCGGCGGCCGGCGCGGTAAACGCGGCAAGCGCGGCGGCAAGTCCGACGACGTCGCCGTGGCCAAGGTCCCGCCGCATCCCGCGGGCGAGCACCCGATGTTCAAGGCGATGGCGGCCGCCAACGGTCGCCACGACGCAGACGAGGACGAGACCACCGACGACGAGCGCGGGGAGCAGAAGCCGGAGGAGGCCGCCGAGACCGAAGCGGAAGCTCACTCGGAGGCCATCCGGACCGCGGTGATCGAGTCGGGCGAGGACGATATCGAAGACCTCGAGGACGAGGACTTCGACGAGGATTCCGATGAGGACGAGGAGTCCGACGAGGATTCCGATGAGGACGAAGACGAGATCGACCTGGATTCCGACGACGACGAAGACGACATCGACGACGACATCGAGGTCATCGGCGCCGACGACTCCGATGACGACGCCGACGAGGACGACGAGGATTCAGACGAGGACGACGAGTCCGATGACTACGACACCAGGAGCGTCGGATCCGCGGCCGTCTCCGGAGGGCGGCACCGGCGCCGCGCGGCCGCACGACCTGCGGGCCCACCGCGCCGCGACGGCTGAGCTGGCGCCGGGCGCCGACGAGCCGTGACCTGCGGTGATTTGACCCTCATGCGGCGGCTCAAGTAGCCTTGAGCAGTTGTCGCCAGGCTGGACCATGCGAGTCGGCGACAGTCGCAAACCCAGACCAGCGCAGCGGGAAATCGCGCGCGCCCAGTGAACGACGTAGGAGTAGCAAGCACGATGGCCACGTACGCAATCGTCAAGACCGGCGGCAAGCAGTACAAGGTCGCCGTCGGCGACGTGGTGAAGGTCGAGAAGCTCGAGTCCGAGCCCGGCGCCAGCGTCTCGTTGCCCGTGGCCCTCGTCGTCGACGGGTCGAAGGTGACTTCCGATGCCAAGTCGCTGGAGAAGGTCGCCGTCACCGGTGAGATCCTCGAGCACACCAAGGGCCCGAAGATCCGCATCCACAAGTTCAAGAACAAGACCGGCTACCACAAGCGGCAGGGTCACCGTCAGCAGCTGACCGTCCTCAAGGTCACCGGGATCAAGTAGAGGAACCAGACATGGCACACAAGAAGGGCGCTTCAAGCTCGCGTAACGGTCGCGACTCCGCCGCACAGCGGCTCGGGGTCAAGCGGTTCGGCGGCCAGATCGTCAAGGCCGGCGAAATCCTGGTGCGGCAGCGCGGTACCCATTTCCATCCCGGCACCAACGTCGGCCGCGGCGGTGACGACACCCTGTTCGCCACCGCCCCCGGTGCCGTCGAGTTCGGCTCCAAGCGTGGTCGCAAGACCGTCAGCGTCGTTCGACCGGCGCCGCAGGAGGCCTGACTTCCTGCCGCGAATGTGATGCTGCTGCGACTTCCCGGCTGAAGCTGGCAGTAGCTCACACCTCACGGAAAGGAAGGACCGATGCCTCGCTTCGTCGACCGCGTCGTCATCCATGCGCGGGCCGGCAACGGCGGCAACGGTTGCGCCTCGGTCCACCGTGAGAAGTTCAAACCCCTCGGCGGCCCCGACGGCGGTAACGGGGGCCGAGGCGGCAGCGTGATTTTCGTCGTCGACCCGCAGGTGCACACGCTGCTCGATTTCCACTTCCATCCCCACGTCGTCGCACCCTCGGGCAAGCAGGGTGCGGGCGGCAACCGGGACGGGGCAGCGGGCGCCGACCTCGAGGTCAAGGTTCCCGACGGCACGGTGGTGCTCGACGAGGACGGCCGTCTGCTCGCCGACCTCGTCGGCGCGGGCACCCGCTTCGAAGCGGCCGCCGGTGGCCGCGGAGGCCTGGGCAACGCCGCGCTGGCATCGCGCGCACGCAAGGCGCCGGGCTTCGCGCTGCTCGGGGAGAAGGGTCAGGTCCGCGACCTGACGCTGGAACTCAAGACCGTCGCCGACGTCGGACTCGTCGGCTTCCCCTCCGCGGGCAAGTCCTCCCTGGTGTCGGTGATCTCGGCGGCCAAACCCAAGATCGCCGACTATCCGTTCACGACGCTGGCGCCCAACCTCGGGGTGGTGTCCGCGGGCGGCAACACCTTCACCGTCGCCGACGTGCCCGGCCTCATCCCCGGCGCCTCGCAGGGGCGTGGGCTGGGACTGGACTTCCTGCGGCACATCGAACGCTGCGCGGTGCTGGTGCACGTGGTCGACTGCGCGACGATGGAACCCGGGCGCGATCCCGTCTCCGACATCGACGCGCTGGAAGCCGAGCTCGCCGCGTACACCCCGACGCTGCAAGGCGATTCGACGCTGGGTGACCTCGCCGAACGTCCGCGTGCGGTGGTGTTGAACAAGATCGACGTGCCCGATGCCCGGGAGTTGGCCGAATTCGTCCGCGAGGAGATCGGGCGCCGCTACGGCTGGCCCGTCTTCGAGGTGTCCACCGTGACCCGGGAAGGGTTGCGGCCGTTGACGTTCGCGCTGTGGGAGATGGTGTCGGCCTACCGCGATGCGCAACCGCCGGTGGTGCCGCGTCGACCCGTCATCCGTCCCGTCCCCGTGGACGAGAGCGGTTTCACCGTCGAGCCGGACGGACACGGCGGCTTCGTCGTACACGGCGTCCGGCCCGAACGCTGGGTCGCCCAAACCGATTTCGACAACGACGAGGCGGTCGGCTACCTCGGTGACCGGCTGGCGCGCCTGGGTGTCGAGGACGAGCTGTTGAAGCTGGGCGCGCGGCCCGGATGCGCGGTGACCATCGGTGACGTCACCTTCGACTGGGAGCCACAGACACCGGCCGGGATCGACGTGCCGATGTCGGGTCGCGGCACGGATCAGCGGCTCGAGCAGACCGATCGCGTCGGGGCCGCCGAACGCAAAGCCGCGCGGCGGGAACGGCGGCGCCCCGGCGGCGAATCATGACGGCTTCGCCGCGCGCCGCGGACTCCGCGCACCGGGAAGCGGTCCGCACCGCGCGCAGCATCGTCGTGAAAATCGGCACCACCGCGCTGACCACACCGGCGGGCGTGTTCGACGCCAGCAGGCTCGCGGTGCTGGTCGAGGCCATCGAGGGCCGGATGCGGGCCGGTTCGGACGTGGTGATCGTGTCGTCGGGAGCGATCGCGGCGGGCATCGAACCGCTGCGGCTGAACAGACGTCCCGCCGACCTGGCCACCAAACAGGCGGCCGCCAGCGTCGGTCAGGTCGCACTGGTCAACGCGTGGAGCGCGGCCTTCGCGCGCTATGACCGCACCGTGGGCCAGGTGCTGTTGACTGCGCACGACATCTCGATGCGGGTGCAGCACACCAACGCCCAGCGCACGCTCGACCGGTTGCGGGCGCTGCACGCGGTGGCGATCGTCAACGAGAACGACACCGTGGCCACCAACGAGATCCGGTTCGGCGACAACGACCGACTTTCGGCGCTGGTCGCCCACCTCGTCGGGGCCGATGCGCTGATCCTGCTGTCCGACATCGACGGTCTGTACGACTCGGATCCGCGAAAGCGCGAAACAGGCGGGGCGCGCTTGATCTCCGAGGTCGCGGGGCCCGACGACCTCGACGGCGTGGTGGCCGGCACGGGCAGCCATCTGGGTACCGGCGGGATGGCCTCGAAGCTGTCGTCGGCGTTGCTGGCCGCCGACGCGGGGGTGCCGGTGTTGTTGGCGGCGGCCTCGGATGCGGCGACCGCGCTGGCCGACGCGTCCGTCGGCACGGTGTTCGCGCCGCGGCCCGAGCGGATGTCGGCGCGCCGGTTCTGGGTGCGCTACGCCGCCGAGGCCGCAGGTGCGCTGACGCTCGACGACGGAGCGGTGCGCGCGGTGGTCACGCAGCGACGCTCGCTGCTGCCCGCCGGTATCACCGCGGTGTCGGGGCGCTTCTACGGCGGCGACGTCGTGGAGTTGCGCGCCCAGGACGGGACGATGGTGGCGCGCGGCGTCGTCGCCTACGACCGCGGCGAGCTTACCACGATGTTGGGCCGCTCGACGTCGGATCTGGCTCCGGAGCTGCGCCGACCCGCCGTGCACGCCGACGACCTGGTGGCCGTCTGAGTCGGTGCGCTAGTGATCGCCCAGCGATCGGATGCGCGCCGAGATCCCCTCGAGCACCGCCTTGATCTGGTCGGCGCGCTCGTCGGCGCTGGCCATGACGTCGTCATCGGCGGGTTGCACCGTCACGTCGTTGGCCTCCGCGGTCGCCTCGAAGCAGTCGCGGACCACCGGATCGGCCAGGATCACCGCCGCCAGCATTCCCGGTGTGAGTTCGCGAGTGCGCAGCAGGCCGTCGTAGCGCACCTCTGCCGGGATCCGAATCTCCAGCGCGCCGCCTTCGAGTTGCTGTTTGGCCGCGGCCAGCAGAAGCGTCAGCGCCGCACGGGAAACCGCGCCGAGCACCTTGCGCCGGAACGGGAACCACGGCAGGGGCAGCTTGTCGATCTGCTTGTCCACTCCGCCCGTGAACAGGTACTCGATCAGGCTGCGGGTCCGGACCTCTTCGACCTGCTCCCATTCGACGGTGTCCCCGTCGAATTCGACCGAGTCCTCGCTGATGGCCACGCCGCCGAAGTGGTTGAGCTTGCGCACCAGCCACCGCAGCTTGTCCGGGGTCAGCGAATGCTCGGCGATCACGTCGCCGATGCCCAGTGCCCACCGGCCGGTGACTGGCCCGGGATCAGGTCGATGCCGGTCGATCAGCTCACGCAGCCACGAAGCGTCCTCGGATGTCTCCGTCACGCCGTCATTCCCACCGAAGTCGCAACGCCGGGCAGCTCGTCGGCCAACAACGCCAGCATGGGGGAGCACCCGTTGTCGACCTTGACCGTCGCCAGCGCATCCCCGCGGGTGGGTCCGCGGTTGACGATCGCGATCGGCATTCCGGCCGCCGCGGCGTGGCGCACGAACCGGTAGCCCGAGTACACCGTCAGCGACGACCCGGCCACCAGCAGGACGTCGGCCGCATCGACCATCGAATACGCCTGAGCCACGCGCTCTTTCGGGACACTCTCGCCGAAATAGACGATGTCGGGTTTGAGCATGCCGCCACACCGGGGGCAGTCGACGACGCGAAACGATGTGGTCTCGCCGACGACGGCATCGGCGTCCGGAGCGACCGCGATGCCGCCCACCGACTCCGCGACCCGCTGGGCGAACCCGGGGTTGGCCGCCTCCAGCAGTTCGGCCAGGGCGGCCCGCGTCATCGTGTGCGCACAGTCGAGGCAGATCACCTGCGCGTAGGTGCCGTGGAGGTTGACGACGTTGGCGCTGCCCGCCTTGCTGTGCAGCAGGTCGACGTTCTGCGTGATCAGCGCCGACACCACACCCGCCGCCTCGAGCGCGGCCAGGGCCCGATGGCCGGCGTTGGGCAGCGTGGCGTCCATATGGCGCCAGCCGAGGTGGTTACGCGCCCAGTAGCGCTGCCGGAAGACGGGGTCGGAGGTGAACTGGCGGATCGTCATGGGGTTGCTCGGCGGCGATTCCGGGCCGCGGTAGTCGGGGATTCCCGAGTCGGTGGACATCCCCGCGCCGGTGAGCACCGCGATCCGCCGGTTGCGCAGCAGGGCGACGAGTTCGGGTGCGTCCACCTGATCGAGGGTAGGCGCTCCCAGGACATCCGGTGCTTAAGGGGTTGATCGCACGCACCACATGCGCGCGATCAACCCCTTTAGCGCATGTCCCGCGCGCATCAGGTCTCCGGTCAGTTCGCCAGCGCCTGTGGCGACAACTCCTTGAGCATCGCATTCGCCCACCACATCTGCCGCAGAGCTTGCGGATGGCACCGCTGGGTGAGTTCTAGCAGCCGCTCGTCCTTGGCGGCTTGTGCGCCCTGGGCCAGCAGTTCCCAGTCGAGCGAAACTCCGGCCGCCAGCCGGTGCAGCCGCCTCAAGTCCGCCAACAGCAGAAGGGCGGGCTCGGGTCGGCGGCCGAGGCGGTCGCTGATCCACTGCTGGGCCGTCTCGGTGACGGCCTTGGTTCGCGGATGCGCACGCAACCGGACGCCATAGCGGGGACCGATCTGCGCGATCAGTTCGACGTGTTCGCGCGACCAGACGGTGAGGTCATTGGCGACGTGATGGATGCCGTGGTCGTTGTGGTGGCGCGCGGCGATCGCATCGAGTGAGCGCGCCAGCCGCAGTTCGGAGCGGTGCAGTTCACGTAGCGACAAGCCGAGTTTCATGATGACTCCGCTCCGGTCGACGCGACGGCCAGCCGGGCCGCCGCGGTCTTGAAGATCGGCTGCTTGGAGACCGGATCCCAGTCGGTCAGTGTCAGCTCATTGGCGGCCCGATCGCACTCGGCTGCCTCGGTGTCCCAGTAGCCGTAGTGAAACGGCAGGAACAGCACGCCGGTGCGGATGCCGGTGATACGCGCCTTGGCCCGCACACGCCCGCGTGGTGTCTCGATGTCGGCAAGATCACCCTCTTGGATGCCGACCCGGCGAGCATCGGCCTCGGACACCTCGACCCACACCTCCGGAGCGGCCGCGGCAAGCTCGGGTACGCGGCCGGTCTTGGTCCTGGTGTGGAACTGGTACACGGTCCTTCCGGTGATCAATGCGAACGGATAGTCGTCGCTCGGAGTTTCGTGCGGCGGCAGATACTCGGCCGCCTTGATGATCGCCTTCCCGTGCGGGTTCATCGCCCGGTACTCGGTCGGCTCCAGCGGCGCACCGGTGATCAGGTCCTTGCCGTAGGCCTCGCAATAGTCGGGGTCGGCCCAGAACCGCCCGTCGGAGTACAGACGTTCGGTGCCCTCGGGATTCCCTGCGTTGCAGGGCCATTGAATCCCTCGGCTGCCGCGCAGCTTGTCGTAGCTCAGCCCGGTGTAATCGCACGGGCGTCCTGCGCTGCATCGCTGCCACGCGGCGAAGGCCGATTCCGGATCGGTCCACGACGGCAGCGGATTACCGTCGCGGTCACGAAAATCCATGCGGCGGGCGTAATCGAGGAAGATGTCGAGATCGGGCCGCGCCTGACCGGGTGGATCCACCGCTTTCTCCGACAGGTGCACGGTCCTGTCGGTGTTGGTGAACGTGCCCGTCTTCTCCGCCCACGTGGCCGCGGGCAGCACCACGTCGGCGAGTTCCGTCGTCTCCGTGGGGAAGATGTCTTGTACGACGAGAAACAGCCGCTGCTGGCTAAGGATGCTGCGGATGCGGCGGAGCTCGGGTAGTGACACCGCCGGATTGGTCGCGCTGACCCACAGCAGGCGCAGCGTGCCCTGTTCGGCGTATCGAAGCATCTGCATCACATGCGTCGGTGGCGCATAGTGCGGAATCTGCATCATGTCCAGGTTCCACAGGTCGGCCAACTCGCGGATGTGGCTGTCGTTGGACCAGTTTCGGAAGCCGGCCAAATCGCCGTCGGCACCGCATTCGCGCGTGTTCTCGGCCGTGGGTTGGCCATTCATCTGCAGCAGCCCACATCCGGGCTGGCCGAGCATGCCGCGCAGGATGTGGATGTTGTTGACCTGCACCGCCGCGGCGGACGCCTGATGGGACTGGTAGAAGCCCTGCAGCACCGTCGACAGCAGTCGTTCCGCGGTGCCCAGAAGCCGTGCCGCCGAGCGGATGTCGTCGGCGGACACCCCGCAGATCTCGGCGGCACGTTCGGGCGGGAACTCGGCGACGCGTTTGCGCAACTCCTCGAAACCGACGGCGTGGGTCCGGACGTAATCGGTGTCAACCCAGCCGTTGAGCACGATCTCGTGCAGGAGCCCGTTCATCAACGCGACGTTGGTACCGGGCAGCGGGGCGAGGTGCACCGTCGCGTGTTCGGCCACAGGCGTCCTGCGCGGATCAACGCACAGGATCGCCGGCGGGTCCGGTCCGGCGAGGCGGTCCAGAATCCGCATCCACAGCACGGTTTGGGTCTCGGCGACGTTGTGGCCGTAGAGCGCGATGACGTCGGCGTGATCGACGTCGGTGTAGGACCCTGGCTGACCGTCGCAGCCGAACGACTCCTTCAGCGCCTCGGCGGCCGTCGCGGTGCACAACCGGGTGTTGCCGTCGACGTGGTTGGTGCCGATCGCGCCGTGGGCGATGACACCGAGGGTGTAGTACTCCTCGAGAAACAGCTGACCCGATGTGTAGAAACCGAACGCCGACGGCCCATACCGGTCGAGCAGCCGCTTGCTGTGGCGCACCACCTGATCCATCGCCGTGTCCCAATCGCATTCGGTGAGTTCGCCGTTGACGCGGATCATCGGTGTCCTCAGCCGATCGGGCGAGGCGTTGGCCTGCCACCCGTAGAAATCTTTGGGGTCGAGCCGACCGTGGTTGACGCGGTCGTCGTCGCGGCCCCGCACACCCACGATCCGACCGTCCTTGACCGCGATGTCGAGCCCGTCACCGTTGGAATGCAGAACCGAGGCCGACTGCACCCAGCGGTCGACGTTTTCGGGTTCCAATTCGTCAGCGAGGAACATGTCGACGCGTTTCGGCCACTGTCCGCCCTTGGCGTAGGGGGTTCGCGTTCCCCACGGTTCGGCAATGCGATCGCGCCTGCCGTTGCTCATTGCTGGGCCGGGCAGGCTTCGACGGGCGCGAGCATGGTCAGTTCCCCGGATTTCTCGAAGCGGAATGTCACGTCGACGTTGTGCGCGGGCTGGACGCTGTCTTTGGTCCCTTCGAGCGTCACCGTGAACGGACGACCCGGTGCGACGGGTTGCCCGGCGGCCATCGAGGTGCCGGCAGCCACCTCGATAGGCGGGTTCGGAGTGATACGGACGGTCTCGGCGGCTGGTGTCGAAATACCCTCGAGCCGCTCGGTTTCCGCCGGCCGGTTGTTGGTGATCGTGAACCGCAGCTCCGCTGTGCTCCCGACCTGGATGGCGCACGATCCGGGCAGATAGCGGGGCACCACGAACGCGTTTTCGACTGTTGTCTCCGTGGTCTCCGATCCGGAACCACGGTTGGTCGATTCACCGGTGGTGTAGCTACCGCAGCCGGCCACCAGGAGCGCGGCAAGCAGGACCGTCGCGACGGGACCGGGTTCGCACCGTTTGGATTTCGTCACCGAAGCGGACCTACCCGCTCTTAGCGGCGCCAAACGTCGAACCGGCGCCCGTTTGCGCCGGTTCCACGGGGTAGGCGTGGGGCGTTCGCGTTGGCCGCCGTGGCCGCGCGAGTCGGTCGGATGGCACTGAAGACCCTGCTGTTGTCCCGTTTCCACGATACGACCGCGGGTACGCGACGGGGGATCGTCGACAACCAAGGAGGACGGCATGAGCGTTGCGGCCAGGATGCTCGAGACCTATCCGAAGGACTTGGGCGGTGTCGACCGCGGGAAGCTTGTGGCATGCATTGAAGCCTGTCTGGAATGTGCGCAGGCGTGCACCGCGTGTGCAGACGCCTGCCTCAGCGAAGAGTCGGTCGCGGAACTGACCAAGTGCATCAGAACAAACGCCGACTGCGCCGATGTCTGTGCGACTACCGCCCGAGTGCTATCCCGGCATACCGGCTACGACGCCAACCTCACGGCCGAGGTGCTGCGATCCTGCGTGACCGCGTGCCGCGCATGCGCCGACGAGTGTGGCCGTCATGCCGAACACCACGACCACTGCCGCATCTGTGCCGACGTATGCCGCCAGTGTGAACGGATGTGCGACGAACTTCTGTCCGCACTCGGCTGATGCGCGATGCGCGCACTGACCACCGGACCCGGCACGTGTGCATCACAGCGCGAACTGGCCGGCGTCAGGAGTGAGTCTTCGGCGCGCGGCTACGAGCGGCACGTCGCGCCCGAGTGATCACTGCAGACACTTTGCCGCGGGCGTGATCTCGGCGCTCATGTTGCTTTTCATCATGGTCAGCGCCGCGTCGCTGAGCTCCGGGTCGATGTGGGCGACCGCATCGGGCGGGACGACGACGGGAAAGTGCCGGACATAGGCATCCAGCGCGGTGTAGAGGATGCACTGCTCGGTGACCTGGCCGGTGAGGATGACCCGTTCGGGTTTGAGCTGACCGAGCAGGTAAGCGAGCGAGGTCGCGTAGAAGGCGCTGTGGCGCACCTTCGTCATCAACCGGCAGCCCGTCTGCGGGACGACCGGTTCGACGAGGTCCGGGCGCTCACCTTGTAGCGCCGACTGCACGAGGTCGCTGAACTCCGCGGTGAAATCGCCGTAGTTGTCGTTGACATAGATGAGGTCGACATCGTCGCGGTCGCGCGCCTCGGCCACGAGGGCCGCCAGCGGATCGATGATATCGGCGACGTGTGGGGCCAGCTTCTCGGCGTCGGGATGGCGGTAGGTGTTCATCATGTCGATGACCAGCACTGCGGTGTCACTCATGGGGACTTGCATACCCGGTTCCGTTTTCGGGCAACAATGAGGCATGGATTTCTACTCGGCGTACCGGCACGGCTTCGTCCGCGTCGCCGCATGCACGCACCACACGGCGCTCGCCGACCCCCGGGCCAACGCCGAATCGGTGCTGCGGTTGGCGCGCGCCTGCCACGACGACAGCGTCGCGCTCGCGGTCTTTCCCGAGCTGACCCTGTCGGGGTATTCGATCGAGGACATCGTGATGCAGGATGCGCTGCTCGATGCGGTCGAGGACGCGGTGCTCGACATCGTCGTCGCCTCCGCCGACCTGATGCCGGTCCTGGTGATCGGCGCTCCGCTGCGCTACCGGCACCGGATCTACAACACGGCCGTCGTGATCCACCGCGGCCGGGTGCTCGGCGTGGTGCCCAAGTCGTACCTGCCGACGTATCGCGAGTTCTACGAGCGCAGGCAGATGGCACCCGGCGACGATGTGCGCGGCGCGATCCGGATGGGCCGCGGAGGTGAGTGGGCCGACGTTCCGTTCGGGCCCGATCTGTTGTTCACCGCGACCGACCTGCCCGGTTTCGTGTTGCACGTCGAGATCTGCGAGGACATGTTCGTGCCGATCCCGCCGAGCGCGTCGGCGGCCCTTGCCGGCGCCACGGTGTTGGCGAACCTCTCGGGAAGCCCGATAACGATCGGGCGCTCGGAAGACCGCTGCCTGTTGGCCCGCTCGGCATCGGCGCGCTGCCTGGCCGCCTATGTCTACGCCGCGGCCGGGGAGGGCGAGTCGACCACCGACCTGGCCTGGGACGGCCAGACGATGATCTGGGAGAACGGCGAATGCCTTGCCCAATCCGAGCGCTTCCCCAAGGGTGAACGACGCTCCGTCGCCGACGTCGATCTGGAATTGCTGCGCTCCGAACGCCTCCGGATGGGCACCTTCGACGACAACCGCAGGCACCACGCGGCATCGACGGACACCTACCGGCGGGTGGAGTTCCAGCTCGATCCACCGACCGGCGACGTCGGGCTGCTTCGCCACATCGAGCGCTTCCCGTTCGTCCCGTCGGATCCCGAACGGCTGGAACAGGATTGCTACGAGGCCTACAGCATCCAGGTGGCCGGGCTCGAACAACGCCTGCGCGCCCTGGACTTTCCCAAGATCGTGCTCGGGCTGTCCGGAGGACTGGACTCGACGCACGCCTTGATCGTCGCCGCGCGGGCAATGGACCGCGAACAGCGCCCGCGCAGTGACATTCTCGCGTTCACGATGCCCGGATTCGCGACAGGGGAGAGGACCAAGGGCAACGCCGAGCGGTTGGCCGAGGCGCTGGGGGTGACGTTCACCGAACTCGACATCAGTTCCACAGCGGAGTTGATGCTCACGAACATCGACCACCCGTTCGGCCGCGGGGAGAAGGTCTACGACGTCACGTTCGAGAACGTGCAGGCCGGGTTGCGCACCGATTACCTGTTCCGCCTGGCCAATCAACGCGGAGGAATCGTGTTGGGCACCGGCGACCTGTCGGAACTCGCGCTGGGGTGGTCGACGTACGGCGTGGGCGATCAGATGTCGCACTACAACGTCAACGGTGGTGTTCCGAAGACGTTGATCCAGCACCTCATTCGCTGGGTGATCTCGTCGGGGCAGTTCGACGACAGGGTCAACGAGGTGCTGCAGTCGGTGCTCGACACCGAGATTTCGCCGGAGCTGGTGCCGGCCGGTGAGGACGAGGAGATCCAGAGCAGCGAGTCCAAGGTCGGCCCTTATGTGCTGCAGGACTTTTCGCTGTTTCAGGTGCTGCGCTTCGGGTTCCGGCCGTCGAAGGTCGCGTTTCTGGCCTGGCATGCCTGGAGCGATCCGCAACGCGGCCAGTGGCCGACCGGGTACCCCGAATCCAAGCGACCGTCGTACTCGCTCAAGGAGATCCGGCACTGGCTGCAGGTGTTCGCCCAGCGGTACTATTCGTTCGCCCAGTTCAAGCGGTCGGCCGTGCCGAACGGGCCGAAGGTGTCGCACGGTGGATCGCTCTCGCCGCGCGGTGACTGGCGGGCGCCCTCGGACATGTCGGCCCGCACCTGGCTCGACGAGATCGAGCGCGAGATCCCCGAAGACTAGCGCCGTCCGACGCCGGGGAGGAATCGGCCGACGGTTGCGAGGTAGTCGCGGTAGGCGTCGCCGTGCACGGTGAGCAGATACGGCTCCTCGACGACACGAACCTGTGTCTGGATAGTCGCGATCAGCAGTACGAAACCGAGCACCGCGACGAGATTCGGTGTGATCAGCGCGATTCCGAAGCCGAAGACCATCATCGCGGTGAAGATCGGGTTGCGCACCCGGCCGAATACGCCGCGGCGCACCAACGCCGTCCTCTCACTGGCGTCGACCCCGATGCGCCACGAGTCACCCATGTCGATCTGCGCGTAGAGCGTTGCGGCAATGCCCGCCACCGCGATCGCGATGCCGGCGACGTTCACCCACGTTCGATCCAGCGGCGCCAACGGAGCGATGACGCCGACCAGTTGCAGTATCGGGGCGAACACCGCGGCGCCCATCGACACGATGAACCCCACGCCGGCGAACCACTCGAGTGACAACGGCCGGCCGCTGATGCCCCGAAAACCGGTCGATCCGGTGCGGCGCTTCTGTTGCCAACTGCGCCAACCGAATCCGAGGACGGCGAACACCACGAACAGGGCGATGGCGACGATCGGCATGGTTATTCCCTTCACCCGCAGCAGGGGTCACCGCGCCACGCCTCGACCCCTTCGCGGACCGCGATCACCGCGATCCCGAGGGCGGCGACCGGGTCGGCCCACGACCAGCCGAACAGGCCGTTGAGAACCAGGCCGGCCAGCACTATCGCCGACAGATACGCGCACAGCAGTGTCTGTTTGGAGTCGGCGACCGCAGACGTCGACCCGAACTCGCGACCGGCCCGCCGCTGCGCCAACGACAGCACCGGCATGATCACCAGGCTCAGCGCGGCCAGCACGATGCCGACGACGGAGGGCGCGGCCTCACTCCGGCCGGTCAACGTCAGCACCGCGTCGGCGGCGACGTACGCGGCGAGTGCGAAGAACGAGAACGCGATGAATCGCAGCGCGGGCTTCTCCCGCGTCTCGGGATCGCGTGCGGAGAACTGCCATGCGACGGCCGCCGCGGAGGAGACCTCGACGATCGAATCCAAGCCGAACCCCACCAGCGCCGACGACGACACCCGGGCGCCCTCGGCCAGTGCGACGATCGCCTCGAGGACGTTGTAAGTGATCGTGGCCGCCACGAGCCAGCGGATCCGGCGCGCCAGCACCGTGCGGCGGGTTTCGCTCGGGGCGGCCATCAGCAGCAGGCGTCGTCGGTGGCGGCCGGACAGCAGGCCGGGTCCACCTCGAGCACCAGACCGACCAGGTCGTCGAGCGCGTGGGCGATGCGCTCATCGGCGAGGTCGTAGCGGTTGCGCCGGCCCTCCGGCTGCGCGGTCACCAGACCGCAACCACGCAGGCATGCCAGGTGGTTGGACAGGATCTGGCGGGATACGCCGATCTTGTCGGCCAGCTCCGACGGATAGCCGGGGCCGTCGCGCAGGATCAGCAGGATCTCGGCCCGCGTCGGATCGGACAGGGCACAACCGAACCGCGACAGCGCATCGCTGCGAGTCACCGTCTGCATGATGCAGACAGTACATCACAAGCTGTATTCAGCCAACGCTGAACTCTAACCCTCGCCCTTCTGCGATTTGTGGAGTGGCACCGGCGCTCACCGCCGGTGCGGCTCCACAAATCGACCCTCAGAGGCGGCCGTCGATGCGCAGATCCGGGTGCACCCAGTCCGGGGACCGGCGCTCCTTGAACGCCATGAAGCCCTCGATCGACTCGGGCGCGCCCAGGCTGGCCTGCATACCGATGCGGTCGTAGAGGCCGATGTAGTTGTCCAGGCTCGACTTGACGACGGTCCGGGCCGCAGGCGCGGTGCGGCAGCATTGGGCCAGCACCTCGCGAGCCGTCTCAGCCAACTCGTCGTGGGGCACCACCCGGGCCACCATGCCCCAGTCGTGTGCCTCGGCGGCGGTCAGCGTGCGACCGGTGAACATCAGGTCGCGGGTGCGGACCGGCCCGATCAGCCGGGCCAGCATGTGGCTGTAGTACGTGTCGGCGATTCCGCGGTACAGCTCGGGTACCCGGAAGGTGGCCCGCTCGCTGACCACGGCGATGTCGGCGCACAGCGCGATCTGCAGCCCACCGCCCTGGCACAGCCCGTTCACCGCCGCGACGACGGGCTTGGCGGACTGGCGCAGCGTGTCGAACGGCAACGCGTCCATCCCCAGCGCGGGCCCGAACGTCATCCAGTTGTCGGCGCCGCCGCCGCCCATGTCCCCGCCGGGGGCGAAGACGTCGCCGGTGCCCGTGAGCAGCAGCCCGGCGAGGTCGGGGTCGCTCTCGACATGCTTGACCGCGTACTTGATGCCGAAGTACATCGCGGGCGTCATCGCGTTGCGGGCCTCGGGGCGGTCGAGCCGGCACACGCCGAACGCGCCCTCGCGGGTGAACTTCAGGAACGGGGTGCCGAGCCAGTCGCCTTCGGGAGGGCGCGGGGCGTCGGTGGTGCTCGGCTGGGTGGTCGTCATAACTGCCTTTCTGTTGCTCTGTTGGACACAGCGTCGTCAATGGCTTCGGCGTAGGGCGCGCAGTCACCGGCTCCCGCCACGAGCGTCGACAGGGCCGCCGCGGCACATGCTCGTCGCAGGGCGAGTTCGTGGCCGTCGACCCAGTGCGTGGCGAGCACGCCGGCGAACACATCACCCGCACCGGTGGTGTCCACGGGGCGCACCGCGGGGGCGGGGACGCTGAAGCGTTCGCCGTCGCCCAGGTAGCTCGCTCCGCGGGCACCGCGGGTGATCACGAGATGGGGGACCGGCCAGTGCCACGCGCCGGCCTCGGTCTCGTTGACCACGACCACATCGGCCAACTCGGAGAGGGCGAGCAGATCGTGCGGCGGGGCCCCGGCCGGCGAGGCGTTCACGACGACGACCGCGCCGGCGGCGGACGCGGTCTGCGCGGCGGCGATCGCGGTCGCGATCGGGATCTCCAACTGCAGCAACACCACGTCGCTGTCGGCGATGACGGCGCGGACATCGGCGGAGTCCACGGACAGGGCGCCGTTGGCGCCCGGCGCGACCACGATCGTGTTCTCCGCCGAGGAGTCCACGGTGATGACGGCCGACCCGCTCGGTCCGGGCACGGTGACGACGCCGTCGAGTGCGACGCCGTTGGCGCTGAGGTGGTTGCGCAACATCTCCGCCGAGCCGTCGTTTCCGAGCGCGGCGACCAGTCGCACCTCTGCGCCCGCCCTGGCCGCCGCGACCGCCTGGTTGCCGCCCTTGCCGCCCGGAGCCATCGACAGACCCGACGCCAGCACCGTCTGGCCGGGTCGGGGCAGGGTGCGAACGGTGAAAGTCAGATCAGCGTTGACACTGCCGACCACGCATACCCGGCTGCAGTCCCGCGGCGCCATGGCTCCCAACGCTAATGCAGGGCTCCTGCCTGACACGTGTCGAACGCCCGAACCTCGTTCGATACCCTGGATAAATGAGTGTGCAGGCGCCCGTCGGCGCTGTGGGCGCCGATCTGCGCCAGCAGGTGCACGACGCCGCCCGCCGGGCCCCCCCCGCGGCCCGCGCGCTGGCCACCCTGAGTTCGGAAACCAAGAACCGTGCGCTGAACACGGCCGCCGACCATGTGCTGATGTCGGCGAGCCGGATCCTCGAGGCCAACGAGCGCGATCTCGACGTCGCCCGTGCCGCAGGCACACCCGAGGCGATGCTCGATCGGCTCGCGCTGAACCCGAAGCGGATCGACGGCATCGCCGACGGCCTGCGGCAGGTGTCCCGGTTGCCCGATCCGCTCGGCGAGGTGTTGCAGGGCCGCACGCTACCCAACGGTTTGCAGCTGCGCCAGTTGCGGGTGCCGCTCGGCGTCGTCGGAATCGTCTACGAAGGCCGGCCCAACGTGACGGTCGACGCGTTCGGGTTGACGCTCAAATCCGGCAACGCGGTCCTGCTTCGCGGTAGCTCCTCGGCGGCCAACTCCAACGCCGCACTGGTGAACGCGCTGCGGGCGGCACTGGCCACCGAACTGCTCGAGGTCGACGCCGTGCAGTTGCTGCCCAGCGCCGACCGTGCCAGCGTGACGCACCTGATCCAGGCCCGCGGGCTTGTCGATGTCGTCATCCCCCGCGGCGGCGCGGGTCTCATCGACGCCGTCGTCCGTGACGCGACGGTGCCGACGATCGAGACCGGTGTCGGCAATTGCCATGTGTACGTGCATGAATCGGCCGACCTCGACGTCGCCGAACGAATCCTGCTCAACGCCAAGACCCGTCGACCCAGCGTCTGCAACGCGGCCGAATCGGTTCTGGTCGACGCGGCCATCGCCGACCGTGCGTTGCCGCGGCTGACCGAGGCGCTGCGGCACGCCGGTGTGACGGTGCACGACGACCCGTCCGACGACGAGTTGCGCGCGGAGTTCCTGTCGATGGACATCGCGGTGGCGGTGGTCGAAGGTGTCGACGCCGCGATCGACCACATCAACGAGTACGGCACCGGACACACCGAAGCCATCGTCGCCACCGATCTGGCTGCCGCACAACGCTTCACCGACCGCGTCGATGCCGCCGCGGTGATGGTGAACGCATCGACGGCGTTCACCGACGGCGAGCAGTTCGGGTTCGGCGCCGAGATCGGCATCTCCACCCAGAAGCTGCACGCCCGCGGACCCATGGGTCTGCCCGAACTGACCTCGACGAAATGGATTGTGTGGGGCGACGGTCACACTCGCCCCGCCTGAGCAGGAGAACTCCCCGATGAGCACTTGCGTGAACAGAATTGAAGCCTTGTGAGTGTCCCCGCGCGCCCAGCGCCGCTCTTCGCTGACATCGAAGATGTCGGCAGGCGACTCGCAGAAACCGGCTATCTTCCCGACACCGCAACCGCCACAGCGGTTTTCCTGGCCGACCGGTTGGGCAAGCCGTTGTTGGTGGAAGGGCCCGCCGGGGTCGGCAAGACCGAACTGGCCCGCGCCGTCGCGCAATCGACGGGTTCGGGTCTGGTGCGGTTGCAGTGCTACGAAGGCGTCGACGAGGCCCGTGCCCTCTACGAGTGGAACCACGCCAAGCAGATCCTGCGGATCCAAGCCGGTCATGGCGACTGGGACCAGACCCGCGACGACGTGTTCTCCGAGGAGTTCCTGCTCTCGCGCCCGCTGCTGACCGCGATCCGGCGCACCGAGCCGACCGTGCTGCTGATCGACGAGACCGACAAGGCCGACATCGAGATCGAAGGCCTGCTGCTGGAGGTGCTCTCGGACTTCGCGGTGACCGTCCCGGAGCTGGGCACGATCTCCGCGGAGCGACCGCCGTTCGTCGTGCTGACGTCCAACGCCACCCGGGAGCTGTCCGAGGCGCTCAAACGTCGCTGCCTGTTCCTGCACATCGACTTTCCCGATCCCGACCTGGAACGGCGGATCCTGCTGTCCCGGGTGCCCGAGTTGCCTGAGCGCCTGGCCGACGAACTGGTCAAGATCATCGGCGTGCTGCGCGGGATGCAGCTCAAGAAGCTGCCCTCGGTGGCCGAGACGATCGACTGGGGACGCACGATCCTGGCGCTGGGCCTGGACACCATCGACGACGCGACCATCGCGGCCACCCTCGGGGTGGTGCTCAAACATCAGTCGGATCAGATCAAGGCGTCCGGCGAGCTGAGGCTCAACTGACATGGCCGTCCGCCGGACCCGACCGCCGCAGCCGCTGGCGCCGCACGGCCTGCCCGGTCATCTCGTCGGGTTCGTCGAAGCGCTACGGGCGCAGGGTATCTCGGTAGGTCCGTCGGAGACCGTCGACGCCGGGCGGGTGCTCTCGGTGCTGGGGTTGACCGACCGCGACGCGTTGCGCGAGGGCATCGCGTGCGCGGTACTGCGCCGTCCCGACCACCGCGACACCTACGACGCGATGTTCGACCTGTGGTTCCCCGCCGCGCTGGGTGCCAGGACGATCCTGGTCGAGGACGACGACGACACCGACACCGACGAGCCGGGCCTGCCGCCCGAAGACATCGAGGCGATGCGCGCGGCGCTGCTGGACATGCTGGCCGAGAACCAGGATCTGGCCAACCTCGACGAGCGGATGGCCGCGATGATCGCTCAGATCGTCGAGGCGTACGGCCGGTACAACTCCAGTCGGGGCCCGTCGTATTCGTCGTATCAGGCGCTCAAGTCGATGAACCTCGACGACCTCGAGGGCCGGCTGCTGGCCGGCCTGCTCGCACCCTACGGCGACGAGCCCACGCCCACCCAGGAGCAGATCGCCAAAGCCCTTGCCGCGCAGCGCATCAACCAGCTACGCAAGATGGTCGAGGCCGAAACCAAACGGCGCACCGCCGAGCAGCTCGGCCGTGACCACGTGCAGATGTACGGGGTGCCTCAGCTGACCGAGAACGTGGAGTTCCTGCGCGCCTCGGGTGAGCAACTGCGCCAGATGCGCAAGGTCGTGCAGCCGCTCGCGCGCACGTTGGCGACCCGGCTGGCCGCGCGGCGACGGCGGTCGCGGGCCGGTGAGATCGACCTGCGCAAGACGCTGCGCAAATCCATGTCCACCGGTGGGGTGCCGATCGACGTCGTGCTCAAGAAGCCCCATCCGGCGCGGCCCGAGCTGGTGGTGTTGTGCGACGTGTCCGGATCGGTCGCCGGCTTCAGCCACTTCACGCTGCTGCTGGTGCACGCGCTGCGCCAGCAGTTCAGCAGGGTTCGCGTCTTTGCCTTCATCGACACCACCGACGAGGTCACCGAGCTGTTCGGCCCGGATGCCGACCTGGCGGTCGCGGTGCAGCGCATCACCCGCGAGGCGGGGGTGTACACCCGCGACGGGCACTCCGACTACGGCCACGCGTTCGTGTCGTTCATGGACCGCTGGCCCAACGTGCTGTCGCCGCGCAGCGCGCTGCTGATCCTCGGCGACGCCCGCAACAACTACCGCAACCCGGAGATCGAGCTGCTGGCGCACATGGTCAACTCGAGCAGGCACGCGCACTGGCTGAACCCCGAACCGCGACACCTGTGGGGCAGCGGCGACTCGGCGGTACCGCGCTACTCCGACGTCATCACCATGCACGAATGCCGCTCGGCCAAGCAGCTCGCCTCGGTGATCGACCAGTTGCTACCGGTCTGACTACCGCCGAACGTGGGTTACCCGCACGCTCCGGCGGCCCGAACCGTGACACGAGCCCCCACTCGGCGCGAGAAGTAAGCTGGCTCTCCATGGCTTCTGGACGCAGGCTCGGCGTGATGGGTGGGACATTCGATCCCATCCACAACGGCCACCTGGTGGCCGCCAGCGAGGTGGCCGACCTGTTCGGGCTCGACGAGGTCGTGTTCGTCCCTACCGGGCAGCCCTGGCAGAAGGACCGCGACGTCACCGCCGCCGAAGACCGGTACCTGATGACGGTGATCGCCACCGCCTCCAATCCCCGGTTCAGCGTCAGCCGGGTCGACATCGACCGGGGCGGACCGACCTACACCAAGGACACATTGCTCGATCTGCACGCGCTCAACCCCGACGCCGACCTGTTCTTCATCACCGGGGCCGACGCGCTGGCGTCGATCCTGACATGGCAGAACTGGGAGGACATGTTCGCGATCGCCAGCTTCGTCGGGGTCAGCAGGCCCGGATACGAATTGGACGGCAAGCACATCGCCGCGGCGATCAAGGAACTGCCCGACGACGCGCTGCGACTGGTGGAGGTGCCCGCGCTGGCCATCTCCTCGACCGACTGCCGCAAGCGCGCCGAGGAGAACCGGCCGATCTGGTATCTGGTGCCCGACGGTGTCGTGCAGTACGTGGCGAAGCGCAGACTCTATGCGAGACAACCAATGACAACCCGAGGAAAGCATCAATGAGCGCCTCCGACGAAGCCGTTCGCATGGCAGGAGTGGCCGCGAAGGCGGCCGCGTCCAAAGTGGCAGACGACGTCGTCGTGATCGACGTGTCGGGTCAACTCGTCATCACCGACTGCTTCGTGATCGCCTCGGCCTCCAACGAGCGTCAGGTCAACGCGATCGTCGACGAGGTCGAGGAGAAGATGCGCCTCGCCGGCTACAAACCGGCCCGCCGTGAAGGCGCCCGCGAGGGCCGCTGGACGCTGCTGGACTACGTCGACATCGTGGTGCACATCCAGCATCAGGACGAGCGCAACTTCTATGCGCTGGACCGGTTGTGGAAAGACTGCCCGACCATTCCCGTCGATCTCGACGGGCCCGCCGCGCAACCGTCCGCCGACGAGGTCGACGGGCAGTGAGGAGGATCCGCCGACTGGTCATGCTCCGGCACGGGCAGACCGAGTACAACGCGGGTAGCCGGATGCAGGGCCAACTCGACACCGACCTGAGTGATCTGGGACGTCACCAGGCCGTCGCCGCCGCGGAGGTGTTGGCCAAACGCCGACCGCTGGCGATCGTGTCGTCGGATCTGCGTCGCGCCCTCGACACCGCCGTCGTGCTGGGGGAGCATGCGGGAATGCCGGTGAGCGCCGACCTCCGCCTGCGGGAGACCCACCTAGGCGAGTGGCAGGGGTTGACGCATCTGGAGGTCGACGCCATTGCTCCGGGAGCCCGGCTGGCGTGGCGCGACGACTCGCGGTGGGCGCCGCCGGGCGGGGAGAGCCGCGTCGACGTCGCCGCGCGCAGCAGGCCGCTGGTCGACGAGCTCATCGGCGAACACGGACAGTGGGGGCTGGACCAGGCTGGCGACGGACCGGACCGACCGGTCGTGCTGGTCGCCCACGGCGGGTTGATCGCGGCGCTGACCGCCTCGCTGCTCGGCCTGCCGGTGGACAACTGGCCGATCCTCGGCGGAATGGGCAACGCCAGCTGGGTACAGCTGGCCGGCCACAGCGCCGTCGACGCCGCGCCCGGCGATGTCCGGTGGCGGCTCGACGTGTGGAACGCCTCAGCGCAGGTTGCCGGCGATGTCCTCTGACCGTCCGACCCTGCTGGTCTTCTGCGACTCGCTGTCCTATTACGGCCCGACCGGCGGGCTCCCCTCCGACGATCCGCGAATCTGGCCCAACATCGTTGCGGCACAACTGGGTTGGGATGTCGAGCTGATCGGCCGAATCGGTTGGACCTGCCGCGACGTGTGGTGGGCGGCCATCCAGGATCCGCGGGCATGGGCGGCGTTGCCGCGGGCCGGTGCGGTCGTCTTTGCCACGGGCGGAATGGATTCGCTGCCGTCGCCGCTGCCGACCGCGCTGCGCGAACTCATCCGCTACGTGCGCCCGCCGTGGCTGCGGCGCTGGGTGCGCGACGGGTACGGCTGGGTGCAGCCGCGCCTGTCGCCGGTGGCGCGACCGGCGCTGCCCCCACACCTGTCCGCCGAGTATCTGGAGATGACCCGCGGCGCAATCGACTTCAATCGGCCCGGCATCCCCGTCGTCGCGTGCCTGCCTTCGGTGCACATCGCCGACACCTACGGCAGGGCGCACCACGGCCGCGACGGTACGGTGAAGGCGCTCACCGAATGGGCTGAGCGCCACGATGTTCCGCTCGTCGACCTCAAGGCGGCGGTCGGGGAATACGTCATGAGCGGACAAGGCAACCCCGACGGCATCCACTGGAGCTTCGAAGCTCATCAGGCCGTCGCGGACTCGATGCTCAAGGCGCTCGCCGAAGCCGGCGTGCCATGTCGGTGATCGTGGTGACCGACTCGTCGTCGCGGTTGGCACCCGACGAGTTGAAACAGTGGGACATCCGGCAGGTGCCGCTGCACGTGCTGGTCGATGTGATCGATCTGCGAGACGGGATCGACGAGGTGCCCTACGACATCCACGACGTGCCGCGCGCCAGCACCGCCGGGGCGGCGCCCGTCGACCTCGCGGACACCTACCGGCAAGCGCTGCGGGACAGCGGAGGCGACGGCGTGGTCGCCGTGCACCTGTCGTCGGCGCTGTCGAGCAGTTACAGTTCGGCGGTTCAGGCGGCCCGCGAGTTCGGATCCTCGGTGCGTGTGGTGAATTCGCGTTCGGCGGCGATGGGGGTGGGGTTCACCGCGGTCGCGGCTGCCAAGGCCGCGGCGGCGGGCTCGGACCTGGATTCGGTTGAGGCCGTGGCCCGTTCGGCCGCTCAGCGCACCCACGCCTTCATCGTGGTACACCGGCTGGACAACCTGCGCCGGAGCGGGCGGATCGGCACCGCGACGTCGTGGTTGGGGACCGCGCTGTCGCTCAAACCGCTGCTGCGCCTCGATCTCGACGGTCGACTCGTACTCGACCAGCGAATCCGGACGGTCACCAAGGCGCACGCCGCGATGGTGGACCGCATCGCCGACCTCGTCGGTGAGCGCCAGGCATCGATCGCCGTGCATCATGTCGACAACCACGACGGCGCCGATGAGGTCGGCGCCGCGCTGACCGATCGGCTCCCTCAGCTCGAGTCACTCACCGTCACCGACATGGGGCCGGTGCTGGCAATCCATGTCGGCGCCGGCGCGATCGGCGTCGTCGTTCAACTGGCCGAATAATCCCTTCGTCGCGCCGTCGTACCCTTGCAGCGCGATATTGGTCAGTGGTAACTTACCGTTCGTGCTGGCTTACCAAGAGGGTGATGCGTGGGTGGCCATGGCGGACCGCACGCGGCGGTCGATCGTCGAACGTCTCGCGCACCGGCCGATGGCGGTGGGGCAGCTGGCCCGCGAACTTCCGGTCAGCCGGCCGGCGGTGTCCCAGCATCTGAAGGTGCTCAAGCTCGCCGGGCTGGTGTGCGACCGCGCTGAAGGCACCCGACGCGTCTACCAACTGGACCCGGCGGGTTTGGCCGCGATGCGGGCCGAACTCGACCGCTTCTGGACGCAGGCGCTGGCCGGTTTCAAGGAGATGGTCGAGAGCGAAGGAGACCCCCAATGACCTCAGCCCAGTCGGCGGTCATCCGCCACGACATCACGGTCAACGCGCCGCTGGAGCGGGCGTTTCGGGTGTTCACCGAGAGATTCGGCGAGTTCAAGCCGCGCGAACACAACCTGCTGGGCGTGCCGATCGCCGAGACAGTGTTGGAACCCCGCGTCGGCGGGCGCATCTACGACCGCGGCGTCGACGGCAGCGTGTGCGCGTGGGCGCGGGTGCTCGTCGTCGAGCCGCCCCACCGCCTCGTCTTCTCCTGGGACATCGGCCCGACCTGGCAGATCGAATCGGATCCGACGCGGTGCAGCGAGGTGGAGGTGGTGTTCACCGCCGAAGCGGACGGCCGCACGCGCGTCATCCTCGAGCATCGCCACATCGAACGGCACGGCGACGGGTGGGACTCCGTCGCCTCCGGTGTCGGCGGGGATGCGGGTTGGCCGCTGTACCTGCGCCGGTTCGGTGAGCTGCTCGCGCGGGAGGCGCAGTGACCGCACCGATGCAGATGGCGCGCGAGGAGCGCGAGGAGTTCGCCGCGCTGCTCGACCAATTGACCCCGGAGCGATGGGATCAGCCGAGTCTGTGTACCGGCTGGCGGGTTCGCGATGTGGTCGCTCACGTCATCAGTTACGAGGATCTGAGCAGGCCCCGTGCAATGGCACGGATGGCATGGGGTGCACTGCGCTACCGGGATCCGAACGCGATCGGCGTCGCGGTGAACGCGGCCAAGTCACCGTCCGAACTCACCGCGCTGATGCGCAAGTACGCCACGCCCCGCGGCAGCACCGCCGGTTTCGACGGACGCATCGCGCTCACCGACGGGATGGTCCACCAACAGGACATCCGCCGACCGCTCGACATGCCTCGCGTCATCGAGCCCGAAAGACTGACGATTGCATTGGAATTCACCAAGTACGCGCCCTTCTTGCGGGGAGCGTGGCGAGCGCGCGGGTTGCGGCTCGTCGCAACCGATCTCGACTGGACCCACGGCAGCGGTCCGGAGGTACGCGGCACCGGCGAGGCATTGCTGATGGCGATGGCTGGGCGAGGCGCTGCGCTCAGCGATCTCGACGGACCCGGGAAAGCGACACTGGCGCAGCGGCTCTGAGGGGCGAATTCTGCCGATGAGCGCTCATCCCTGTACGGCTTGCGCCCTGATTTCCGTACCAACACTGAGCGCTCGGCGCCGTCACACCGCGGCGCGGCCGGTGACCGGGGGCAGGTCCTTCAGCGTCACGATGCCCGCCGGCGCCGCGACCACCGCGGGTACCGCGTTGGTCACCGGCAGGGCGGTATAGATCATGCCCAGGCCCATGAAGCCGGGTTCGGTCCAGTCCTTCGGCGGCAGGCAGTGCAGCACCGTACGCATGTTGGGCAGCCCGAACACCTGGATGACATGGCCGTGTTCGAGCGGTTTCGGCGGGGTGACGTGTTCGCCCATGATCCAGTTGAATCCGACGCTGACGACGTTCTTCTCACCGACCCAGCCGCGGTGGTACCCGTGGACACCGGCGACGGTGCCCTTCGGAATTCGCATGAACCCGAGGTCGGAATCGCCGGTGGCCGCGGTGAACTCCACGTCGAAGGTAATCCGGTCGAGCTTGGCGCCGATCGCGTCGGCCATCATGGCCGCCGACTCGGCGAACACCTCGCTCTCGCGGCGCACGCTTTCGGCGAGTCCGGGAGTGTCGGGGTCTTGCGAGAAGCCCATCGCGGTCTGCGTACCCGCCGACTCGTAGGTCGAGCAGTCCACCGACTCGGTGATGCGGATCTCGTCGACCCGTTCGCAGGCGCCGGAGAGCACCATCCCGACCATGTTGCTCATGCCGGGATGCGCACCGCTGCCGAAGATCGTCGAATTGCCCTTCTCGCAAGCCTTTCGGATTCGGTCGAGGTCCTCGGGTGTCTGCTTGCCGCCGGTGATCCACGCCGCGCTCGAGCAGACGTTGACGCCCGCCTCCAGGAGCCGGGTCAGCTCGTCGATGTCGGGCCACAACGGGTTGTAGCAGCAGGCGTCGGGCCGTTGGGCCAGCAGCGCATCGATGTCGTTGGTGGCCGTCACTCCGGTGGGTTCAGGCCAGCCGGCCAGTTCTGCTGCGTCGACACCGACCTTGTCCGCGCCGTGGGCGTAGACGCCGACGAGTTCCATATCCTCGCGTCCGATGATCGCGTGCAGCGACCGGCGGCCGATGTTGCCGGTGGTCCACTGGATGACGCGCAGCGGCCGGTCAGGTGTCGTCACGAAAACTCCTCGGTGTCAACCATTTACATGTGGGTGCCGCCGTCGACGCGGACCTCGGTGCCGGTGACGAAGTAAGCCTCCGGCGCGGCGAGCATGGCGACGACAGCGGCCACGGCGTCGGGTTTGGCGAACATCCCGTCACCGTCGACGGGCAGTGTCGGCATGATCTTGCCGAACAGCGTGTAGTCGGCGTCCTCCGGCAGCCCGGGTCCGACGCTCTGGCCGGATCGCCCTGTGCCGTCGGTCATTCCCGACGAGATCGACCCGGGCTGCACGCAGTTGAACCGGATTCCCTGCTTGCTGAACTCCAGCGCCAACGTGTGTGTCATGGCCTGGATGCCGCCCTTGGACGCCGCATAGGCCGACATGTAGGGATGGGCGAAGTTCGCCGATGTCGAGCTGAAGTTGACCACCGCCGGGGCGGTGCCGGTTCGCAGCGCGGGCAGGGCTTCGCGGGTGACCAGAAACGTCCCCACGAGGTTGACCCGCAGAACCTGTTCGAAATCGGCGAGCGTGGTGTCGGCGAAGTGGGCCGATCGAAGGATTCCGGCGGCGTTGACGAGCGCGTCGAGGCCACCCATCGTGGCGACCGCGTGTGAGACCCCGGCGATCACCGATTCCTCGCTGCCGACGTCCATCACCACGGTGGTGAGCCGGGCTCCCGATTCACCGGCCTTGGCCTCGGTGTCGGCCAGTCCGGCCTCGCTGACGTCGGCGGCGACCACGGTGCCACCCTCGTCGAGGATCCGCAGGACCGTTGCTTGGCCAATGCCGGATCCGCCTCCGGTGAGCAGTACCCGACGGTCGGTGAATCGCTGCAACGTTGCCACCGGGGGAATGCTAGTGCGTACGTGGGGCCAGGCTGGGCTATTCAGGGCCGCGCTCGGCGGCGTCTTCCGAGGCGGATGCATCGGCGCCGTCGGCGGGGCCGGACTGGTCGGTGACGGTGTCGGTGCCGGCCGGCAGCGCCGGGGTTTCGGATTCGTCGGTCAGCGAGAGGGCCACCCCGAGTGCGAGGAAGAACAGGATGAACAACGGCCCGCCGAGGTACATGTTCATCGGACCGCCCGGGGAGATGAAGCTGCCCGGCGGCCCGATGATCGTGATGGTCTCGATCAGCTGCTCGACGGCGAAAACCGCGGCGACGATGCCGAGCCAGCGCGGGAAGCGTCCCTCGTTGGCGGCCAACAGAATCGGTGCGGCGACCATGATGTCGGCCACGGTCAGCAGGGGTCCCCACATCGTGACCACGTCGGCGAGCGCCCGCGCGGTTCCGGAGCCCAGGTCGGCGGCGTGCAACGACAGCCCGGCGGTGAACCAGGTCGCGATGCTGATCTGGACCACGACGACGGCCGACCCGATGGTGAACACGAAAGCGTACGGTCCCGCGAGTCGGTCCCGGGCGTGACCGAGCACCACCACCAGGGCCAGCGCACCGAACGCCAGCAACAGCGCCTGGGTCCGCATCGCGCCGGAGTGCTCGTTGAGATGGGTGACGATGTCGAGTCCCGGGCGATCGATCCCGGGTAACGCCGGAACCATCAGCAGCGCAACGGCGTACAGCACCGCGAACGCGATGGCCGCGACCATCGGCACTCGACGATCCACAGCAACACTGTAGACATCGGGCCTATCCCCAACGCTCATTTGATCCACAGGGCGAGTCGCCGGCCGGCGTTGGCGTCGTCCACGGTCGGTGTGCGCACCTAACTTCACATGCATGCGAACTGAATTGCCTGCCGAGCGCACGCAGCGCAGGCTGGGGGCCGAAGTGGAACCCGGGTGCGACGATGAGGACCGCCGACCGGACACCTCATTGACCCGCTGGCTGCCGGAGTCCGCCGGCAACGGCGCGGGCGGTTGGCTCGCCGCGGTGCGCGCAGACCCCGGCCGAGCCGGCGTCGTGGCGCTCGGCGGCGTCGGTGTCATCGCCGTGCTGGTCACGGTGTTCGTCCTGCTGCGCGACGACAGCCCAGCGGTGGCAGCGGCCAAACTGCCCCCGGTGGAGATGGTTTCGTCGGCGAGCCCGACGCCGGGTGGCGCGCCGCCGGAGACGGGAGGGCCCGTCGTCGTCAGCGTCGTGGGCCTGGTGCACAAGCCGGGGTTGGTCACACTGGCCGACGGCGCCCGGATCGCCGACGCGCTCACCGCGGCGGGTGGGCCGCTGGACGGCGCCGACCTGGTGGGGCTCAACATGGCCAGACGGATCGCCGACGGTGAACAGATCGTCGTGGGCATCGCGCCTGCGGCGGGTGAACCGGCCGCCATGGGGAGCTCCGTCAGCACGGGCGTCGCGGCGCCCGCGTCGACGAACACACCGGCGTCTGGGGACGGCAGCGCGCCACCGGGCGGGACGGTGGACCTGAACACCGCGACGGTGGAGCAGCTCGACACGCTGCCCGGGATCGGGCCGGTGACCGCCGCGGCGATCGTGGCCTGGCGCGATGCCAACGGTCGTTTCACCAGCGTCGACCAGCTCGGCGACGTCGACGGCATCGGACCGGCGCGGTTGGAGAAGCTGCGCGACCTCGTGCATGTGTGACTCCGGTGGCGGACGCCGAGGCGGCGCCATTGGACCTGCGCCTGGTCCCGGCGGCGCTGACCGCCTGGGCGGTGACCGGCGCCGGGATCGTGTGGCCGGTTGGCGGGTCAGCGGTCGCCGCCGTCGTGATGGTGGCGTGCACCGCGGCGCTGGGGTGGTGGGGTAGTGGCCGCCGGGCGGGAGCCGACGGGAAAGCGGTCGGCGCGAGCGTGCTGGCGGTCGGGCTGGTGGCGGCGGGCTTCGCGATCGCGATCGGTTTGCGGGTCGACGAGGTACGCCGCCATCCGGTCGCCCAGCGCTACGGAACGGTCGCCGCCGTCGTGGTCACCCCGACGGAAAGCCCGCGTGCGCTGGGCGGCAACCGGACGATGTTCCGTGGTTCCCTGGTGGCGCTCGACGGACAGGAAATGTCCGGCCGGATCGTGGTTTTCGCGTCGACCACCCGCATTCGGGAGCTGACCGCCGGCACGCCGGTGGCGTTTCGGGCTCGCGTCGGGCGGCCCACGCGGCGCGATTTGAGCGTGGCGGTGCTCTCGGCCATCGGTGATCCCACCTACGGCGAGGCGTCCGCCGTTCAACGTGCGGCCGCCGAGGTTCGCGCCGGGTTCGCCGATGCCGCGCGACGCTCGCTGCCCGCCGATCAGGCCGCGATGCTGCCCGCGCTGGTGCTCGGCGACACCTCGGCCGTGCCGCGTCAGACGACGGCCGACTTCCGCACGGCGGGATTGACGCACCTGACCGCGGTTTCCGGCGCGAACGTGACGATCGTGTGCGGGGCGGTGCTGTTGAGCGCGGGGCTCATCGGGCCACGGGCGGCGGTCGGCCTGGCGGCGGTTGCGCTGCTGGCGTTCGTGGTTGTCGTGCAGCCGAGTGCGAGCGTGCTGCGCGCCGCGGTGATGGGGGCGATCACGTTGTTGGCGGTGCTGTCGCACCGGCGTCGGCAGGCCATTCCCGCGTTGTCGGCCAGCGTGCTGGCGTTGATGATCGGAACCCCGGAGCTCGCCGTCGACGTCGGGTTCGCGCTGTCGGTGTCGGCGACGGCGGCCCTCGTCGTACTGGCACCGGTGTGGTCGCGCCGCCTCGTCGGGCGGGGCTGGCCCAAGCCGGCCGCTGACGCGCTGAGCGTGGCCGCCGCCGCGCAACTGGTCACCGCTCCGCTTGTGGCCGGGATGGCCGGGACGTTCAGCGTCGTATCGGTCGCGGCCAATGTTGCAGTGGCCCCGATGATTCCACCGATCACCGTGCTCGGCACCGCCGCGGCCGCGCTGAGTCGGGTCTGGCCCGCCGGCGCCGACCTGCTGATCCGGTTCACCGGGCCGGAAGTGTGGTGGCTGCTGCACGTGGCCGACTGGGCGGCGGGCGTTCCGGGGTCCTCGGTGTCGGTGCCGTCCGGGCTTGCGGGGGTGATGCTGACCGCGGCCGTGGGAGCGGCGGTGGTGCTCGCGTGGCGCTTCCGACTTGTGCGCCTCGCGGCGGGCGCCGCCGCGGTGTGCCTGTTGGCGTGGACGGTGTCGGGGGTGTCGGCTGGGCGTGACACGATCGGGGGGTGAGCGAAGCGTCGCAGTTGCATCTGGTGCTCGGGGACGAGGACCTGCTGGTCGAACGCGCGGTAGCGGCGGTTCTCAAACAGGCCCGCAAACAGGCTGGCATGCACGACATTCCGGTCGATCGCCTGCGCGCCGGCGAGGTCAGCACCAGCGAACTGGCCGAATTGCTGAGCCCGTCGCTGTTCGCCGAGGAGCGCGTGGTGGTGTTGGAGTCGGCGGGCGAGGCCGGAAAGGACGCGGCCGCGCTCATCGCCGACTCCGCGGCGGACCTGCCGCCGGGCACCATGCTCGTCGTCGTGCACTCCGGTGGCGGGCGCGCCAAGGCGCTGGCCGATCAGCTCAAGAAGCTCGGGGCGCAGGTGCATCCGTGTGCGCGCATCACCAAGGCCGCCGACCGCGCCGACTTCGTCCGCCGTGAGTTCCGCGCGTTGAAGGTGAAGGTCGGCGAGGACACCGTCACCGCGGTGCTGGACGCGATCGGCTCCGACATTCGCGAGTTGGCGGCGGCCTGCTCGCAGTTGGTCACCGACACCGCCGGGGAGGTCGACGCGGAGGCGGTGCGCCGCTACCACTCGGGCAAGGCCGAGGTGAAGGGATTCGATGTCGCCGACAAGGCGGTCGTCGGGGATGTGGCCGGGGCGGCTGAGGCGCTGCGGTGGGCGATGATGCGCGGCGAACCGCACGTCGTGCTGGCCGACGCCCTGGCCGAGGCGGTGCACACCATCGCGCGGGTGCGGCCGTTGTCGGGCGACCCCTACCGGCTGGCGTCAGAGCTGGGGATGCCGCCCTGGCGCGTGCAGAAGGCGCAGAAGCAGGCGCGGCGATGGTCGAACACCACCGTCGCCGAGGCGATGCGGTTGGTGGCCGCGCTCAATGCGGATGTGAAGGGGGCCGCGGCGGATGCGGACTACGCGCTGGAGGCGACGGTGCGGCGCGTCGCCGAACTCATCGAAGATTGAGCGGACTGAGCGGGCTCAGAGCTTGTTGAACGCTCAGAGCTTGTTGAACGCTCAGAGCTTGTTGAACGCTCAGAGCTTGTTGAACGCGGAGGCCAGCGCCGACTTGCGGTTGGCGGCCTGGTTCTTGTGGATGACGCCCTTGCTGGCGGCCTTGTCCAGCTGACGGCTGGTCGAGGCCAGCAGCTCCTGGGCCTTGTCCTTGTCGCCGGCCTCCACGGCCGCCCGGAAGCCACGCACCGCGGTGTGAAGCGACGACTTGACCGACTTGTTGCGCAGCCTGCGGCGCTCGTTGGTCCGGTTGCGCTTCTCCTGCGACTTGATGTTGGCCACGCGTGTAGTCCTTCGTAAATCCTGTAGGGGTTTCCCAAAGTCTGGTAGGCGCCCGGTAGGCGGGCAGCGAGGGTTCAGGTTACCAGCGGAGTGGGTAAATGCCCAAAGTGAGTCCTCTGGCCTGCCGATATGTCCGAAGTGTTGCAGCATGGCAGGGGTGAGCCTGCGAACCCTGCCGACCGAGTCCGCACGACCGTCGCGGAGCCCACGTAAGCAGGCCAAGCGCTACCAGGGCGTCTTCTCCGGCTACAGCGATCCCGCAAGCTACGCCAAGGCCTTCGACGAGATGTTCGACGCCCAAGGCAACGTGCGGGGCCCCTACAAAGGCATCTACGCCGAGCTCGCCCCGTCGGACGCCTCCGAGCTCGAAGCCCGCGCCGACGCGCTCGGCCGCGCGTTCATCGACCAAGGCATCACGTTCTCGCTGTCCGGCCAGGAACGTCCCTTCCCGCTCGACCTGGTTCCGCGCGTCATCTCCGCGGCGGAGTGGACGCGCCTGGAACGCGGCATCATCCAGCGCGTCAAGGCGCTCGAGCTCTACCTCGACGACATCTATGGCGAGCAGGAGATCCTGCGCGACGGCGTCATCCCGCGTCGGCTGATCACCTCCTGTGAGCACTTTCACCGCGAGGCCGCCGGCATCGTGCCGCCCAACGGGGTGCGCATCCATGTCGCGGGCATCGACCTGATCCGCGACGCCAAGGGCGACTTCCGGGTGCTGGAGGACAACCTACGCTCACCGTCCGGGGTGTCGTACGTGATGGAGAACCGCCGCACGATGGCGCGGGTGTTTCCGAACCTGTTCGCCACCCACCGGGTTCGCGCCGTCGGTGACTACTCGTCGCATCTGCTTCGGGCGCTGCGCAATGCCGCGGCCAACAACGTCGCCGACCCCACAGTCGTCGTGCTCACCCCTGGTGTCTACAACTCGGCGTACTTCGAGCATTCGCTTCTGGCCCGGCAGATGGGCGTCGAGCTGGTGGAGGGCCGCGACCTGTTCTGCCGCGACAACGCCGTCTACATGCGCACCACCGAGGGCGAGCGGCAGGTCGACGTCATCTACCGGCGCATCGACGACGCGTTCCTCGACCCGATGCAGTTCCGGCCCGACTCGGTGCTCGGCGTCGCCGGGCTGCTCAACGCGGCCAGGGCGGGCAACGTCGTCATCTCCAGCGCCGTCGGCAACGGTGTCGGCGACGACAAACTCGTCTACACCTACGTGCCGACGATCATCGAGTACTACCTCGGCGAGAAGCCGCTGCTGGCCAATGTCGACACGTTCCGATGCTGGCTCGACGAGGAACGCGAGGAAGTGCTCGACCGCATCGACGAGCTCGTCATCAAACCGGTCGAGGGTTCGGGCGGCTACGGCATCGTGTTCGGGCCGGACGCCTCGGAGAAGGAGCTCGCCACCGTCGCCAAGAAGATCCGCAACGATCCGCGCGGCTGGATCGCCCAGCCCGTCATGCAGCTGTCGACCGTGCCCACCCAAATCGGGGACCAGCTGGTGCCGCGGCACGTCGATCTGCGCCCGTTCGCGGTCAACGACGGCGACGACGTGTGGGTGCTGCCCGGCGGGCTGACCCGCGTCGCGCTGCCCGAGGGTTCGCTGGTGGTCAACTCCAGCCAGGGCGGCGGATCGAAGGACACCTGGGTGCTGGCCTCGCGCACCTCGGTCGCCGACCGCGAGCTCGGCGCCGCCGAAGTGGTGCGCAAGCTGCCCAAGTCCGCGCGCGGGCCCAAGGCCGAGAGCAGCGACGGGCAGACCCAAGACCAACAGCAACAGCAGCAGTAAAGGGGTGGTGCGCTGATGTTGGCCCGCAACGCCGAATCCTTGTACTGGATCGGCCGGTACGTCGAACGCGCCGACGACACCGCCCGCATCCTCGACGTGACCGTGCATCAACTGCTCGAAGACTCCAGCGTTGACCCCGACCAGGCCTCGCGGACGCTGCTGCGGGTGCTGGGGATGGAGGCCCCCGACGCGCCGTTGGACGTGTGGTCGCTGACCGACATCGTCGCCTTCAGTCGCGGCACCCAGGGGTCGATCGTCGACGCCATTTCGGCGGCCCGCGAAAATGCCCGCGGCGCACGGGAAGTCACGTCCACCGAAATCTGGGAGTGCCTCAACACCACCTACAACGCGCTGGCCGAGCGGGAACGGGCCGCCAAACGCCTTGGGCCGCACGAATTCCTCTCGTTCGTCGAGGGCCGCGCCGCGATGTTCGCCGGGCTGGCCGACTCGACGCTGTCGCGCGACGACGGCTACCGCTTCATGGTGCTCGGCCGGGCCATCGAACGTGTGGACATGACCGTGCGGCTGCTGCTTTCGCGAGTCGGGGACAGCGCGTCGTCACCGGCATGGGTGACGCTGCTGCGGTCGGCGGGTGCCCACGACACCTACCTGCGCACCTATCGGGGCGTGCTCGACGCCGGTCGCGTCGTCGAATTCATGTTGCTGGACCGGCTTTTCCCACGTTCCATCTTCTATTCGCTGCGACTTGCCGAACACAGCCTCGACGAGCTGATGAACCGACCCCACAGCCGCCTCGGGGCCACCGCCGAGGCGCAGCGACTCCTCGGCCGGGCCCGCAGCGAGTTGGAGTTCCTGCGTCCCGGTGTGCTGCTCGAGTCGCTGGAACAGCGGCTGGCCGACCTGCAGAAGACCTGCTTCGATGTCGGAGAGGCGTTGGCGCTGCAATACTTTCACTCCGCACCCTGGGTGGCATGGCACGATGCGGGCCACAACGGCACGCTCGTCATCGAAGAAGGTGAACTCTGACGATGAGCGCTTGCGTAGCGATGAGGAGACAGTGATGTGGCGGATGCGGGTCGTGCACTCGACCGGGTACGCATACAAGTCTCCGGTGACGGCGTCGTTCAACGAGGCGCGGCTGACGCCGCGGTCGGACTCGCGGCAGAACGTGATCCTCAACCGCGTGGAGACCGTGCCGGCCACCCGCAACTACCGCTACGTCGACTACTGGGGGACCGCGGTCACGGCGTTCGACCTGCACGCACCGCACACCGAACTGGAGGTGACGTCGTCGTCGGTCGTGGAGACCGACGCCGATCAGATGCCCGAACGCGAAGTGACATGGGAGGACCTGCAATCCGAGGCCGTCGTCGACAGGTTCGACGAGGTTCTCGCGCCCACCCACTACACGCCGGCGAGCAAGCGCATACGCCGGGTCGGTCAGCGCATCATCAAGGACCGCACGCCGTGCGAGGCCGTCACCGCGGCCGCGTCGTGGGTGCGCAGCGAGTTGGCGTACGTCGCGGGCACCACCGGCGTGCACTCGTCGGGGCTGGACGCGTTGCGCGAGGGCAAGGGCGTCTGCCAGGACTTCGCGCATCTGACGCTGATCCTGTTGCGCTCCATGGGCATTCCCGCCCGCTACGTGTCGGGGTATCTGCACCCGAACCGCAAAGCGGCGATCGCCGACACCATCGACGGGCAGAGCCACGCCTGGGTGCAGGCGTGGACCGGTGGCTGGTGGAACTACGACCCGACCAACGACGCCCCGATCAACGAGCAGTACATCAGCGTGGGTGTCGGCCGGGACTACTCCGATGTCACCCCGCTGAAGGGGATCTACTCCGGTGAGGGCTCGACCGACCTCGACGTCGTCGTCGAGATCACCCGCCTGGCCTGACCGATCACCCGGTCGGCTTGGCGGAGATGCCGGGATGCACCTCGACGCGAAGCAGATCGTCACCGAGTTCGATCTGCCGGTCGAAGACCGACGCGGCCAGCGCGCGCCAGTCGTCTTCCTGCCCGGGTTCGATCGCGGGCACGTAGTGGGTGAGGACCAGGATGCCCACCCCCGCGCGCGCCGCGGTTTCGGCTGCCTGCTCGACCGAGGAGTGATAGTCGCAGATGTCGCGGATGCGCTGCATGGCCATCCTGTCGACCAGGTCCTTGCGGATCACGGTGTGCACCAACGCACCTGCGCCCGCCGCGAGTTCGTCGAGGCTCTCGCAGGGAACGGTGTCGCCGGCCAGCACCACCGAGGCGTCGGCGTGCTCGATGCGGAAGCCGATGGTCGGGGTGACCGGGCGGTGGTCGGTGGGCGCAACCCGGATCGTCACGTCGTCGCGGTTCCACACCTCACCCTCGGTGTACTCGTGTACCTCCACCGGGGGCGGCGCCGTCAGGTCGGCGTGGTGCGCGATCCGGTATCCGATGTCGAAGCCGAACGCCTTGAGGGTGTGCTCGACCACCTCGGCGGTGCCCGGCGGTCCGATGATCTGCAGCGGGGGCTGCTCGGGCGTGAACGTCGACACCCATCGGGTGATGATCACGTCGCCCAGGTCCGCGATGTGGTCGCTGTGCAGATGCGTTAAGAGCAGCGCGGACAGTCCGTTGGCGGGCGCGCCCGCGGCCGTCAGGCGTTGCTGCACGCCGCGACCGCAGTCGATCAGAAACGTCTGCCCGCCCGCGCGCACGAGCGTCGACGGTCCGGCGCGGTGGGCGTCGGGGATGGGGCTTCCGGTGCCAAGCAGTGTGATCTCGATCATGGCCCCACATATACCCGAGGGGCGCGGCGAAGGGGGCTTCGAAACGGGCCGAAACGGCATTCCGGCAGGTGTGTACTCGACTTTGCGCTGCTGGAATGCCATTTCGCGACTTTGCGGCCCGAGTGTGACCGGGTTGCAACCTCGCAAAGCCTTCCGCGCCGAGGCAGTCCAACCTAGCCTGTGAGGAAGATCACGAGCGGAGGCAAGGATGCGGATCGCGGACGTGTTGCGGAACAAGGGCGCCGCGGTGGCCACGATAACTCCGGAGACGTCGGTCTCGGGGTTGCTCACCGAGCTGGCGGTGCACAACATCGGCGCGATGGTCGTGGTGTCGCCTGACGGCCTGATGGGGATCGTCTCCGAGCGTGATGTCGTGCGGGCGCTGCACCGCCGAGGGGGAGAACTGCTCACCAAACCGGTGTCGGAGATCATGACCACGCTGGTGGCGACCTGCGCTCCCGACGATTCGGTGGACAGCCTCAGCGCGCTGATGACGACGAACCGGGTCCGGCACGTGCCGGTGATGGAGAACGGCCGTCTGGTGGGCATCGTGAGCATCGGCGACGTCGTCAAGACGCGGATGGAAGAGCTCGAAGCGCAGCAGGAGCAGCTGCAGGCCTACATCACCCGTGGCTGACGTCGAGGTCGCTCCGGCGGCGCGCCGGCATGTGCGCCAGATGTCTGCGGTGCTGGCGCGCGCGTTCTACGACGACCCGGTGATGAAGTGGATGCTGCCGAAGGACGCTGCGCGGGAGCGCGCCCTGGCGCGGGTGTTCGCCACCATGATTCGCCACCATTTCCTGCGCACCGAGGGAGTCGAGGTCGCAGGCGGCCAGCGCATCGGTGCCGCCGCGCTGTGGGACCCGCCGGGCGAGTGGAGGCAGAGCGGGCTGCAGGAGCTGAGGATGATGCCGGCGTTCATGCGGGCGATGGGAGCCAATGTGCGGCGCGGTCAGGCGATGGCCGAGCTGATGAAGCAGCACCACCCCGAGGAGCCGCACTGGTACCTGGGGGTGATCGGCAGCGACCCGACGGTGCGTGGCACCGGCTACGGACAGGCCCTGATGCGCTCGCGCCTCGACCGCTGCGACGCCGAGCACGCGCCCGCGTACCTCGAGTCCAGCAACCCCGACAACATCGGCTACTACCAGCGTTTCGGGTTCGACGTCACCGGCGAGATCACGTTGCCCGACGGCGGCCCGCCCATGTGGCCCATGTGGCGCCAGCCACGCTGACATCCCGCCAACGTCCGCGAGCGACCGCCGATTGCCATGCGCGCGCGGCGTGTCGCGGGGCAGACGCGGTCACTCGCGGAAAAGAAAAAGAGGGGTGGGGGGTCAGCTCCAGGAGTATTCGGCGCGTAGCCGCGCGGCGACCACTTCGAACTTCTCGCGGGCCAGGATCGCCCCTTCGCGGCGGATTCCGTCTTCGGGAACGTCGAGCACCCGGTCCAGCCGCACCCAACTGGCTCGCCCCTCGTAATCCCAGGTACCGGTGCCGATGCCCACCCAGTCCGGATCGTCTCGGTGGTGGTCTTGGCTGGACAGCATCAGGCCGAGCAGCGTGGACCGGTCGCGGCCCACCACCAGAACCGGTCGGTCCTTGCCCTGCGTCGGGTCGTCCTCGTAGACCACCCACGTCCACACGATCTCGCCCGGGTCGGCGCGGCCGTCGAGGTCGGGGGCGTACACCACCTTGCGGGCGCGGTGGGCGGTCGGCACGAAGTGACGGCTGACGGGGCGTCCGGTCGTGATCGCCGGTGTCTCGTCCCGCGATGTGCCGGCGATCGCCTCCAGACCGATCCTGATGCCCTGCTGGATACCGCGCTGCACGGTCTCGGACTGACCGATCTGACGGATGATCTTCGGCGCCTCGTTGAACACCAGGTTCTCGGCAATCCTCTGGAATGTCTGCAGTGGTCTCCAGGGCGCAGGCATATTTCCGAGCATAAGCGAGCGCGGCCCAGCACGATTGTGTGCTTACGGCGCCGCCTGGATACGCTGGTGACACCCGAAGTCCGCGTTCACCAGGAGATTCCCATCAGCACTTTCGCCGATCAGACCTTCACGGCGCCGGCGCAGATCCGGAACTTCTGCATCATCGCCCACATCGATCACGGCAAGTCGACGCTGGCCGACCGGATGCTGCAACTCACCGGCGTCGTCGCCGATCGTGACATGCGCGCGCAGTACCTCGACCGGATGGACATCGAGCGCGAGCGCGGCATCACGATCAAGGCGCAGAATGTCCGGCTGCCCTGGAAGCTTGGGGACGAGGACTACGTCCTGCACCTGATCGACACCCCCGGCCACGTCGACTTCACCTACGAGGTGTCGCGTGCGCTCGAGGCGTGCGAAGGTGCGGTGCTGCTCGTCGACGCCGCCCAGGGGATCGAGGCGCAGACGCTGGCGAACCTCTATCTGGCCCTGGATCGCGATCTGCACATCATCCCGGTGCTCAACAAGATCGACCTGCCCGCGGCCGATCCCGACCGGTACGCCGCCGAACTCGCCCACATCATCGGTTGCGAACCCGACGACGTGCTGCGGGTCTCCGGGAAGACCGGCGCGGGCGTGGCCGACCTCCTCGACCACGTCGTGCGCGAGGTCCCGCCGCCGGTCGGCGACGCCGACGCACCGGCCCGGGCGATGATCTTCGACTCGGTCTACGACACCTACCGCGGAGTGGTGACCTACGTCCGCGTCGTCGACGGCCGGATCGTGCCCCGCGAACGCATCAAGATGATGTCCACCGGCGCCCACCACGAACTGCTCGAGGTCGGCATCGTCTCGCCCGAACCCAAGGCCTCCGCCGGTCTGGGGGTCGGCGAGGTCGGCTACCTCATCACCGGCGTCAAAGACGTGCGCCAGTCCAAGGTCGGTGACACGGTGACGACGGCACGCCACGGCGCGGCCGAACCGCTCACCGGGTACCGCGAGCCGCGGCCGATGGTGTACTCGGGGCTGTATCCCGTTGACGGCTCGGACTATCCGGTTCTGCGCGACGCTTTGGACAAGCTACAACTCAACGATGCGGCGCTGACGTATGAGCCGGAGACGTCGGTGGCGCTCGGATTCGGTTTCCGCAGCGGCTTTCTGGGCCTGCTGCACATGGAGATCACCCGCGAGCGGCTCGAGCGCGAGTTCAACCTCGACCTGATCTCCACATCGCCGAACGTCGTGTATCGCGTTGTGCAGGAGGATAATTCGGAGGTCACCGTGACCAACCCGTCGGACTGGCCGGAGGGCAAGGTCCGCACGGTCTACGAGCCGATCGTCAAGACCACGATCATCGCGCCCAGCGAGTTCATCGGGACCATCATGGAGCTGTGCCAGTCGCGGCGCGGCGAACTCGGCGGCATGGATTACCTCTCCCCGGAACGGGTGGAGCTGCGCTACACGATGCCGTTGGGCGAGATCATCTTCGACTTCTTCGACGCGCTGAAATCGCGCACCCGCGGCTACGCCAGCCTGGACTACGAGGAGGCCGGTGAACAGGAGGCCGACCTGGTCAAGGTCGACATCCTTCTGCAGGGTGAGCCGGTCGACGCGTTCAGCGCGATCGTGCACAAGGAGTCGGCGTACGCCTACGGCAACAAGATGACCACCAAGCTCAAGGAGCTGATTCCGCGCCAGCAGTTCGAGGTTCCGGTGCAGGCGGCGATCGGATCGAAGATCATAGCTCGCGAAAACATCCGCGCGATCCGCAAAGACGTGCTATCGAAGTGCTATGGCGGGGACATCACCCGCAAGCGCAAGCTGCTCGAGAAGCAGAAGGAAGGCAAGAAGCGGATGAAGACCATCGGCCGGGTCGAGGTGCCCCAGGAGGCGTTCGTCGCCGCCCTGTCCACCGACTCGTCGGCCGCCGACAAGGCCAAGAAGTAGGACGGCGTGCGCGCGGCGGCGATGACGGCGGCACTGGTGGGCGCATGCGCGATCGTCGCCGGCTGTTCGGCGCCCGCCGGCGAAGCACCGGCCCCGCGGGTCGCCGAGGTCGTCAAACCGTCGCCGAACCGGATGCTCGACCAGGCGCTTCCCACCGCCGAGGAGCTGACCACGATGTTCGGGGCCGGCGGCTTCATGGGCCAGGTCGTCGAAGGCGGCGCCGACATGCTGCTGCAGGGTGTGCGCGAGGCCGAGGCGACGCCTCCTGACTGTGTGAGCACCGGATACCGGTTGGAGAAGGTCGTGTATCAGGCCAGTCCGGTGCGGTCGGTGGTCAGCCAGTCGTGGGCCGGCGGTGACGCCCACGGGCCCACCGTCACCGGGTTCTTCGGGGTGGTCGAGTTCATCGACGCCGACGCCGCGCAGGAATTCTTCGCCACGTCGGCTGACAAGTGGCACCGGTGCAACGGCCAGACGCTGGTGTTGAACCAACCCGAGCGCGGCGCACAGGGATCCAGCCGGATCACCGAGGTGGGCGTCGACGACGAGATCGTCTCGGCGGTGGTGATGCAGGACGCCGGGTCGACGCTGCAGCGGGCACTCGGTGTGGCCGGCGATTGCATCGTGGAGGTGGAGATCACCGACGTCGCCGGACCCAGTCCGACCGGCGCCCGGCACGCGACCGCGGTCGCCGACCTGATGATGGACAAAATCACCCAGTCCTGAAGAGTGCGGACGAAATTGTCGGCCACGCCGCGAATGTGGCCGAAGTCGGTCACAATAACGCGGTGACTCGATTCGGCACGGCGTCGCGACTGTTCGCCGCGGGTGTCGTCCTGGCGACGTCGGCTGTGCTGGCGGGCTGTGTGAGCACCGTGGCGGGCATAGCGATACGCGGCCAGGCGGTCGAGGTGCGGGAGTTGACGGCGGCGACGCTCGACGACGTGCTGCTCACCATCGGCGAACTGAACGGCATCATGGGCTCGACCACGATGAAGGTCACAAGCGAACTCGAGGAGATGACCGATCATTCCGACGACGTGTCGGATCGCGAGTGCCTCGGCGCCATGTACGGTGCCGAGGGGCCGGTGTATGCGGGCAGTGGGTGGACCGATGTGCGCGACCAGGTGGCGCGCGAACCCGACGACGACAACAACCACTGGGTCGAACAGACCGCGGTGCTGTACACGTCGGCCGAGGATGCGCAGCGATTCTTCGACAAGTCCAGGGCGGCGTGGGAGGGTTGCGCCAATTCCACTGTGGTCGTGGGTAGTTCGGGAGATTCGTACCTGTGGGAACTCAGTGAGGTCCGCACCGACGACGAGATGATCACCCAGGTCACGACGCAACAGGATGCCGACGGCTGGGCCTGCCAACATGCGCTGTCGGCCGCCTCGAACCTGACCGTCGAGGCGTGGGCGTGCAGTTACTCGATCGGTGACGAGGCGGCCACCATCGCGCGGGACATGCTCGCCAACGCGGCCAAATAACAGACGTCGGAGACCGGGCAGTCGAGGCGCATCCGGGTGTTTCAGGGTTCCTTCACGCCCCTGCAGCCTTTGTTGAGGCGGATGGCCGATGGCGGGGGCGGGGAACCACAATGACCGTATGCTGCCGGTTCTCGACCTCGCCGAGGCGGACACCCGACCCGACCGGTTCCGGGCCCGCCTGCGCGAAGCCGCACACGACGCCGGGTTCTTCTATCTGGTGGGGCACGGTGTTCCGCGCGCGCAGATCGAACACGTGCTCGGCCTCGCACGCGAGTTCTTCGCCCTGCCGACGGAGGTGAAGAACGAGATCAGCCAGCTGAAAAGCCCGCAGTTCCGCGGGTATTCGCGCATCGGCGGTGAGCTGACCAACGGCCGGGTCGACTGGCGTGAGCAGATCGACATCGGTCCGGAGCGGCCCGTCATCGACGGCGCCGAGGGCTTCTGGCGGCTGCAGGGCCCCAACCTGTGGCCGTCGGCGCCCGCGGGCTTCCGCGCAGCCTTCGAGGACTGGACCGCCGCCCTGTCGGCCGTGGGGCTGCGGCTGCTGCGGCACTGGGCGGTGTCGCTGGGCGCGGCGGAGAACACGTTCGACGCGGCATTCGCCGACCGGCCCGCCACCTTGCTGAAGGTCGTGCGATATCCCGGCACCGCCGACACCCCGCAGGGTGTCGGCGCGCACAAGGATTCGGGCGTACTGACCCTGCTGCTGGTGGAGCAGGGATCCGAGGGGCTGCAGGTCGAAGGCGCCGCGGGGGAGTGGATCGACGTGCCCCCGCTGCCCGACGCGTTGATCGTCAACATCGGCGAACTGCTCGAGGTCGCGACCGGAGGCTATCTGCGCGCCACCCGCCACCGCGTGCTCGCACCGCCGCCGGGCACCGACCGCGTGTCGATCCCGTACTTCCTCAATCCGGCGCTCGACGCGTTGGTCCCGATCATCGAGCTGCCGCCGCGGTTGGCCGCGCTGTCGCGCGGGGTGGAGGCCGATCCGGACAACCCGATCTTCAACACCTACGGCGAGAACGCGTGGAAATCGCGCACCAGGGCCCATCCCGACGTCGCCGAACTGCATCACGGCATCACACCGAAAGGCGTCGCGAGCGCGTACTGAGGCGATTACATCGGGCTGATCGCAACCGTCGGCAATTGGCGGTCGCCCGGTTACGTTTCGCCCGTGTTCGATGTGCGCCGGTTGCTGGTGTTGCGGGAAGTCGTGAGCTGTGGCTCGCTGTCGGCGGCCGCGCTGGCGCTGAACTACACGACATCGGCTGTGTCACAACAGATCACCGCCCTGGAACGAGATATCGGTTCCACGCTTCTGGTGCGCAGCCCGACCGGGGTGCGGCCGACGGCCGCGGGCACCCGGCTGCTCGAGCACGCCGACGTGATCCTCGCGGCGGTCACGGCGGCCGAACGCGATCTCGCGCGCCTTGGCGGCGCCCGCGCCGGTGCGGTGCGGGTCGCGTCCTTTGCCACCGCCGCCGCGACCCTGCTGCCCCGCGCGATCGCGCGTTTCCGCACGCTGTGTCCCGACATCGACGTCGAACTGGTTCCCGCCGACCCCGAGCAGGGCGTCGGGATGCTGGTGGCAGGCGAGGTCGATGCGGCGGTCATCACCGAGGTTCCCGGCGAGGACCCGGAGTTCCCGCGTGTCCACAGCGACGCGGTCTACGACGACGAGTTCTATGCGGTCCTGCCCGCGAACCACCCGCTGGCGGCCGCATCGACGCTGCGGTTCGCGGCTCTGGCCGACGAACAGTGGATCGTCAGCACCGAAACCGGGGTGTGCCCCGACGTCCGGGTGTTCGAAAGAGCCTGCCGACACGCCGGATTCGCACCGTCGGTGACGTTGCGCGCTGAGGACTACTCGACCGTGCAGGGCCTGGTGGCCGCCGATCTCGGTGTATCTCTCGTACCGTCGCTGGCCGCTCACGGCGGTGTCCACCCCGGTGTGGTGTTACGGCGGGTCGTCGGACGTGCACCGGTGCGGCGCATCTGCGTGGCTACCGCGAAGGCGCCTGCGGCCAACACACCGCTGACGACCTTTGTGTCCCTTGTCCGCTCGGCCGGCGCCCACCTGCGTGCCGAGAGCACTTACAGCGTTGCTGAACGCCCCTTCAGCGTCGCTTGACCCCGGTTCCGCCCCACCGCCGACGATCCTAGATTGGCCAACCATGACCACCACCGAAAGCACCACGCCCGTCCTGACTTCGGCCGAGCAGGCGCTGCACACCGCCCATCTGATCGCGGCCGACATCGCTGCCGGCGCGGTCGAGCGGGAACTCAACGGAATCTGGCCCGAAGCGGAGCTCCGCCGGATCGGCGACTCGGGGCTGCTGGGCATCATCGTCCCCGCCGCCCATGGTGGCCCCGACCTTCCGCGCACCACCGCCGTCGAAGTCCTACGCATTCTGTCTCAGGCGGATTCGGCCGTCGGCCAGCTACTGCTCTCCCACTACGTGCTGAGCCAGGCGATCAGCGGGCTCGGGGACAACGACCCGGCGCCGCGCATCTACCGCGACGTGCTCGCCGGCGCCCAGCTCGGCAACGCCACCGTCGAACGCGGCACCCGGACCAGCGCGGAGCGGCGGACCACCGTGGCGCGCCAGGCCGACGGCACGTGGCGGCTCAACGGCACCAAGTACTACGCGACGGGAACGCTCGGGGCGACGTGGATCGCCGTCGCCGCCCGCATCCCCGACACCGAACCGTCGCACGGCGCAACCGTTTTCGTCCGGCCCACCGATGCCGGCGTCACCCTCAACCTCGACCGCTGGTCCTCGTTCGGGCAGCGCGGCACCGCCAGCGGTGAGGTCGTCTTCGACAACGTCGTCGTGGAGGGTGAATTCGTCATCGACGAGGGACCCGACCCCGATCCGGTCACCGCGCCGCCGTCGGTGCTCGGCGCCTTCGACCAGGCCCTGCACGCCGCCGTCGACATCGGAATCGCGCGCGCCGCATTGGAGGACGGCGCACGGTTCGTCACCACGAGATCGCGTCCGTGGTTCGAAGCGGGAGTCGACAACGCCGCCGACGAACCGCACGTGGTGCGCCGGTTCGGTGAACTGACGGCCCGCCTGTACGCGCTCGAGGCGTTGCTCGCCCGGGGCGCCGGCCTGGTCGACGACGCGTTGAGCGCACCGGAGCTGACCCGCGACGCCGCGGCGGCCGCGTCGTTGCGGGTGGCCGCGGCCAAGGCGCTGGCACAGGAGTTCGCCGTCGAGATCGCCAGCGGCATCTTTGAACTGGCCGGCGCATCGGCCACCGACCGCGGGCACGCGCTGGACCGGCACTGGCGCAACGTGCGCGTGCACTCGCTGCACGATCCCGCCCGCTGGAAATACGTCCACATCGGCAACCACACCCTTCGCGGCACCAAGCCGCCGCGGCTCGGTGTCCTCCTCTGAAACGAAGGATTCGCCATGACAGGCTTCTATCTCACCGGCAGCATCAACGTCGCCACCGTCGACGACGCGTTCGCTTTGGTGGGCAACCGGCTTCAGCCCGGCGTGACCCGCGTCCCCGACGGTGAACCCGGTGACCGCGCCAACTGGGTGCTGACCCAGGCCGACCACTTCCTGGCCAACCCGACCCTGGACGTCGTTGACGGCAAGGTCCGGGTGCGCGCCGGGACACCGGTGTCGTTCGGCGCGCTCGACTACCACAGCGTCGCCGCCGGCTCCTACGCCCGCTTCATCGCCGCTCGCCGCGACGGCGTGCTGGCCGAGGACTCGCGTTTCCTGGTGTCGATTCCGACGCCCTTCAACGCTGTGAACTCGTTCGCGCAGTTCGACTCTCAGGTCGAGGTGGCCTACGCCTACGAGCAGGCGTTACGACTTAGCGTCGAGGCGCTGCAGGAGGCGATCCCGCCGAGCGACCTGGCGATTCAGTGGGACCTGCCGACCGAACTGGCGACCATCGAAGGGTGGTTCCCCAATCCCTACGGCGGTTTCGAGCCGATCTTCGCGGCCACGGCGCGGCTGGCGTCCTGGGTCCACGACGACGCCGAGCTGACCTTCCATCTGTGCTACGGCGATTCGAAGTTCGGCGCGTCGCCGTTCATGGGTGATCCACCCGACGAGGAGGCGGCCGCCCGCGGAGGCCGGCACATCCTGCCGCGGGACGCCTCGGCGATCGTCACGCTGGCCAACGGGTTGTCGCGCCATGTGCCGCGCCGCATCGACGCCATCCAGGCGGCGACGGTCGCGGCCTGGAACAGGCGGGCGCACTGGCAGCCGCTGAGCGGACTGGCGCTGGAAGCCGGAACCGAGATCTATCTCGGCCTGCTGCACGCCGAGGACGGTGCTGACGGCGCGCGGGCGAGGGCGGCGCTGGCGTCGGAGTTCCTGCCGGAGTTCGGGATCTCCACCGAATGCGGGCTCGGCAGGCACTCCACCGAGCAGCTCGAGGCGGTGCTCGTCGCGTGGAGCGACTACGCCGCTTCCCGCCAGCCCGCCCTGGCCGGCTGAGACGCGACCTACATCGGGGCGTTGGCCGGGACGAACACCCCGGAGCTGTCGGCCTCCTCCTCGGCCCGGATCACGTGCACCACCGCGTTGATCAACGCCAGATGGGTGAACGCCTGCGGGAAGTTGCCGAGATGTCGGCCGGTGCGCGGCTCGATCTCCTCGGCGTACAGATGCAGCGGGCTGGCGAACGACAGCAGCCGTTCACACAGATGCTTGGCGCGGCTGATCTCGCCGATCTCGACCAGCGCGGACACCAGCCAGAACGAGCAGATCGTGAAGGTGCCCTCCTCACCGGCCAGCCCGTCGTCGGTCTCCTCGACGCGGTACCGCAGCACGAGGCCTTCCTCGGTCAGCTCGTCAGCGATGGCCAGCACCGTCGCGCGCACCCGCGGATCGTCGGGCGGGAGGAACCGGGTGAGCACGGCCAGCAGCAGCGAGGCGTCGAGCGCGTCGTCGCCGTAACGCTGCGTCAGCACACCGCGGGAGTCGACGCCGTGCTTGAGCACGTCGGCCTTGATCTCCTCGGCGGTCGCGCGCCACTGCTGGGCGTAGGACTTCTCGCCCTGCAGTTCGGCGAGTTTGGAGCCGCGGTCCAGCGCCACCCAGCACATGATCTTGCTGCTCGTGAAGTGCTGCGGCTCGCCGCGCACCTCCCAGATACCGCGGTCGGGTTCCTTCCAGTGCTTGATCGCCTCTTCGACCTGCGCCTTGCACACCGGCCACAGCGTGTCGGAGATCTGCTCGCGCGACTTGGCGTGCAGATACACCGAATCGAGCATGGTGCCCCAGATGTCGTGCTGCATCTGGTTGTAGGCGCCGTTGCCGATGCGCACCGGCCGCGCCCCGTCGTATCCGGACAGGTGGCGCAGTTCCTCCTCGACCAGCGTGCGCTCGCCGCCGACGGCGTACATCACCTGAAGTGGATGCCGCTCACCGTTGTTCGCGCCCGACACGTCGGCGATGAACGCGAAGAAGTCGTCGGCCTCGCGGTCCAGGCCCAGTGTGTAGAGCCCCCACAACGCGAACGTCGAATCGCGCACCCACGCGTAGCGGTAGTCCCAGTTGCGTTCGCCCTGAGGCGTTTCCGGCAACGACGTGGTGGGCGCGGCCAGCAGCGCACCGGTCGGGGAGTAGGTCAGCCCCTTCAACGTCAGCGCGCTGCGCTGGAGGTAGGCCCGCCACGGATGGTCCGGGAAGTCGCCGACGTTGATCCACTGGCGCCAGGCCTCGCTGGTCTGCCACATCTTGTCGGCGGCCTCTTCGTAGGTCTGCGGCGCCGGGTGCTTGGACCACGACAGCGCGACGAACGCGTTGTCGCCTTCCTTCATCCGGGTCCGCGCCCGGGCCTCATGGCCCTCCAGGCCGAGCCGCAGATTCGTGGTGAGCCGCAGCGTGGGGTGGGCGTCGGCGTCGCGGCTGGCGCGCGCGATCGCCTCGCCGTACGCCTGCGCGGAGTACTCCCAGGTCGCGGGGATCCGGTGATAGTCGAAGGCCGGCTCGCAGTTCATCACCAGTTCGACCGTGCCGCTCACACATCGCACGGTGCGCAGCAGGATGTGCTCGGCGTCCCAGTCCATCGGTGTGCGGCGGTGGGTGCGCGACCGGGTCTCGAGGTCGTGCCACGGTCCCATCACCAACGCCTCGCGCACGATCAGCCAGCCGGTGTGGGTCTGCCACGTCGTCTCCAGGATCAGGCTGCCGGGCAGGTAGCGCCGCGCCGAGGGCACCGTCACCCCGTAGGGCCCCAACCGGAAGTGGCCGGCTCCGCGATCGAGGATGGCGCCGAACACGCTCGGCGAGTCGGGCCGCGGCACGCACAACCACTCGACCGACCCGGCCGAGGAGATCAGGCACGTGTTCTCGCAGTCGGACAGAAAGCCGTAGTCGGCGATGGGCGGGAACGGGTTTCGCAACGCTCCGGTCGGCGCGTACGGTGTCGGCGCGGTCACGGTCAGCGGGGTGTTCGCCATGACGGCCTCGGCCGGCTTCGCCCCGTTCTCGGTTTCTGTTGACCCGTCCGACGGCCCGGTTTGTTGCAGAACCATGCCGTCATCATCGACTGCCGACGCGCTCGGCGTCTACTTGTTGGCGGTTACGGCGCGGTCAGCGCCGGGCGAAGGCCGGAATGTGTTCGGGTAAGGGGCCGATCGCCACGCCGTAGGCCATCACGCGGCGCAGCAGCGCCAGCCCGGCGGCCACGCGCACGAACCGGGGCGCCTCGGCCTGGCCGGTAGAGGCGACGGCGACCGCGATGACGCGGCGGTGGATCACCCTCTGCACCGTCTGGATCAGCGCGGCGGGCAGCCAGCGCCGCGCCTGGACGCGGGCCAGATGCCGGTTCGACAGCGTGCCCGAGCGCAACGGACCCGCCAGGACCCGGCCCGCGGCGACGGCGTCGGCCACCGCGAGGTTGATCCCGACCCCGCCGACCGGCGACATCGCGTGGGCGGCGTCGCCGATCAGCAGCAGGCCGTCGCTGTACCAGCGCCGCAGGCGGTTCAACTGCACGTCGAGCAGCTTCACGTCGTCGAACGACGTCACCGCCCCGACGCGGTCGGCCAACCACGGCACCAGGGACACCACCCCGCGGTGCAGCGATCCGATGCCTTGCGCCCGCAACTCCTCGTCGCGTCCCTTGGGGATGACGTAGGCGCACTGGTAGTAGTCGCCGCGGTCGATGACGATCTGCGCGTGCCCGGCGCCGAGGACACCGGCGAGCCCGTGCGGATCCTCGGGGTCGCGGGGGAGCCGGAACCACCAGACGTCCATCGGCACACCGAAGTCCTTCGGCTCGAGCCCCATCGCGGTGCGCAGCGTCGACGACCGCCCGTCGCAGGCCACAGTCAACGCCGCGCGCATCTCGCGCACCTCGCCGTCCGCGCCGCGGTAGCGCACACCGACCACCCGGTCGCCGTGGCGGATCGGCCCCAGCACCTCGGTGCTGCGCAGCAGGGTGAACGTCGGCTCCCGCTTTGCGGCGGTGGCCAGCAGTTCCAGGAAATCCCACTGCGGGACCAGCGCAATGTGCTTGTGGGGACCGGGGATTCGCCGCAGGTCCATGGTGACCGGCGTGCCCTGCACCGTCATCGACAGCGTGTCGATCTCACGGTGGGGGAGCGCCGCGAACTCATCGGAGAGCCCCAACTCGTCGAGCAGGCGCAGGGTGCTGGCATGCACGGTGTCGCCGCGGAAATCGCGCAGGAAGTCGGCGTGCTTCTCCATCACCGTGACGTCGACCCCGGCGCGGGCGAGCACCAGCGCGAGCATCATGCCCGCCGGGCCGCCACCGGCCACGATGCAGGTGGTGTCCCCGGCCCGGGGGGCGGGGTCCGAGTCGGCGGCCACGTGCACATCCTCGCATCGCTAGGCTGGCCGCGTGGGTGGCTTCCTGAGTTGGTGGGACGGTGTCGAGCTCTGGCTCACCGGCCTGCCGTTCGTCGCCCAGACCGCGGTGGTGATGCCGGTGGTGCTCGCGCTGGCCTACGGCACCGCGGTCGTGCTCGACGGCGCCCTCGGTAACGGCATCAGGTTGTGGCGCCGCGTTCGCCACGACGAACGGGATGCGCACCGATGAGCGGCGGGATGCCGCGGTCGCGGGTGACGTTGGTGCTCGTCATCCTGGTGATCCTGGTGATCGTCATGTGGCTGTTCACTCGTTGACGGCACTTCATCCCTCGCCGAGCAGGTTGCGAGAACTCTGTTAGGCTTCGCGCCATGCAAACAGCGTCCGGCAACAAGAGCGGCCATGTTCTGGCCCTCATTGCCGTGAGTTTCAGCGCTGTTGCCGATGTCTGTTGTTGTTGCTGACTCCTCCGCCCGTCCGCGGTTCGGTGTCGGTAACGGCTGTGGGATGACGCCTCGCGCTGATCCATCGCCTTCCCGTCGGGTCGGGTTCCACCGAAGTCCCCCCAACGAAAGGTCACTGATGGTCAACATCCGCAGAACCTGGCGCGCCGCGGCGGCGCTGGCCACCACCGCCACAGTGCTGGCCGCATGCGCCGGCGGATCGAGCGATGTGGTGGGTGAGGGCGGCGGGAACGACGCCGAGACGACGCTGACGCTGGTCGCCTACGCCGTGCCCGAACCCGGCTGGAGCAAGGTCATCCCCGCGTTCGCCGCCACGCCGGAGGGTAAGGGCGTCGGCGTCACGACGTCCTACGGCGCCTCCGGCGACCAGTCGCGCGCCGTCGTCGACGGTAAGCCCGCCGACATCGTCAACTTCTCCGTCGAGCCGGACATCACCCGGCTCGTCAAGGCCGACAAGGTGGCCAAGGACTGGAACGCCGACGCCACCAAGGGCATCCCGTTCGGGTCGGTGGTGTCCTTGGCGGTGCGGCCCGGCAACCCCAAGAACATCAGGGACTGGCCCGATCTGCTCAAGCCCGGCGTCGAGGTCATCACGCCCAGCCCGTTGAGCTCCGGGTCGGCCAAGTGGAATCTGCTGGCGCCCTACGCGTGGGCCAGCAAGGGCGGCCAGGACCCTCAGGCCGGTCTCGACTACGTCACCGAGCTGGTGACCGAGCACATCAAGCTGCGTCCGGGTTCGGGCCGGGAGGCCACCGACGTGTTCCGGCAGGGCAGTGGCGACGTGCTGCTGGCCTACGAGAACGAGGCGCTGCACTTCGACCTGGAGTACGTGAACCCGCCGGAGACCTTCAAGATCGAGAATCCGGTCGCCGTGGTGACGTCGAGCACGCACCTGGACAAGGCGAACGCGCTGAAGAACTTCATCTACACCCCCGAGGCGCAGAAGCTGTGGGCCGAGGCCGGATTCCGGCCCGTCGATCCCGCCGTGCTCGAGGAGTTCCGGGACAAGTTCCCCGCGCCGGCCAAGCTGTGGACCGTCGACGATCTCGGAGGCTGGGCGACACTGGATCCCGAGTTGTTCGACAAGGACAACGGCACGATCACCAAGACGATGACGTAGGCCAGCGCGAGGTAACGCAGCAGGTGTTTGACTGCGGGCGAAAGGATCA